>NZ_BSUG01000023.1 GCF_030161475.1 Tetragenococcus halophilus subsp. flandriensis | reverse complement strand
CCAACTCTATCATCCGCTATTTCAAAATCTAAGTATCCTTTACCATACAATACTTTTTGCTTTACCATCTTTATTATTCCTCCCAAAATATATTTTTATTCATTTGATAATAATCTGTTCATTTTTCCATACGAGTAACCTTTAATATCTAACGCTACAAAAGAATAACCAATAGATAACAACTTGTCTTCAATTTTTTCTGATAATTTGAAAAAATAGTCGAATTCATCTTTCTTTATTTCAATCCTTGCCACCGTATTATGGTCTCTTACACGGACAACACTAAAACCCAATTGTTTTAAATACTGTTCTGCACTTTTTACACGTTCAATTCTGCCTTTTGTTAATTTATCATTATATTCAAACCTCGAGATGATACTACAAGATGGAACCTTATTCCACGTTGGAATACCATATTCTTTTGCAGCTAAACGTACATCTGTTTTATAAAAATCAGCTTCCTGAAGAATGCTCCTGACATGAAAGTCGTCTCTTGCTTTTAAACCCGGTCTAAAGTCAAAAGTATCATCCATAATCATTCCATCAACCACATAAAAAAAACTATGCTTTACTTTGAGTTCGTCTAAAGTTTCATATAAAAGTCTTTTACTATAATACCAACTTGAGGGTTCGTTATTTCTAATTTCCGGAACGCTTAATTCGTCTAAATAAATCCCTTTGGTGTTTGCTCCAATACTTTCCGAATTACTGATTGCTTCAGAATACTCGTCATCAACAAGTAAGTCAGAATCAACTACAACAGATAAAACATTTTCTTTTCCTAACACATCTAAGGCAACCGCTAGAACTAAAGAACTATCAACACCCCCTGAATATGCAATGATAACTTTTTCCATTTTTTCCAAAATCGATCTTAAATTAAACAATTTGCTTTTGTAGTCCATAAACTAGCTCTCACCCTTAAAATCTATTTGCTTGTATTTAACTACAATATCTTCGTACACTGTCCGAACTGGCACTCCAGTTTTCATTGCAACACTTTTTATATCTTCATACTCTGGAATCGCTTTTAATAACTCGTCGTCTAATTTAGCAAGCTTCATTTTAATCGTTTCTCCATATACTTCTATATTTTCGAAGCTTCTATCTAGTACTACTCTCTTGTATTCGTTTTTTCTTACCCCGAATGTTGTAGATTGAGTTAACAAAAGTTTTTCAATCTCTTCAGTATTTTGTGGATAAGCTAAAACTGTAACCAATGTACCTAATCGATTTTTTTTCATCATGACATTAGTAAAATATACATCAAGAACTTTTTTATTATTAGTCAAAATTTCAAATAAATATCCAAGTTCTTCAGGAGTACAGTCATCAATTTGGCATTCGATAGTATTTACTAATTCAGAATTATCTACTTTTTCTTTAAGTATCATTGTTCTTAATATATTTGGATGTTTAAACTCTTTTGTTCCCTTTCCGTAACCAATATTAACAATTTCACCATTAATAGAATCAGATAATTCATCAACTAAAGCTTTAAGAAAACCTGCACCAGTTGGAGTCGTTAATTCTCCTTCAGCTGTAAATTCAGACAAAGGCAACCCCTTTAAAATTTCCATTGTTGCCGGAGCTGGAACTGGATAAAGACCATGGGCTATATTGATATAACCATGTCCAGTTGGAACTTTATTTGCGATAATTTTTCCAATATTTAAACTTTCAAGTGCTACACATGTTCCTACTATATCAATAATTGAGTCCATAGCTCCTACCTCGTGAAAATGGACTTCTGATACAAGCAGACCGTGAATCTTTGCTTCAGCATGAGCAATAGCATTAAAAATAGAAATACTACGTTTTTTTTCTCGCTCCTGTAATTCGGAATCTTCAATCATTTGAATAATATCTTTATTTGTTCTGTGATGATGTTCATGTTGATTTATAGCATCAGTATTTCTATTTAAAAAATTGAGTTTTAATTCTTTCGTCATAATTCCATGTTCATTCTTACTTTCCACAGCAAGAGAAAATTTATCAATTCCTGGCAAGCTAGCTATTTTATTTCTGACATAGTCAATGTCTGCCCCTAAATCGATCAAACTTGAAAGCATCATGTCTCCGGAAATCCCAAAACTACAATCAATAAATAAAGAGTTACTCATCTTTTGTCATCTCCTTGAATTGATTTAAGAACAAAGCGGCTTGATAAGCTGCTCCAAAACCATTATCAATATTAACAACACTTAAGCCTGAAGAACATGACGTTAACATGGCATGCATTGTAGTCATTCCTCCTTGGTTAGCTCCGTATCCTACTGAAGTTGGAACAGCAATTAAAGGAGTATTTACTAAACCAGATACTACTGATGGCAATGCCCCTTCCATACCAGCGACTACAATTATTATATTGGCTTCCCTAATTTTATTAAGATAAGATAAAAGTCTACTAATTCCTGCTACACCAACGTCATATATTGTTTCAACTTTGCATCCCATCCATTTTGCTGTTACTTTCGCTTCTTCTGAAACAGGAAAATCGGAAGTGCCAGCAGAAATTATAAGAACTTTTCCGGGTAGCTTATTAGAAGGTTTATCTTCAAACGTGATCATTTGAGCGCTTTCATGATACTGAAATTGAGGGAAATACTTTTTTATATATTTCCATTTTTCATAACTTACTCTAGTAGCCAAAGCTTTTCCATCGTGTTCAGCTAACACTTCCAATATATTTTTAATTTGCTCAGCAGTTTTGTATTCTCCATAAATAATTTCTGGAAACCCTTTAATTTTACTTCTAGAAATATCTACTTTACTTTCTCCTAAATCTTCAAAGACCATTCTTCCATACACCTTTCTTACTTCTATGCTAGTTGGAAAAAAGCGATACCGACTTCAATAATAGAATACAAGCAACCTCTTTAGAAATTTCTCTTTATCTTCAGTAATTTATCGTCTTTCTTTTCTGTGAAGTTACCTCTATAGCCAACCAGCTAGATGATGTTAACATCATCATTTTTCCTCTAAAAAGTTTTCAATTCTTTGCTTGTTTTCTTTTTTCCCAATTACTTACAGTATTTACCAACACAGGACATAATATAGCGGTAACAATTATAGCTGCAGCTATCTGCGCTGTGGCAATTCCAACTATACCGCTTAATGAAGGGTCAGCAGCAGCTAATGCTGCAGGCGTCCCAACTGCATTTCCCGCTGTTGTACCAATAGCAGCTCCAACTTGCGGATTATCTGCTCGAATTAACTTAAACGTATAATATCCTGCAATTCCAGTAAGAACTACACATGCTAACCCTAAAATGATTCCTGAAATTCCAGCTTCAAATAATTGCCCAAAACTCAAACCTGCACCTAGTGGAAAAGCAAAAAATGGGATAATCATCTCAGTCCCAGGGGCCAGAAATTTAGCCATATCTTTATCAAGATTACCTAAAACAAAACCAATAAAAATAGGAATAATTGTAGCAATCAATGCTGTAAAAGGTATAGAAGCAATCCCACTCGCCCCTAAAACCATCATCGTCAAGAACGGGCCATCATTTAAAGAAACAACAGATACAGCGCCTACATCGGATGCGTCTCCATATTCTGATGCTAATGCCGCATACAAACCACCATTAGAATTCGTTAGAGATCCCATAATAGCTAACGGAGTAATGCCTAATAAACCAGCTGCCCCAAAGAAATAATTAACAACAATACCGAGTATACCACCTACAACAAGTTTAGAAAATAGCAGCGCTGTACCTTTTCCTAATGAAGGACCTGCTTCCTTTAATGAAATTTGTGCACCATTACAAAATAAAAATACTGCCAGAATAGGGGTAGATCCAGTCTTAAATAAAGCCTCAGTAAAACCGCCCACCTCAAAAAACTGCGGAAAAAAAGTATTTACAGCTGTTCCTAGAAGTAAAGGAACAACCATCATCCCTCCCGGTATCTTACGTACAGTTTGTAAAATTTTCATAGTTATCTCCTTACTTTTTAAATAAATTTATTACTGCAGCTATATTTCGAGCCGTTGTTTTTACATTACTATATCCATCTAGTAATGCTTCCTTAGTAGTTGATAATTTAGATATAACGCTAAAAACAGCATTAATTCCTTCATCGAAAGTAGCTTCATATCCGTCTAGTACAACTCCGCAGATAGCAATTACAGGAACTTCTTTTTCTTTTGCAATTTGAGAAACCGCAACGGGAGTTTTACCGAAAACGGTTTGGTGGTTTATACCACCTTCACCAGTTATAACTAAGTCTGCATTTTCAATAGCTTTAGGAAGATCGAGCAAATCTACGACCAATTTTCCTCCTGGCTCAAGGCTGGCATTTAAGAAAGCTAATAAGCCAGCGCCTAAACCTCCTGCAGCTCCAGCGCCAGGTATGTATTGAACATCCATATCAAATGCATCTTTGATTACTTCTGCAAAGTGTGTTAAATTTTGGTCCAAATACTCAACCTGTTCAGTTGTTCCTCCTTTTTGAAACCCATAAATATACGAAGCACCATTTACACCCGTCAAAGGATTATTTACATCACAAGCAACTCTAACAGTAACGTCCTTAACTTTTTCATGTAATTGTGTTAAGTCGATAGTATCTAATTGCTCAAGTCCTTCTCCTGTAGGTTTTATTAAATGACCATCTACATCTAGCAATCTTCCTCCTAAACTCATAATCATCCCAGCGCCACCGTCATTAGTCGCACTTCCACCAATTCCAAGTAAAAGTTCTTCCACACCTTCATCTAAGGCATCAGAAATCAATTCGCCAAATCCCCAGGTGGTCGTTTTTAATGGATTTCTTAATTGTTCTGGTACTTTATCTAAACCCGATGAAGCTGCCATTTCAATAATTGCTAAACGTCCGTCACCGGAAAGACCGTAAAAGGCATCAATTGTATTACCTAAAGGATCTTTTACTTTCAACTCTTTAATCTTCCCATCGGTTGCATCAACAATAGATTGGACAGTCCCTTCTCCTCCATCGGCCATAGGGATTTTTTTATATACTGCATCAGGTAGTACTTCCTTAAATCCTGCTTCAACAGCGTTAGTCACTTCTAAAGCTGAAAGACTTTCCTTAAATGAATCTGGTGCAATAATAATATTCATATTTACCCTCCTCACTTATTTTAGTAAACGCTAACAAAACTAACAATTTTTTAATATCTAAGTTCTTCAGCGCTTATCCATTTTTCGAAAAGTTAATTTCTATCACCCTCTTTCAACTATATAAGTTTAATTAACTTATTACCTTCCAATATCTTCTACTAGCTTTTTTCTATAAAAAACAAATACTAGAATTTTTCAGATAGTGGACTAAATAATAACTTTCCTTAGTACTAAGATGAATCTAATTCAAGTCTTGTATTTCTTTTGTTTTCTTCTATAATATTACTTGAAACAATACTACTAAATTGCGAATGCGCTTACTATAGTATGTGAACTATTTCTTTAAGTATATAATTTGGTTTCCAGAACAAAAATAATAACTATAATTATAAATATGATGGAAGAGAGGGATTTAAATTGGAAATATCTCATTCAATTGCTCAAGAAATCGTGCAACAAATGAAAAACGTTTTGTCCCAAGAAATTAACTTTATGAATAGTAAATCCATTATTATCGCAAGTACAGATCCTTCAAGAATCGGCAATTTTCATGCTGGTTCCAAAAAAGCTATAGAAAATCAATTCCCCATTGTAATCGAGAATAATAAGCAGTACAGCGGTAGTAAAAAAGGAATTAACGTACCTATAAATTTTGGAGAAAAAGTTATAGGTGTTATTGGGATTACTGGTGAAAAGGAAAAAGTTATAAAGTATGGTGAAATTTTAAAAAAAATGACTGAGATATTAATTAGAGAGGATTTCATTAAGGACGATATCTTACAAAGGAGGAGACGGTCACGCCAAATTATAGAAAAGCTATTGACATCCAATAGTAATTCATACTTTTCCGAAAATTTTGAACATTTTAGTTATGATTATTCTATTCCTCACGTTTCGATCGTTGGTCAGTTTACAGAATTGACTAATTTTCATTACAAAGAAATATATCGTATTTTAGATCAAGAATTCGTAGCTGCCCCAGAATATAAATATATCATTTTGAATAATAGGATATATTTGTTTGTACAGTTATCTAATTATAAAACAATTAAGCATTCTATAGAATTATTAGCTAATAAAATTACTTACTCCATTGGTGACACGTGTTGTTTTGGTATTGGTCCTATTAGTCATTCGGAAGAAGAAGCCAAAGAGTCCTTTCATCTAGCCTCAGAAACCTTAAATTGGAATCTCTTATACTTTAAACAATCATTATTTGAATATAATGACATGGACATTGGGATTTTACTTTCAAATTTAACTAATAAGACTAAATTAACTTTCAATACAAAGATTTTAAACAATGTACCTAAATCAGAATACCAGGAGCTTAAAAAGGTTTTACTTACTTATGGTGAAATGAATAAAAGTCTGTCTAAATCTGCTGAAAAATTATTTATCCACAAAAATTCACTACAATATAAACTAAATAAACTACTCAAGTACACTGGTTATAATCCAAAAATACTAAACGACTATGTTATCTTATTTCTAGCTTTTATGTGTAAAAATTAAACATCCATATTATTGAAAGAAAGCCCATTTCCATAACTGTATTATTCTGTAGTTATTTTAATTTTCATATAAAATCCATTAAATAAATATTTATCAAAAAAGGTACAATAATATCCGAACTGTGTTTGATTTAACTCGCTACTTTTCTTGAACTTACAACAATAACTTGCTAAATTTGTAGGAGTAATTTTAACAATTCGGATAATTTATTAATCAAAAGTTTCTGGGCTACGATAACTTTAATTCAGACAATAACCGCTATCCTATTTGACTTTTTATTTTTTTCGCTTTTTCTGTAATGCTTCCAAAATCATTATTTATTACACTATTCTCATCAACAATTTCACTTCCTATACCTATGCTCTCTGCTCCAGCATCAAACATCTCACGAACATTATCTTTATTGATAGCACCAACTGCCATAATAGAAAGTTGTGGTAAAGGCCCCTTTAATTGTTTAATGTAGTTTGCTCCTAGAACCCCAGCAGGAAATATTTTTACCATTCGAGCGCCACTTTCCCACGCAGTCAGAGCTTCAGTTGCTGTTGCCACTCCAGGAATAGGCACAACGTTATATCTTAGACATAATTTAACAACTTCTATGTTCAATGTTGGTGCTAAGATGAACTTAGCTCCTGCCTCAATTGCCGTTTTCGCTGTTTCAGAATCTAAAACTGTTCCTGCACCTACTAAGAATTTATTACTATAATGCTTTGTAAGATAGGAAATCATTTGACTAGCTCCAATTGTATTAAACGTTACTTCCACTAGCTTAATCCCACTTTTGAACAAAGCTTGAGCAATTTTCTCAATTTTTTCTTCCTCTATCCCTCTAACTATCGAACATATTTTCTCTTTTTTTATTATTGAAATAATCTCTAGTTCATCCATGTTGTTACTCCTTCCTATACTAAATAATATGATAGTAAATAAATCCCTTTTTTAATTTAACTACCATTCAGCAATGGTCCCATCATAGTTTTTCCACAAAGGGTTCGTCCAGTTTAAATGTTCCTGACTAACATCACGAATTAAATCTTCTTCTAATTCTAAACCTAAACCAGGTAATTGTGGAACTTTAGCAAACCCGTCTCTAAAGGTGAAAATTTCTTTATTTTTAACAAAATCCAATAAATCTATTTTACCTTTATTGTAGTGAATATTTAAACTTTGTTCTTGAATAAATACGTTAGGCGTACAAGCATCCACTTGAAAAGTTGCTGCAAGCGCAATCGGGCCATATGGAGCATGGGGAGCAACAGCAAAATCATAAGCTTCAGCCATCGCTGCTATTTTTTTTATTTCTAATATTCCACCTGTTAAAATGACGTCGGGCTGGATAATATCTGCTACTCCTTTACTAACAACATCCTTGAATGCCCATCTTGTATAAAGTCTTTCTCCTGTCGCAATAGGCATACGAGCAAATTGATACAAATTCACTAAAGCTTCATTATGCTCAGGCAATACTGGTTCTTCAATAAACATTAAACGATATGGCTGTAACTCTTTCATTAGCACTTTAGCCATTGGTCTATGAACTCTCCCATGAAAGTCTACTGCGATATCTAGATCGTTACCAAAATAATCACGTAATAACCCTACTCTTTCTAACATCTTGTCAACTTTTTTATAAGTATCAATATAATGAAGTTCTTCTGTTCCGTTCATTTTTATTGCGCTAAAGCCTGCATCGTATTTTATTTTTGCTTCTTTCAAAACATTGTCAGGTCGATCTCCACCAATCCATGAATAAACTTTTAATGAGTCACGTACTTTTCCACCTAATAGTTCGTAAATGGGAACCCCTAATCTTTTCCCCTTAATATCCCATAATGCGATTTCAATTCCTGAAATAATTGTCATGGAAACAGGGCCACCTCTAAAAAAATATCTATATAAACGCTGCCAAATACTTTCAATATCGTTTGAATTTTTTCCTAAAATTCGTTTACACATCTCTTTAGCTCCCTGAATAACTGTTTCAGTCCTTGTACCAGAGACCATTTCTCCCCAACCTTCTAGACCGTCCTCTGTTTTAAGTTTAAGAAAAATCCAACGAGGTTTAACCGCATAAATCTTATAGTCTACAATATTCAAAAATACCTTCTCTCCCTTTTTCAAACTTAATAATTTATTGCTTTCAAGACTTCTTCTTTTGTGCTTGCCTTAATAATATTTTTTATCGCTGTCTTTGATTGGATTATCCTCATTATTTCTTGAAGTAATTCTAATTGCTTATTTCCATCACTTACTGCTAACATAAACACTATACTTACTGGAACTGTTTTATCACTATTTTCCATACTGCAAAAATTTACTGTATCTTTTAGCACTGCCATTGCAACAGCAGGCATATAAACATAGTCTATATCCGAATGGGGTATTGCTACGCCAATGTCCTCTAGTTGTAACCCCGTTGGAAATTCTTGCTCTCTTTCTATAACTTTTTCAATAAATTTCTCATTCACACTTCCAGAACGGTTTAGTTCTTTTGCCATGTATTCTAACAAATTTTTTTGTTCATTAATTTTTAAACCTAAAAATATCAAATCTTTATCCATGTAATCATTCAGTATATTCATATGTCTGTGATCCCTCCCACACATTGCTTTCTATTATTCCTCTGAAAATTTATGCCCCGTTAAAATCTCACGTACCTTATTATTATTCCGTACATATTTCATCAAAGTCAATATAGCAATAATTGACACTATAATTAAAATCCAGTTTTGTCCTAAATAATAAGCGACCCCTGATACTGGTCTAATATCAGCTCCTACTAATGCAGATCCAGCTTCAACATCAATACCACCAATTTGACGTGCAATTCCATTAAATACAGGTGATATCCAAGTTGAAAAATAAAAAGTAATTGCGAGTGAAACAATGTTTGTTATTACTGAAGCAATAAGATTTCCATTCATGACTGCGACAGTTCCTGCAGCTAGAAAAAATGGAGTAACTCCTAAATCACCTAACATTAAAAATTCATTACCTGGAAGGAAAAAAATCATTGCGACAGTAATTACCATTGAAAGCAGTCCTGTAGTGATTGTGTCTGGATGTCCAATCGCTAAAGCACCATCCATCCCAAAGTCTAATTCTCTATCTCCACCTTTTGCCGTGATTATGTCACGTGCCCGCTCATTCAATACATTAAAACCTTCTAAAAGTGCGCCAGTCGCTTTAGGGTATAAATAAATGAAAGAACCTGTTGCAATACCCATAGTTAAAATATTTGCCCAAGTTTCCATTGTGCCGTACTGACCTACATAAGCAATTAAACCAATAACACACGCAATAATAAAACCTACGACCACAGAGTCACCAAAAACTCCAAAACGTTTTTGAATTGACTCAGAATTCAATTTGATTTTAAATATACCCAGCTTTTCCAAAGGCCATCTTAAAAACATAGCCACCAAGGTTCCACTGATCAATGATCCATGTGGAAACGAAATACCTGGTAAATCAAAGAATTCTTGCATCCTTGGCGCTGCAAAGTCTGCTAAAGCAATACAAATAAGTTCCATCAAAATTGCGACTGTTATACCCATTAGATAGTTTCCTGTTTGGTAAAAAATTAACGTGCCAATAAATGCCCACTGCCAATAATTCCACACGTCAATGTCGAGTGTATCTGTAAGGTTAAATCTAATAAGTATAAAGTTTACGACTAGCCCTACCGGGATAATTGCCGCACCAATCGTTGTAGAGTAGGATAAAGCAGATAATACACCCCACCCTGTATCGATATAAGGGAGTTGTATACCTTGTGTGGTTATCATTTCGGTAAGCGCCTCACCCATAGCACCTAAAAAGTATGGATTTAATATTGAGATTAATCCATTCAAACCTACACCAATATAAATAGCTGATTTAAATGCCTGTCCTGGCTTAATCTTGAGCAAAAGTTCAACTATAAAGATAAAAATTGGTAGAATAATTGCCGCACCAAACGTTCCCATGATTTGTTCAAACATTCCCATAAAGTAACCCATTACTGTCCTCCTAATCTTTCAATTTATTTATTAGCTAAATCTACAATTTTAGAAATTACAGATTCTTGCCCTACTCCTGTTAAGAATGGTACGCCATTTAAAACAGGAACATTAGAATCCTGAGCAAAATTTTGGCCTGCTGTTGAAACCGCAAGATCAAATTTTTTTGATTCTAACGCTTGTGCTCCTTCTGCTACACGTTTTTGCGTAATCTTTGCTTGTATTCCCTCTTGTGCTAAAGCATTTTTTATTTTATTTAACACAACAGTTGAGGTTACTGCCCCATTTCCACAAACTACTAAAATTTCTAATCTTTTTACCATATTTTTTTCCTCCACATGTTATTTATCTATATTATTTTTTGGTAATGACAGAAGTAAGAATTCTCGATTTTCTTCTTCCAATTTAAACAAATTGTCTTGTTCCTGACCTCGGACTTCAATAGCCACGTACACTTTTTCAGATCTAAATCTCAAATTAGCTGCTTCATTTAATAACTTAGTGGCTACTTTTTGATTCAAAAATCCTGGCGAACCCATTCGAATATGTTTATCTCCAAACAACTTGTTTTCTCTATCTAAAACAGCATTTGCTAAATGAATTCTCTGTGAGTATTTACTTAGCTTTTCCATACTTTTAGCAGCGCATTCATTATTCAAAATAATGTGGGCAGTATCAATACATACTGATATTTTTTTTAATTTATTCTGTTTCTCTAATCTTTCAAAAAAATCCACTACGTAATCTGTACTCCCAACAACAAACTTTTTATCTGCTTCTGTATCCAAGGGTTCTAACATAAGCTCAATTTGTTCATATTGTTCAACGTAATCAATTAGTTCTACAACTGATTTCTCAAAACTTTGTACCTGTTGTTCCATTTCTGAATCTGGTAATATTTTTTTACCACTAGTAAAACCAACGAATTCTGCATTCACTTTAACCGACAAGTCAATGAGCTTTTTCATATAACTAACAGCTTCTTGGCGTTTTTCTTCATCTGGATCAGCTAGATATAATTTTTTATTATTTAAATTACTAGTTGACCAGATAGTTACACTGATGTTGTTTTCGCTTACAAATTCAGCAAATTCTTTTCTGATCCCTTTATCAAATATCAGTCTTGTCTCTAAAGATTCATATTCATAAGTACTATATAGGTCTCTGTAGTACTTCATAACTTCTGCTTCATCTTTAGAAACAGGGTCAAAAACATTGTTAAATAGTATAGATGGGATAAATAACATTACATCCTCCTTTTGATTTGTTATACCTTCCTCCTAAAAGGGTAAGTATAGAAGACCTAACTATCAATTAATTTATAAATGGTGGCTTTGTCTGTTGTGTGATTTGCTACACCAATGTATATCTTATCTTCAAAATTTGCTGTAGTAACATTAATTGGACCGAATCCTGAATCAATTACTTCTTTTACATACTCACCGTCTGCATATTGTATAGCTATTAATTCAGCAGTACCTTTGCGAGCACTTACTATTACTACTGGGGTTTCACCAATCTCTATTACTGATAAACCATGAATGATTTCAGCTCCATTAGAATAAATATATTGTTCTACATATTCATTTTGTTTATTTTTTTTAAGAATTCTCACAGCATTACCATGAAAATCATCAATTTTAACTAACTCATTTTTGCCATCTTTATCTAAATCATACAGGAGCATATCACTGGTTGGTCTATTATAAATATTAGTAGTTTCCCAGTTTTCTAAATAAGAATTAGTTAAATTAAGTTCAACTATACCTTGAACACCAGAAAAATATAATTGTCCTTTACCATTATTAAAATAACCGTGGTTTTTATATAATCCTTCAAAAATTAATTTTGGGTTAATATAAAAATCCTCAAAATAGTTATTAGGAAGTTTAAATGCATAAACAGCCCCCGGAAGTTCCCAATCTTCTTTATTCTTTTTAAAATGAGATATCGTTGCAAAAATAACGAATTTAATATTGTTTATTTCCACGATATCCATTCTATGAATAAATGGAAAATGTATTAAATCTTTTTTAATCCAAGTATTATCTTTTTTTTTAATCCATACGATTTTAGACAAGCTAGGAGATTTTTTTAAGTAAAATTCATGAATAGCTAAAAATTCATTTTGTTTACCTGGTATTTGCTTAATGCTCATACAGCCGCCAGCGTCGTTCCAAAGTTCCTCCTTTTCTTCGAAATTATCTCCTAAAAGCGCGACTCCTTCTCCATTTTCTCCATCACTTGCAAATATAAAACCGTCTTTTTTGTCTATTTGTACTGGTTCAACTGTATAACATCTTTTCATTTTAATAAGATCTTTTTTATAAAAATTCATACCTATCTACATTCCATTCCTTATATTTTTTTCAGGTGGACGTTTATCATTTTTTATTGCTAATACACAATCCACAGCACCATTTCCCATGGTTAAATTAGCATCAATTGTAGTAGCGCCAATATGTGGAGTAACAACTACGTTTTCATGTTCAAATATATTTAAATATGGTGTTGGTTCTTGCTCAAAATCATCTGTAGCATATCCCATTATTCTTCCTTCTGTTAAAGCTTTATCTAATGCAGTATAATCAACTAATCCTGCTCGAGCACTGTTAACAATGAGGGCATTTTCCTTCATTAATTCTAATTCGTTCTTTCCAATAAAATGGTGTGTCTCAGAAGTATCGGGAACATGTAATGTAATAAAATCGGAATCTTTTAATAACGTTTCTTTATCGACATATTCAGCTCCTAATTCAACAACTTCAGAGTTCTCTACTAAATCGTAAGCAAGTACTTTCATACCAAAACCTATAGTTCTTTTGATAACTTCCGAACCAATTGCTCCCGTTCCAATTACACCAATCGTTTTGTTTTTCATGCTTATTCCAGCACGCTTATTCCAAATCCCTTCGCGTACCTCTTTATTGCCAATTGGTATATTTCGCGCTAATGAAATTAGAAAACCAATAGCTAAATCTGCAACTTCATTGCTATTAGCACCAGGAACGTTTGTAACAAAAATATTTCTTTTTCTAGCAGATTCTAAATCAATTGAGTCAAAACCCACCCCATGTTTCGCAATAATTTTAACTGAATTATCCAAATTATTAATTACATTATTAGTTATCTTATCAGTTCCAACAATTAATGCATCTGCTCCTTTTGACTCTTGAATAATTTCTTTTTCAGTAAACGGCCTCCCTTTTTTATTAGTAGTTACTTCACAACCTGCTTTTATTAATCTTTCTACAGGCGCATTATTAAATTTTCCAAAAGTTACGGTAGTTGCTACAACTTTAAATTTGTTCATCTTTTTCTCCTTCGTATAAATATTTTCACTTGGTTAATAGTCTCTGCAACATTAGAAATTGATACTCTTAATGCCTAAAAATTTGAAAAGCTATGTTATATGTTTTCACCTCCTTTAATTATCAGTTATTGTTTATTAGTTCATATTCTTATTTATAAATTATTATTAAACCCTCCTCGCCTCCGCTTATTATTTAAAGTAAAAATAAAACCCAAACTTTTCTTTAGCCTAAACTAAAGAAAAAGCTTGGGTTAAGCCTACAAGATTCAGTTACTCCCCCTATCCAAAATTTTAGCGCTTTCAAAAACAAACTAATAATTAATTAAATACTAAAAACACAAATTTATTGTAACTCTTAAATTACTTTTAATCAATGTTTTATTAAAAAAACTTATTATTAATCTGTGTATAAAAAATATACTAAAACCTATAATTAATTTAGTAATTAATATACGCGAGTTAAAATGAATATCGTCAACAAAATATAGGAGAATATTGATGAAGTTAGGACAAGAAAAAGAAATCGGTAAACAGCTTGTAGCTTATCGAGAAATGAACGGTTTAACACAACAAGAAGTCGGTGAGTTAGTCAATTTAACTTCCGACCAAATTGGTTTATTGGAAAGAGGCCAACGTAATTGGACACTTAGCACACTAATAAGAATCACTAACGCATTAAATATCAACTTAACGACACTTTTTCAACCATTCGAACAAAATGATAATCAAATTAATCAGTTTCTCCAAAAAATAGAGCGCAACCCTAAAAAAGAAACGTTACTAAAAGCTTTTAATGAAATCCTTGATACTTATGATAATTAATTAAAAATAAGCATTGATAAACTTCTCTTGAGAGATTTATCAATGCTTATTTATAGTCAATAATTTTTTTCTTATTTGCTTAAGATATGTCGAATTACTAGGACAAAATTCACTAATGGTATATAATTTCCGTGAAAAATAAAATACCATAGAAATTCGCTCGAAACAAATAGGCGAATTTCTATGGATCTTCTAATACTTTCATGAATGCAGTTATCGTACAATATCTTGTATGGCTATTTTAATAAAGCTCTTCATTTACGCACAATAATTTTCCAACTAGACGTGTTTAACTTATCGAATGATAGAACTTCATGGTCATTTTCTGAACAATAATTCGGCAAATTTTCCACTGCTTCAGGACAAGTAAATTCAACTACGATAACATCTCCTTTACTACTTTTACTGATTGCCTTTTTTAGTTCCATTAAAGGTAGTGGGCAATCTAGCCCTTTGGCATTAATATTAATTGACATAAGCCTTTTCCTCCTTGTTTTCAATTCTAATTTCTTGTAATGGTTTTACGTAAAATACATAAGTTCCAATCCAGATCCCTATTAAGATAAAAGCAAAGTTGATCCAGGCATTTAGAGAAAACATTGCGGTGCCAATAATACCGTTACCAACTAAACAGCCTTGTCCAACAATAGCTCCAAGTCCCATCATTGCACCGCCCAATGTTGATTTAGCTAAGGTTTTGCCATCAGTTCCTTTAAAGCTAAACTCTGAGCTTCCTAGGGCATAAATAAAAGACCCTGCGATAATACCTACTACAAAAAAGCTAGCCCAGTTTAACTCATTCACATTTTGACTGAAAATATTTAACCAAGAGACAACTGATGTAGTAATTCCCATACTGCCGTAACGACCGGTTAAATAGCTAAATAGAAAACTTGATCCAGCTAAAAGTCCAATTATTATCGCTGCGATACGTATATCTAATTTTTTTTCAAAAAGAAAGTGACGCATGCCTGAAAACTGGCTTGGTAGCTGTATTGCCTTTTTCTCCTTCTTCCGATTTCTATAAATTAGATACGCTACGATAAGAAGAGCTGGAACAATAATAAAAAGAACTGGAAACGGTATCAATTCAAACAATTGATCGTTAACAACAAAAGTTGTTTGCATATTTCCTACTAAGGGTGCAAGAAGGCCTTGGGTTCCTGCTGCAGCAACAATCGCAAAACTCAATAAAGACATGACGCCGGCTAATCGTCCATCGCCTACTTTTAATAATGACGATACCACACAGCCATTTGCTAAGATGGCACCGAAACCAAACATAAGACCTCCTATAGTAGCAGCCAATAAAGAAAATGATTCTTGCTCAGGACGCTCGGGAATAATTCCTGATAAAGTCATAGTAAAATAAATCAAACTAGTAATCAGTATAATTAATAAAAAAGCATAAATACCTTTGGGCTTTTTTTCTAAGTAAGCATCACGTAAATTTCCCGCTAAACAAAAACGACTTCTTTTCATAATAAAGCCCAACAAAATCCCTATAATAAACCCACTCATTCTATTTCCTCCCTTATAAGTCACCTATGTATTTCTATCATTTCATTCTTTCGTAATATTATTTTCTTTCATCAATTCACTTCTTCCTGCTCACAACAAATGTTTAACAATCCAATTGACTGTTATAGACAGTAATAATCATAAAAAATAATGAATCCTTAAAATTGTAGCTTGTATTAATTTTGATTTTCTTAATGTGATGTTTTGAACAAAAAAATCAGTCACGATATTCAATTTTTCTAAATTATTTAAAGTAATTATGTCATACAGGATAGCGCTCCCATTTTTGAAATAAATAATCCCATTTAATCAGATAAAGGGCATATTTAAAATCAAATCACTAACTTGTTAACTCTTACACAATATTAGCACTTTTTTCTAAATTTTTCTAATCTTTTTTTCTTATTATTTGAATGCTGGTAATAAAAAAATCCACAGAAATTTGCACAAACAGGCGAACTTCTATGGATCTTCTAATATCTTAAATTAACTTCTATTTCTGGTTTTTATCAATCATTGTCTCATTGACTTCTTCTCCGATAATTCTTACCTCGGTTTGCAAATCAACGTCAAATTTTTCTTTGATCACTTCTTGAATATGACCGATCAGTTCTACATAATCTGTAGCTGTTGCACCATCTAGGTTAATAATAAAACCTGCGTGTTTATTAGAAACCTGCGCGCCGCCCCATTGTAATCCTTGTAGACCAGCTTCTTGGATCAACTGTCCTGTGAAGTGGCCAGGTGGTCTTTTAAAGACACTCCCACAGGAAGGGTATTCTAGGGGTTGTTTAGATTCTCGTAAATAAGTCAACTCATCCATACGTTCTTTGATAAAATGATGCTGTCCTTCTTGTAGTGAAAAGCGTGCATTTAAAATAATGCCGTGGCGAACTTGAATGATACTATTTCGATAGCTAAAATCCATATCTTGGTTAGAAAAAGTTTGCACTGTACCATCTGGCATCAAAACATCGCTAGAAGCAAATACATCTTTTATTTCACCGCCATAAGCACCAGCATTCATAAAGACTGCACCGCCCACACTTCCAGGAATGCCACAAGCAAATTCTAAACCACTCAAAGACGCATCAAGCGCTGCATAGCTGGTATCTATTAAGCGGGCACCTGCTTGTACTTCAACTGTATCGTCAGTAACTTTAATTTGATCCATCGACAAAAGCATAATGACAAGTCCTCGGATGCCACCATCACGAACAATTAAGTTACTAGCGTTTCCTAAAACTAGCCAGGGAATGTCATGGTTACGACAATACAAAACTAATTCTTCTGCTTCCTCAGCAGTTTCCGGAAAAGCTAAAACATCAGCTGGTCCACCTGTTTTTGTAAATGTATAATATTTTAAAGGTTCATCTATCAATAAATTAATCGCAGGAAATTGTTGTACTAATTTTTCTTTATCCACCGAGAATTTCTCCTTTTTTGCAAACATCTTACTCATTCTATCACGTTCTTAGCGAACTGACTACTGCTAGTTTAGCTCATTCTATTTTTTTCAACTTGTTTTAATATTTCCGCGCAAATTTTATGACTATCGTATACATTTTCCTGATGTAAATCCGTCGTTGATCGCGTCTTTAAAGCGGTAAGAAAAGCTTGAACCATTGGATAGAACCCGCGTTTTACCAAAGTATTTTCCCAATCACCAAAAGTTTCCACCTGCTCTATATTTTCTTTTTGCGTGATATATTTTGTTAAATGCGTTAAACGATGCGTTCCTTTTTCGCTAGTTACTTGATAGTTTTCCTGATTACTTCCACTTTTAGTATCCATACTCAAAATCGCTGTCGATTGTTTTGTTTCTAACTTAAGCAAAGCTGTCTCTAAATATTGCTTAGTTTCACGAATATCACTGTAAAATGTTTGAACCGGATCATCTAAGAGATAAATTGCCGTATCGACCAAATGTAAAAAAACATCAAAAATTTCAAAGGCCGTCTCTTCAGAATTGAATACCTGATTCTTTTCCAAAAATAACATGCGCTTCTTTTGTTTGTTCAATCTTTCTATCATAGGAGCGAAGCGACGATTAAATCCTACCATTAAGATTCGTTCTTTCTTTTTGGCTAGATTTAATAGTTCTTCTACTTCTGCAATATCTTCACTTAAAGGTTTATCGACAAATACATCCACACCGTTTTCTAAACATTTTTTTACCAAAGAATAATGTGTTTTGGTCGCTGTATGAATAAAACAGGCTTGGATCCCTTCTGCTAATAAATCATCCAAATAAGTACTCATATGCTGTAGGTGATACTCATTTTGCAACTTTTTTTGTACTTCTTTATTTCTAGTCGCAAAATAAAACTCTGCTTGATCTTGCATTTGCGTATAAACAGGTAAATAAGCTTTTTGCGCAATATTTCCTAGACCTAAAACGCCCACCTTCATCTCTGATCCCCCAAACTTTAATTTGCTTTTATATTAACTTATTTTTGTTTAAAACAAAACTTATATAACCTACTTTCTCACGACAGAAAATTTGAAGGAGAACTGGATCGGTGCTAAAATATAATGGTGTATTCAAAAGGATCAATTGGCTGCTACCAACCCTCTAATAGGAGATGAATATCAAATGAATTTTGTCGCAATGGATTTTGAAACAGCTAACTACCAAAGACACAGTGCTTGTTCACTAGCTTTAGTGATGGTAAAAAATAGCCAAATCGTAGACGAATATTATACCTTGATCAAACCGGAAACAAAGTTTTTCTGGAAAAATATTCAAATTCACGGCATCCGGCCTGAAGATGTTGTCGATGCACCAAAATTTCCTGAAATTTGGCAAACGATCCATCCTTACTTTCAAGAAAATAATCTCGTTGTAGCTCACAATGCCGGTTTTGATAATAGCGTATTAGCAGGTTGTCTAAACTATTATGACTTAGAACCTGCCCGTTTTTTATCATTATGTACAGTCAAAACAAGCCGCAAGCTTTACCCTGAGATCAGTAATCATCGCTTGAATACAATGTGTGACTTTTTGCATATTCCACTGGATAATCATCACGACGCATTAGCTGATAGTCGTGCTTGCGCAAATATTTTACTAGAAGAAGAAAAGTATTTCGGTACTGAACCTTTTAAAAAATTAGTAACGGCAAAATAAAGGCAAGAACTCATCATTGGGTTCTTGCCTTTTATTATTAGCGTTTTTGAGGAAGGAAAATTTGATTCTCTACTCAATTTTGTCATTTTGAGTAAAGAATTAGTCATTTATTACTCAATATTAGCTAAAAATAAGATGGCTAGGTGCTTTTTACGCCAATATCCACTCGATTGAGTAATGGATCATTGATTCTTTACTCGTTATCAAGATATTGAGTAAGCATTTGCTAATCTTTTACTCATTATCAAATTCTTGAGTAAAGAAATCACATTTCTCTATTCAATTTAGCTTGCAGGATCAATCATCTTACTCATCAACAATACATCCAAAAATCGTCCGTCATCACCGATAGCACCACGCTCTAATACAGCTTCAGTTTGAAAACCAAATTTTTCATACAGATGAATTGCTCGTTCATTTTGTTTTTGTACTGTCAATTCTAAACGTCTGATCGTGTTCGTTTCTTGGGCCCAATCAAGCAGTTCTTCTAATAAGACACTCCCTAAGCCTATACCCCAATAATCCTGTAAAATGGAAATCCCAACTTCGCCAATATGGGAAACACGACTTTCTTCACTTGTTCTGACAGAAGCAGTTCCCACGATTTGTCCGTCTACTTCTGCGACCAAAAGCAGCTGCTTATCGCTCTCGTAAATTGTTTCAAGCTGATTTTCTAATAAATTCATCGGCAAATCCATACCGTACTCATCCATGACTAGAAATTCCGTTTGTTTGCCGATAACTTGCGAAACTTTTACGATTTGCTCAGCATCTTCGGCTAATGCTTCTCGGATGTTAACATCTATTTCTTCAGACATTTTATAGCTCCCATCTGTTCTCAATTCTTTTTTTGAAATCTTCGGCTTGCTTACCAAATGCCTGCAATACTACTTCACGTTTATTTTCATCATCCGAATCTTTTTCAATCATAAGTTCTAAATAATCCAAGGGCACAGCATCTTCTAACTGTTTTCCCCATTCAATCACACAAAGGCCATCACCTTCAAAATATTCGTCTAAACCTAAATCCCAAGCACCTGTTTCAATTCGATAGACATCCATATGATACAAAGGCAGTCTGCCATTAGGATATTCTCGAATAATCGTATAGGTTGGGCTTTTAATCGTTTGTTCGATTCCTAAACCTTTAGCGATCCCTTTGGTTAAGGTTGTTTTACCAGCGCCTAAGTCTCCGGACAAGATTAAATTATCGCCCGCTTTGGCTACTTCGCCAATGATGGTTGCAAATTCTTCTGTGGCCTGTAAATCTTGTAAAGTGATCACCTTTTTCACTTCCTTTCAATCAGTAGCTAGTATAGCTGCTTTAATAGAAAATGGCAAAGATTTTACCGTCTACTGCTAAGTGGTAAAAAATGCATAATTGCAAAAACAAAGGGAATCTTTCTAAACGCTTTCCATCTTTGAGATATCGGATAATGAAACAGCAGAACATTGTCCGTCTTTGGATTATCAGATAATGAAACAGCAAAACACTCTCCATCTTTTCAAACATGGGGAGTCAATTCATGATTTAATCCCTGAAAAACCAAACATAGGGAGTGTTCCAGCAAAAACACTCCCTATGTTTTATCAAAATAAGAAGATTTTTTTAAAATACTAGCTATATTTGAAAAGATGGGGAAAGAATTTCCGATTTAATCCCTGAGATTGTAAAATGAGGGAGTAAAACAGACAAACACTCCCTCATTGTACTTCAATTCAAAAAAGCTAAAAGAGTCGGCGCTAACTTCAACCAACTTTTTTAGCTTTAAAAAATACTTTTTTAATTCATCAATGATTGACCAGCAGTAATGATCGCTAACTTATAAACATCTTCTTCATTACAGCCGCGAGATAAATCAGAAACCGGTTTGTTTAAGCCTTGTAAAATTGGGCCGATCGCTTCGAAGTTGCCTAAACGTTGTGCAATCTTATAACCGATATTTCCAGATTGTAAATCAGGAAAGACAAAGACATTGGCTTTGCCGGCTACATCAGATTCCGGCGCTTTTAGTTGCGCTACTGTTTGGATATAAGCTGAATCAAATTGCAGTTCGCCATCGATCGGTAAATCAGGTGCTAGTTCTTTTGCTAATTTTGTTGATTCGATCGTAGCATCTGATTGTGGGCCATGAGCGGATCCTTTAGTAGAAAAACTTAACATGGCTACTTTGGGATCAATATCAAACATTTCCGCTGTTTTAGCTGATTCAACCGCAATTTCTGCTAATTCTTTGGGTTCAGGGGCAATATTAATGGCACAGTCTGAAAAGATATATTTTTCTTGTTCATTTCCGCGCATCATCAAAAAGGCACCACTTGTACGACTTACACCGGGTTTTGTTTTAATGATTTGCAAAGCCGGACGTACCGTATCGCCAGTAGCGTGAATTGCACCTGATACTAAACCATCAGTGATTCCCATATAAGTCAACATTGTACCAAAATAATTTTCATCTTTTAGGATTTCTTCTGCTTGTTCACGAGTAGCTTTTCCTTTACGACGTTCCAAAAATGCTTCTACAATTTGTTCCCAGCGCTTACAATTGTCCGGATCATAAATCGTCATATCAGAAATATTAATTCCACGAGTAGCAGCTGCTTTTTCAATTTCACTTTGCTTTCCGATCAAAACGGGTTCAATCAATTCTTCCCCTCTTAAACGAGCAACGGCACTTAAAATACGAGTATCGGATGCTTCAGGAAAAGCGATTTTGATTCCGCGACGAACAATTCTAAATTTCAGACTATCAAATAATTCCATGAATTAGTTCCCTCCAGATTTTATTTACCTCTTCATCATACACTATAACAACGGAAAAAAACAGGGTATCTTTCTGTATTAGTAAAAAAAAACATCTTTTAAGCATTTGCTTGATTTGAAAAGATGAACTGCTATATTACGGCTTTCAATCTGTTATACTTTTTGTGGTAATTGCCAATCAATCGGTTCTTTACCTAAAGCAATCAGCGCATTATTGGCTTGAGAAAAAGGTTTTGAGCCAAAAAAGCCTCGATGCGCAGATAACGGACTAGGATGAACAGATTTAATAATTACATGTTTGGATGTATCAATCATAGAAATTTTCTTTTGTGCAGGCTTTCCCCATAGAATAAATATCACGGGATCTTGGCGTTCATTTAATTTTTCAATGACTTTATCGGTCAAACGTTCCCAACCTTTTCCACGGTGTGAATAGGCTTGGCCTTCTCGCACGGTTAAAACCGTATTTAATAATAAAACGCCTTGCTTGGCCCATGACACTAAATTCCCATGATTTACCGGTGGAATACCTAAGTCGCTTTCTAATTCTTTATAGATATTTTGTAAAGAAGGTGGCACTTTAACCCCTGGCTGCACAGAAAAAGATAAACCATGGGCTTGATTTGGACCATGGTAAGGGTCTTGTCCTAAAATAACGATTTTCACCTTTTCATAAGGCGTTATCTGTAAAGCCTCAAAAATGTGATACATATCAGGATGAATTTTCTGACTAGCATATTCTTCTTTTAAAAATTCACGTAAATCTTTATAGTATGGCTTTTGGAACTCGTCAGCTAAAATATCTTGCCAACTATTGTTAATGATCGTCTTCATTTGAAATAAATCCTCCTTGTTTTTAAGGATATCTCAGAAATTATCTGGCTACAAGTAAAGACGTATTTTTTTACTAAAAAACTTTTTCTAGCTAAGAAATTCTAATAAGAATATGGTAAACTGAAATTGTATAAAAAGAAGAAGCGGCAATGTAAAGTCATTTTACGAGTAGACTTTCGTGAATTTTTACTTGCCTAGGATGAAAGGAACAAATATATGATTAAGCTAATAGCTTCAGACATGGATGGGACTTTGCTTGATGCAAATATGCAAATTCCTGAAAAAAACGTAGCAGCAATTAAATACGCCCAAACACAAGGGGTGGAATTTATGGTAGCTACAGGACGGAACCGTTTTGAAGCACTTCCTTCACTAAAAGAAGCAGGCATTGAATGTGCGATGATTACCCTTAACGGTGCTCAGGTTTTTGATAAAGCAGGCAATTCTATGTTTATGGAGCCGATTGATGTAGAAACAGCAGATAAAGTTTTAGATCTGTTAGAAAAAGAAGATATTTACTGTGAAATTTCAACTAACAAAGGAACTTTTTCGCAAAGTAAAGAACGACGGATTGAAAATTTTGCAACAATAGTCGCCGAAGCAATGCCCCATTTAACGCGTAAAATGGCAATCGCCATGTCCACTGCACGGCTTGAGTTTTTACCTATCCATTTTGTCGATAGTATCCGTGAAGTGATGCATCAAGAAGATATTATCGTCTTAAAAATTATTTGTTTCCATAGAGATGGCGCTGCATTTTTAGGCCCTGCCGCTCGTATCGTGGATGAAAGTTTTGAAAATTTATTTGTCACTTCATCTGGACAAAATAATTTAGAAATCAACCATCGCTTAGCACAAAAAGGCATCGCAGTCGCTCATATCGCAAAAGATCGGGGCATTTCTTTAGATGAGGTCATGACAATTGGGGATAATCTAAATGATGTTAGTATGATCCAAACAGCAGGCGTTAGTTTTGCGATGGGCAATGGTTTGCCAGAAGTAAAAGAATACGCCAAATATACGACCGATACCAATGTAGCTTCCGGTGTCGGCCAAGCGATTTATCGCTCTATTGAAGAAAACTTATAGTGTTTTGCTTTTTTGCACGAACACCTTGATTGTTTAAAC
This sequence comes from Tetragenococcus halophilus subsp. flandriensis, assembly GCF_030161475.1. Taxonomy (GTDB): domain Bacteria; phylum Bacillota; class Bacilli; order Lactobacillales; family Enterococcaceae; genus Tetragenococcus; species Tetragenococcus halophilus_C. Next base: position 64,895 of record NZ_BSUG01000023.1, on the reverse strand, counting down.
AAGGAGGTGAAGAGCATGCCAGAATTTTATATTCAAGACAAGCAACTAAGTAATATTACCCGTACTGTTGTGACAGATGAAAAGGGACAGTCCCTTTTCTTACTTGTCGGGCGCTGGGGTACAAAAGGCGATGCTCTTTCTTTATATCGAATGAACGGCAACTTAGTCGCTAGTATTAAACAGATTAGTTGGACTTTTGGCAAACGCTTTGAAATTTATGAAAACTATACTAAAGTAGGAACCTTACAAAAGATCTTTAACTGGCCAGGTGATTTTTACTACATTCCAAGATTAAATTGGAGTGTTTATGGAGATATTTACAATCACCATTATAAAATTCGGCGTTTTAACGAGGAAATCATGCAAATGAATAAAGCTGTATTTTTAACTGGCGATTATTATATGCTAGAGGTTCCCAATCCAAATAATGCGCCTACTTGTATCTGTGTCGCAGCGATCATGGATTATTGGTTATATAATCGTAATCGAAAAAAGAAAGCGGCTTTTTATTTTGATCTTAAGCTATCCAACAGTCTAAATTGAAAAGACAGGACCTCTAGTTTGGGTCCTGTCTTTTTTCATTAAGAATCAATCTCTTTTTGCATATGATGATAAGGATGGTTGCTGAGGGTTTGTTCGCCAACGATTTTAAAACCGTTATCTTCATATAAGCTTTGCGCTTTTTTATTGGCATGATCGACACAAAGTCCTAAAACCTTGGCGCCTTCTTTTTTAGCAAAATCCTCAGTTGCCTCTAGCAGTTCTATAGCAATCCCTTGCCCACGAAAAACTGCATCTACACAAAGTGTATCTAAATACCATTCCCCGGCAAAAGATTCTTTTTCGCTAAACAAAGATTGATCAGCTACATTATACTTGGCAAGTACTTTTTCCATACTCCTATCGATAGTTTCTTCTTCGCTTGCAAAATAACCAAAAGCAATGCCAGCAACTTCCCCATCTACTTCATTCACCAAACCGTGCTGAGTGCCATAACGATAATCAGGATCTTGCATCGCTTCTTCTAAAATTTTTAAAGTGGTTTGTTCATCAACTTTATTTAAAAAAGGTAACTCCATATCCTTTAAAATCACTAATATTAACTCAGCAATTTTGGGTTGATCTTCTTTTTTGGCAAAACGAATCATAAAATTCCCTCTTTCTTATAAAAATATTTTCCAAGGCTTACTTATATTTGCTATACTATCTCCAGGAGGTAATATCCAATGAATGTAGTATATATATCTATTTCCGGCAACACGCGTTCTTTTGTGCAACGTCTCCAACGATTTGCCGAAGAAAAAAATAATAGTAATGATCTAATTATACACGCAAAAGAAATTGACGACAATACACCTGAAGAAGAAGAAACTGAGCCTTTCTTTGCTTTTGTTCCAACTTATTTAGAAGGCGGTAATGGCATCGATAATGGAGATCAGGAAATCTTAACTGAAAGTTTACGGGATTATATCGAATTTAAAAATAATCCAAATCTTTGTTTAGGTGTGATCGGTAGCGGCAATAAAAATTTTAACGACCAATATTGTTTAACTGCTAAACAGTACGCTGAACAGTTTGACATCCCTTTTTTAGCTGATTTTGAATTACGCGGTACTAATGACGAAATTCAAAATATTTATCAATTACTCTGTAAAAAATGGCAAGCTGCCGTAGATGAATTTTAAAATTTATGCAAATGAGGTGAAGGTTTGTTTCACTTATTAAAAGCTTTTTTATCCGTTTATGAAACCCATAATTTTACCAAGACCGCAAACAGTCTTTATCTAACCCAGCCGACTGTGTCCGCTCAAATTCGAAAATTAGAGGAACATTTAAATGTCACTTTATTTATTCGCAATGGAAAACAGGAAATCCTTCCCACCAAAGAAGCTGATTTTTTATATCCTAGAATTTTAAAGATTATTGAGGAATGGAATGACGCCATTACGCATGTAAACACGCAAAAAAGTTATCGTGAAAATTGTGTTTTGGCTAGTTCTCAAACTTGTGGCACCTACTTAATTCCTAAAATCGTGCCTATTTTGGTCAAGCGTTTCCCTATGGTCAATTTTAGTTTTCCCGTCATGTCAGGAAAAGAAATTGTCCAAGAATTAGAAAAAGCAAAAGTTGATTTTGGCTTGATCGAAACACCAGAACGTAGTGAGCTAGTTGATCGTTATATCGTCACTAAAGATGAATTAGTACTAGCGGGAGATCCTGACTCGGACTACTGGTTGCTACCTGAAACCGACTCTCCTCTAGGTTTTATCAATGAAAATTATCTAAAATATAACAATTTAACGCCTAATATTATCCGTACCTATAACCATGAGATGGTTTTAGCGCTGTTAAAGCATCATGTAGGAAAAACGATCGTCTCTAAGTTAGCTTTAGAACAAAATTTACCCTACCAACGTCTGGATTCTTTTGGCGAACGAAACCTATACTTTTTGACACGTAAAAAAGTAGTATCGGAAAAGTTAGGTCGGATTTCTACCTTTATCCAAGAACAATTATCCCATCGCGAAATGTTTTCCTAAAAAAATGGCTTACTGGTTTTTAAACCAAATAAGCCATTTTTTTATCCACAATTTTTATCCAAAAAACATCCACACCTCTACTTAGGGTTTCACAAAAATAGTCGTAAAAGAAAAATTAAAAGGCGTGATTTCATGTTTTAAATGATAAAATTATTTTTTATTGAAGCTAAGTGTGAAACAACTTAATTGAAAAAATCGTTTTCTAAGCTATATTGTTCACCTTGTAAAATATCGTATTGAATCAAACGATAATCTTGGTAGATTTCTTGTTGATTTTTATTTAAGTTTAATTCTTCATGAAATTGTTTATCATTATCTACATACATCCTCGGTTCAAAAGCAGGCAGTATATCTTCTAAATCTAATAAAAGTTCATAAAAAGGCGTTGACTGCAAACCAGCTTTTTCAAATAAATTCGGCGCAAAGTAAAATGGGCTTGTGATTTCCCCGTCTTTATGTTCTAAATCCTTTTTTGAATCTACCATTAAAAACTCGGTTTGATGTAAATCCGCTTCATCATTTTGTTCTTGTAATTGATCAGAATAAATTCCCGGTAAGTGATCGCCCCAAAAAACGACTAAAGTACGTTCTGGTAATTTTTCCAGTTCTTGGGTGAAGTCTTTTAGCGCTTTTCCACTATAATCGATATCTTGTAAATAATGTTCAACATTGCGATTATTGTCGTTCCCACTTACTTGATAATCAACATTTTCGTATTTGCCTTCATAAGGCATATGCGTCTGCATGGTCACCAAATGAAAAAACTGTGGTGTTTGCTCTTCTTGTAATTGGTCCAATATTTGCTGATAAGCGGCCTCATCAGAAATATAAGGGTTATTTTCGATGGTTTGGGTATAATCCATACTATCCTGGTCGATAAAACGATCAAAACCTAAAATCGAATAAACATCTTGTCTTTTATACATGGAAGTATCATAAGGATGAATCGCAGTTGTATCATATCCTCGATCTTTTGTTAAAGAAACCAAGGAAGGCAAATCATCCATCTTAGGTATTAACATCGTATAAGGCGTTGTCATCTGAGGATTCAATAATTCCATAGAAAAACTCGTTAAGGCCTCAAATTCAATGTTAGCTGTACCGCCCCCGTAATTTTGCGAAAGCATTTTCCCACTGTAAGTTTGCTTAGCTAGCTCATAATACTCTTTTAAAGGATTTCCTGAAACCGAGAGTCCTTGCAAATGCTCAGGATCAGAAAAACTTTCACTCATCACATAGACAATATTAGGCTGCTCTTTGCTTTCAGCTGGTTCAACTTCCTCTTGGTATTTTTCTGTAATATCTTCAATCGCTTCTTGTGAATATCCTTCAGGTTCTTGCATAGCCTCCACCCGCAAATTATATAAAAAACCACCTACAAAACCGACATTATAATAATTCATTTCTTGCGAATAAGGAATCCACAAAGCGGTTTGGTCATAGCCTTTCCTTAGCAAATTGCTTTCATCATTGAAATGACTGATATACAGCAAACCTAAACTGCTAAGACAAAGCATAATAACACGTAAGATTTGTGTATTTTTTGCTAAAAAGAAACTACGATATAATTGATAGATAAAAAGAAGTCCCACAGCGATCATTAAAATAAGAACGAACACAAAAGGCCCGGTCCCAATAACTTCTCTAAAAAATCCTAGTTGTGTAATCATTTGTAAATCATCAGGATAAACTGGTTCTTGTCGAAAGGACATTTTCAGATAAGTAGCTATGCCTATAATCGTAATAAAAAGGCTATAAAAACTAGCCCCTGCAATTAACGAACCAGCCAGACTGCTTAGAAAGATAAACAGTATCAACAAAACCAAGCTAGCTAAAAAGAATTTTTCTGTATGCCACAAAAAAGCAAATTTTACAGCTAAATCAATGGATAGCTCATTTTGACACCATTGTAAAAAAAGATTACTAAAGATAATTCCACAAAAAATCACTAAAGTTAAGACTAAATATTTTAATTTTCTATTCATTCTTTTCAAACACCTTACTAAAAAATAAAAAGGGAAACGTTGAGGTTTCCCTTAGCTATTGTTGACAAAGTCCAAACAAATACTTACGCGCTTTTATTTCCAAAAATCATCAAAAATCGTGATCGGTTGATGCCTTTTATGTTGCGATTTCACCCATAAATTTTCAATTGTTTCTTGGGCTTGTTTGGAAACACGTTTTCCTTCTAAGTAATCATCAATCTCTTGATAAGTTACACCTAACGCCGTTTCGTCGCTAAGTAGTGGTTTTTCTTCTTCTAAATCTGCAGTTGGCACTTTAATATAAAGTTCTTCTGGTGCGCTCAACGTTTCTAATAGTAGTTGGCCTTGTCTTTTGTTTAAGCGGAATAAAGGCATGATATCAGCTGCCCCATCGCCAAATTTCGTGAAAAAGCCTGTGATATTTTCCGCCGCATGGTCAGTGCCTATCACCGCACCCGAAAATTCTCCAGCAATTGCGTATTGCGTAATCATACGCTGACGTGCTTTTATGTTCCCTTTATTAAAATCTGAAACTGACATGCCAACCGTTTCTAAAGAAGATACTTGCGCATCTACTGCTGGTTTAATATCAACCGCAATTTGTGTATCTGGTTGGATAAACTCAATAGCACGTTCAGCGTCTTCTTCATCTGCTTGGGTACCATAAGGAAGTCGTACCGCAATAAAATGATAGTCCGAATCTTGGGTCTCTTGTCGCATTTCCTCCATGGCCATTTGTGTCATACGTCCAGCTAATGAAGAGTCCTGTCCGCCACTAATACCCAATACAAAGGTTTTTAAAAAAGAATTTTTGTATAAATAATCTTTTAAAAATTCTATACTCTTTCTGATTTCCTCTTCTGGATCAATTGTCGGCTGGACACCTGTTTCATTGATAATTTTTGTTTGTAAACTCAAAATAATTCCTCCTACATATATAACAATTAAGATGTTATATCTTCTACCTCTTGACGAACTTTATTCAAAAGTCTCATCTTATGATTATAACAATCTGTCGATAAATCTACTGGGTAAGGTTGTGGATTTAAATCACGTTTATACTCTTCCCACAAGGAAGCTAGGCAACTTTCAGAGTATTCTTTGATCTCTTCTAAAGAAGGCATATCATAAACCAGTTTACCTTCTGCAAAAATATCATGTAAAAGAATGCGAGCAGTAAAATCAGTAACAGTTTTGTTAATATAAGTGTGGACTGGATGAAACATATAGATACTTTCTTGTTCGTTAGGTTTTTCATGCCACAAAGTGACATAGTCCCCTTGTGATTTTCCGTCTGAATTGCGCGTAATACGCCATACTTGTTTTTTTCCAGGCGTTGTTACTTTTTCTGCATTACTGGAAAGTTTGATCGTATCGACCATTTCACCTTGCCCATCTTCAATCGAAACTAATTTATAAACCGCACCTAATGCAGGTTGATCATAAGCGGTAATCAGATTCGTTCCCACGCCCCAGACGTCAATTTTGGCTTTTTGCATTTTTAGATTTAAAATCGTATTTTCGTCAAGATCATTGGAGGCATAAATTTTCGCCTCAGGAAAACCAGCGTCATCCAACTGCTCTCGAACTTTTTTGGAAATATAGGCCATATCTCCGCTGTCAATTCGTACGCCTAAGAAATTGATCTGATCGCCTAATTCTTTAGCCACACGAATCGCATTTGGCACGCCTAGTTTTAATGTATCATAGGTATCCACTAAAAAGACACAATCTTTATGCGTTTTAGCATAAGCCATAAAACCATCGTAGTCATTGCCATAAGACTGAATAAGTGAATGTGCATGGGTCCCCGCATCTGGAATACCAAATACTTTACCGGCGCGTACATTACTCGTAGCATCAGCACCACCCACATAGGAAGCACGAGCTCCCCATAAAGCGGCATCCATCTCTTGTCCACGTCTTGAACCAAATTCCAAGAGCGGATCTTCTCCTATAACAGACTTGATACGGGCTGCTTTGGTGGCAATTAAAGTTTGAAAATTAACGATATTTAAAATAGCAGTTTCTACTAATTGCGCTTGAGCTAGAGGCCCTTCTACTTGAATAATCGGCTCATTAGCAAAAACCAAGTCTCCTTCTTTAGCTGAACGAACAGTACAATTAAAAGAGAAGTTTTTTAAATAATCCAAAAAACCTTCCGGATAATTTTCTACTGAACGTAAATATTCAATGTCTGATTCAGTAAATTTCAAATTTTTTAAATAATCAACCAAACGCTCCAAACCAGCAAATACTGCATAACCATTTTTAAACGGCATTTCCCGGAAAAAACACTCAAAAACAGCATGCTTATCAGCACGCCCTAGTTCCCAATAAGTTTTCATCATATTAATTTGATAAAGATCCGTATGCAGTGCTAAACTATCATCTTTGTACGTTTTATTCATTACACTCAGACTCCCTCAATTTTTCTCCATTATATTATAACAAAGATAATAACAGCAATGTAATAATAACACTTAAAATAAGGAAAATATTATAGAAAGACTGTATGTTTCCTTTTTATTTTACTAAATATGATTTTTTGTTATGCTAAAATAAAGCATTAAAATTCACAAAAGGAAGGTGCGCTCAATGAAAGCATTAGCAGAATCTACAGTTTTAATTACTGGCGCAACAGATGGTCTGGGAAGAATGACAGCTGAACGTTTTGCAAAACAAGGCGCAAGGATCTTATTACATGGAAGAAATGAAGAAAAAGGTTTTAACACCGTTGAAGAAATAAAACAAACGACCGGTAATCAGGATTTAAAATATTTTAATGGCGATTTTTCTTCGCTTCACTCAGTAGCACAGTTAGCTGAAAAGATTATAGCAAATAATGAAAAAATTGATCTTTTGGTAAACAATGCTGGTATTGGTGGTGGTCCGAAATCGCAAAAGCAACGTGAATTGAGTCAAGATGGTTATGAGTTAAGATGGAGCATCAATTATTTGGCGCAAGTTTTACTGACTGAAAAGTTACTTCCTGTTATCAACGATGATGCGAGAATCATTAACGTTGCTTCAGTCGGCCAAGCGCCTATTGATTTTAATGATATCAATATGGAAAAGCATTATGAAGGTTATTTAGCGTATGAGCGCAGTAAATTAGCTTTGATCATGTTTACATTTGACCTTGCAGCTGAACTAAAGGAAAAAGAAATTCACGTCAATGCGCTACATCCATCAACACTAATGAGTACAAACATGGTATCTGATCATTTCGGTCCAGCGCAAACTTCAGTGGAAAAAGGCTTTTCTGCCGTTGAATTTCTTGCCACATCAAAAGATTTAGATAAAGTTACAGGCGAATATTTTGAAGGTAAAACCCAAGCTCAAGCGAACCCACAAGCTTACGATAAAGCAGCTAGAGAAAAACTGCAGCAAATAACAAAAGACAGTCTAGCAAATTATTTATAAAACAAAAAGATACAGACTAATTTTATCGTACAAACTAGTCTGTATCTTTTTTCTATTAAACAATCACATAGGATGACAAAAATGATGTTACTATTATCTTTTAATCACAGTAGAATTTAAAAATTATGTTGTTAACCGTGTTTAAGAACGTTACTTTATCAAAATGCTGCGACTAATTGCATCATTTATTATATATTCCTAATTTTTCTTTGAATTAAGCACAAGAAAACAATGAAGCCATGTGTTTAACATTAATTAAGAACAACGGAATGAGAATTCTATGTGCTAACGGTGGCGGTCCAACAATGAAAGTAGAATTCTATGGTGAATGAGTTACCGATAGCTCATAGAAACGAGAATTCTATGTTGAATAAGCATTGATAGCCCATAGAAACCAGAAAACAATGAGGAATCTGAACGGATAGCTCAGAGGAACCAGAAAACAATGAGGAATTTGAATGGATAGCTCAAAGAAAATAGAATTCTATGTTGAATGTATAGCAATTCGCATAGTCTCTTTCTGCTAACTACGATAACGCAAAAAAAAATCCTTGGACATTTAATTTGTCCAAGGATTTTTTGTAAAGCTATTACATCATGCCGCCGCCCATCATTGATGGATCCATTCCTTGAGCGCCAGCTCCAGCATCATTGCCTGATTCATCTGGACGATCTGCAATGACTGCTTCTGTTGATAGTAGTAGTGCAGAGATAGATGCTGCGTTTTGTAAAGCAGAACGAACAACTTTAGTTGGGTCAACAATACCTGCATCAACCATGTTTACCCATTGGCCAGTTGCTGCGTTAAAGCCAATACCTAGTTTTTCGCCTTTTAGTCTTTCAATAATAACTGATCCTTCAAAACCAGCATTTTCAGAGATTTGGCGTACTGGCTCTTCTAATGCGCGAAGCACAATGTTAATTCCTGTGATCGCATCGTCATCGGCATCTAGTTCAGCTACTTTGTTAATCACGTTAACTAGTGCTGTACCACCACCAGATACCATACCTTCTTCAACACCTGCACGAGCAGCGTTTAAAGCATCTTCAATACGTAATTTTAGTTCTTTTTGTTCTGTTTCAGTTGCCGCACCGACTTTGATTACTGCAACACCACCTGCTAGTTTAGCAAGGCGTTCTTGTAATTTTTCACGATCAAAGTCAGAAGTTGTTTCAGCTACTTGGTTTTTAATCAATTGTACACGATCTTCGATAGCTGTTGAATCACCAGCACCTTCAACGATTGTTGTGTTGTCTTTATCAACAGTTACTTTATTAGCTCTACCAAGAGAGTCCATTGTAGCATCTTTTAGTTCAAGACCTAAATCTTCAGTAATAACTGTAGCACCGGTCAATACAGCGATATCTTCTAACATTGCTTTACGACGGTCACCAAATCCAGGAGCTTTTACTGCAACAACATTAAATGTTCCGCGGATTTTGTTTAAAACAAGTGTTGGCAATGCTTCACCATCGATATCATCAGCAATGATCAATAGTGGTTTTGATTGTTGTACAACTTGTTCTAATAAAGGTAAGATATCTTGAATGTTAGAAATCTTCTTGTCAGTAATCAAAATGTAAGGATTATCTAAATCAGCTTCCATTTTTTCATTATCCGTTACCATGTATTGTGAAAGATAACCGCGATCAAATTGCATACCTTCAACGACATCTAATTCTGTATCGATACCCTGTGAATCTTCAATAGTAATAACACCGTCGTTACCAACTTTGTCCATTGCGTCTGCAATGTATTGGCCTACTTGTTTGCTGCCAGAAGAAACTTCACCGACTTGTACGATCGCTTCTTTGGATTCTACTGGTGTAGAAATATTTTGTAATTCTTCTACAGCTTTTTGTGTTGCTTGTTCAATACCACGACGAATACCTAAAGGATTAGCGCCAGAAGTAACGTTTTTCAAGCCTTCGCTTACAATGGATTGTGCTAATACAGTTGCAGTTGTTGTACCGTCACCAGCGATATCGTTAGTCTTAGAAGCAACTTCTGAAACTAATTGTGCACCCATATTTTCAAAACGATTTTCTAATTCGATTTCTTTAGCAATCGTTACACCGTCATTTGTAATTAAAGGAGAGCCATAAGATTTTTCTAAGACAACATTACGACCTCTTGGGCCTAAAGTTACTTTGACTGTATCTGCTAATTTACTTACGCCATTAAGCATTGAACGGCGTGCGTCTTCTGAAAATTTAATATCTTTTGCCATGATTTCTTCACCTCAAAATAAAGTATTTTTTATTCTACAATTGCTACAATGTCTTTTGCTGAAAAGATCATGTAGTCTTGTCCGTCATATTTCACTTCAGAGCCGGCATACTTTTCAAATAAAACAGTATCTCCGACGTTTACAGGAACCTTTGCTTGTTCACCATTATCTAGTGTACGTCCTGGACCGACAGCTACAACTTTACCAGTTTGTGGCTTTTCTTGCGCAGTGGATGCTAAAACAATGCCTCCAACTGTTTTTTCTTCTTCTTCCGAAACTTCGATCAATACGCGATCGCCTAATGGTTTTAACACGAGAAATCCCTCCAAATAAAATCTTTCATTTAATTTTCTGTTATTAGCACTCATTAATATAGAGTGCTAACTCACAATTTCAATATTATCATTTTTTACTAATATTGCAAGTAGTTAGAACAAATTTTTTTACAAAAGTCAAAAAAAGTCAGTCACTTTTAAGGCCGAAGTTATCGACTAAATGATTGACAATTGTCAATCTGACTTGATTTTTGTATAATAAGTAAATTGATAAAAAATTTCTCAGAAAAAGGAGTCGCTAATGTCTGTTAGAAAATATAGTTTATTGACCATTTTTATGTATATTATTGCTTTTTTTGCGCCCATCTTTGCACCAACGAGCCAAGCCAGTACGAATACCACCACAGTTACTTATCTTTTAGGCGCTGCTTTTATGATTTTTTTATATCTTAAGCAAACAAGTAAATTAAGCTTTGAAAAAAACAAGATCAACCTACTCCCTACTTTATTTTGGGGGATCGTCGGGATTTTTCTAGCCATACTTTTGCAAACAGGAATTATGCAAATAGAACAATTTTTCGGCGTACCGATTGAATCACAAAATACACAAAATATTATTGGGATCGTCTTACGTCAACCTTTATTTGCTCTAGCAGCAATGGTCGGCGGTCCGATTATGGAAGAATTTGTCTTCCGTCGTTCTCTGATCGGTCTGTTTGATTCATTTGCTTATCCTTGGCTAGGTATTATTGTTAGTTCGCTGATATTTGCTGTTGTCCATCAAGATGGACATCTACTGTTATACTTTTGTCTGGGCTTTTTCCTTAGCTTACTTTATAAAAAAACCGGCAAGATTTGGACTTCTATGATTAGCCATGTCGGCATGAACAGCTTAGTCGTTATTGCAAATCTCGTCTTAATAGCGGGAAACTAATTCGGACGCTACGCCTCGCTTTCGCTCGTCCTAGTACTGTTCATCAGCTACTCTTAGCTCCCCTTCGGTCGCTAAATCGTAGTGATTCACAGCAAAAAAGACATCCGATTAAGTTTCGGATGTCTTTTTCCTTATATAGCAAACAAACTTGTCGCTTGTTCTGGATCTGTATCACAAACTTGGAAGGTTTCGCCTGCGCCAAAATCATGTTCTTTTAAAGTATTTTCCATGGTTAAATGAGCTAACTCTTTTAAATTGTTTTCTTTACTTAAATGTCCTAGATAAATGCGTTGAGTTTGATCTGTCAAAATATCTGTCATCGCAAGCGCGCTATCCTCATTTGATAAATGACCGCGGTCACCTAAAATCCGCTGTTTTAAACTCCAAGGATACTTACCTGAACGCAACATCGCTAAATCGTGGTTATTTTCAATCAAATAAGCATCTGCGCCGCGTACGACCCCGCGCAAATAATCGCTACAATAGCCAGTATCAGTTAATACCACAAATGACTTTCCATCTTTGTGAATGCGATAAAATTGCGGAGCAGCCGCATCATGTGAAACGCCAAAGCTTTCAATATCCATATCGCCAAAAGTCAAAACTTTCCCCATTTCAAAGGAATGCTGATTTTCAAGTGCGACATTACCGATTAAAGGCGACATTGCTTGCCAAGTTTTATCATTGGCATAAATATCCAAATGATATTTACGTGATAATACGCCCACACCATGAATATGATCACGATGTTCGTGGGTAACAAAAATCGCATCTAAATCATCCGGCTTTCGTCCGACTTCACTAAGCAATGAAGTAATTTTTTTTCCGCTTAAACCAGCATCTACCAGAATTTTCTTTTTAGGTGTTTCAATATATAATGAATTACCGGTGCTGCCACTGGCTAAAACACTTACTTGAAATGCATTTTCTTTCTCCACTGCGCGTGACTTCCTCTCTAACATAAAAACTAATTTCATTATACATACCTTTTTAGGAATTTTCTACCGTTTGAACTGTAGTATTTGTAATGATTCGATTCGTCAGCGCATTGACTTTTTCAATTTGGGTCTGTCCATCTTCATCTTCGATCGCCACAAACCAAGCAGGTACATAAACATTTTGTCCACGTACTTTTAAGTTTAAAGTATAGGCTAGGTGGCGCCATTTGATCTCAGAACCACTTGGAATTTTGTTGTTTACATATAAGGTGTTGATAACCTCTTCTTCTGAATATAAAGAAATTGCTTCTCGCAAGGGAATCAAATCAGAAATATGCGTTTGTGTATAATTACTTAAAACCCATTTATCATCTTCATTTGACAGCTCGATTTCAATCCGACTCGAACTATCATCAATAGGAATACCCTCATAACTTTGTGCTGCAATTAACGATGGGTAATCTCCCTTAAAGCTTGAAACATTTTCTAAATAGCTATATTCGTCTCCAAATAACACTTGATCTTCTTCTTGTAAAAATTGCTCTAATACATTTGTTGTCTGAGAAGTATCGGTGATCGCATTTTCTTCTGTCAAACTATGGGTAAGTGTTTTATCATCCACCGAAGTTTGATCTTGTAAAAGATCCTGGTCATCTTGGCGATCACGTTCTTCATCCAGGGCATCATCCATATCAGTAGGTTTACCGCTAATATAATAACCTTTTTGGTGCTTTTCAGAAAACTCACCGCTATAGTTTATATCTTCTGAATCCAGACGGTCTTCAATGGGAACTTTTTGATCTGTTCGATAAACCACGTCATCTTGGCCATCTGCTTCTTTATAAATACTAAATAAAAATATATTCAATCCTAGAAAGGCAAAGAAAAAAATCCAACCGATCTTTTTAAAATCCATTTATTTATTCCCCGCTTTCTTGCAATTGTTGCATTAAGTCTTCAGGTTTGTGCCAACTATTTCCATATTGCACATACCAATCCGGTTCTAAATCGACCACGCCAGTATCTTCAATGTTTTCCCAGCTGTAGCCAACGACCAGACTGTGTAATTTTTCTGGGTCCGCTCCTGTGTAATAAAGATCTTCTAAAACATCTTTTCCTGAAGGAACTTCCACTTCACTATCAGAAGGAATCGGCACTTGGATCATATTTAAATTGGCTTGAATTTCCACACTTCGTTGACCCTCTTGCGAAGTATCTGAGAACTCCACCGAAAATTTTCCTTCTTCGCTATCACTAAAGACTGGAAAGCCTTCTACAAAAATATGGTAATCAAGGGTATTTTGCATAGAATCTAAAAAGCGGATGGAACCATAATTGGTCCCCAGTTTTCGAATATATTGATAACTATCCCTATAAGGATCAAATTCCTCTTGTGCTGAAGTGTTTCCTTGAAAATCAACCTTTTGGCTATCAGGTTCAATGACCATTGATTCCGACCCATCGTAAATATTCAAATTCTCCGTGTCATCATTACTACGTAAATTATCCGGATTTGTAAAAAAAGAATCACGGAAAACCGTATAAGGCCTGGAAGAAGCAATATAACTAAACTTTTTCAATTTTACTGGCTGCTCATTGAAATATTCAAAATAATCAAGCCGTTCATCTTGAACAACATCATACCAGTCAACAGAATCTTCTTTTAATCTATCTTTCATGCTATCTAAAGAAGATTGGATATCTGCTTCTGCAGATAATTGTTCATCTTTATTAATAAAACGAATTTTTTCCTCTGCAAAATCAATTTGAATCAACTGAAATGTAAATGAACTGTCTTCTTCATTTCCTTCATTTGTCAAATCTATACCAAAGAAATCAATGTATTTTTTTAAAGGAAAGGAAGAAGCATAATCCATCTCGATACCATCAGAAATGCTTGTTTGTTGAGCAAGTTGTTCAGTTGAGTCATAATTTTGAATATTCAAAGAGCTAAAAGCGGCTTGTGAGATATCTGTCTGCAAATCTTCCAATAAACTTTCTGTATTACTAGCTTGTGTTTGATCTTCTGATTGATAAACAGTTTTTATAGGCAAAAAGACATCTTCAGCGGCTATATAATCTTCTTCTTCCTCATCCTCTGTCTGGCTTTCTTCTGTTTCTTCAACCAGCGTTTGATCATCAACCGTTGGACTCGCCCATATCAAGTAAGAAAGATAAAAGCTTAAAATGATCATTAGGGCTAAACCGACCCACAAAAAATATTTTGAAAACTTCATTCCCACCAGTCCTCCTCATAAGGTTCATAAGGTAAGCTAACATAGAAAGTTGAGCCAACGTGTTCACGACTTTCCACCCAAATGTTACCTCCATGAACTTTCAATACTTCTTTAGAGATCGCAAGACCTAAGCCGGTACCACCTTGCTTACGCGCTCTTGCTTTATCGACCCGGTAAAAACGATCAAAGACTTTATTCATGTCATTAGGTGGGATGCCTAAACCTTGGTCGGTGATACTTAAGATGATATTATTGTGTGTTTCCACCAATCGCACTGTGATTGTACCGCCATCTGGTGAATATTTCACCGCATTATTCATCAGATTATCGATCACTTGAATCATGCGGTCGGTATCTACTTCTACCCATAACTCTCGTTTCGTGAAATCACGTTTGATATGGTATTTTTTTTCCTGCTCATCGACCATCATATCAAAACGATCTAATACAAAATTTACCAGTTCTTTAAAGTTAATATATTCCAACTGGAGCTGATAATTTCCACTATCCATTCTAGAAAGGCTCAATAAATCATTGATCATACGAATCATGCGATCTGTCTCATTTAAAGTGACATTCAAGAACTTCGGCGCGATTTCTTCGTCTTTCCAAGCTCCTTCCGACAAAGCTTCAATATAACTTCTAGTACTTGTCAAAGGTGTACGCAATTCATGGGAAACATTGGAAACAAACTCGCGTCGTTCTTGTTCGGTTTTTTCTTGTTCAGTGACATCATGTAAAACAGCCACTAAACCAGAAATAAATCCGGAATCACGACGAATCATGGAAAAATCCACACGCAAAAGAACATTATCTAGATTTTTATCGGCAGAAGGTCGCTCTAATAAAATTTCCTCTGGATTTTCCAAAATTTTACGTAAAGTATAATCTTCTCCCATATCAAACAATGTCAAAATTGATTGGTTTACTGCAGATTCACGTTCGACATTTAGTAAAGATAAAGCCATCTCATTGATAGTAATCACTTTTCCACGACGATCTGTTGCCACAACACCGTCTGTCATGTGAGATAACACACTATTTAAACGGTTGCGTTCTGATTCCATCGCTTCTTGTGTTTCTTCAATTCGTTCGCCCAATTGATTAAAAGTCGATGCCAATTCACCCAATTCATCATTTCCTTTGACTTGGACCTTACGACTATAATCTCCTTTAGCAATACGAAGGGCTTGCTGTCGCATTTCACCAATTGGTTGTGTGATCGATCGTGCCACTAAAACAGCCACGATCATCGAGATAAATACTGCAATCACTGAAGAAGTAATAAAAATTAAAGCAATATCATTGATCTCTTCATATTGTTGTTCTAAATCACTTCTAATATACAAGGCCCCTGCTACGGTGTCACCTGTGGTTTGAATGGGCTGTACATTGATTTGCACTCGATTAGAAGATTCTTCATCAATAGCCACTAAACTCTTGGTAGAAAAATCATCAATATAGGGATCATCATTTTTCTTACCTACTGTATATCGTTCTGCAACATTGGTTGTTGCACGAATATTATTTTTTTCATCGACCACTTTCATTTCCAATACATCAGGAGAATCACTATTATCAAGCACTCTTTGCAGTTCATCGTTTTGTTGGCCGCTATCTTCATCATCTTGATTGCCTAAGTGATTGCCTAAAGTACTCGCCAGCGTTTCAGCCTGTGTATCCATATTGCCTTTGAAATTATCGATGGTTGATCGTTCCAATCCGCGAATAAAATACGCCCCGATAATCTCGATTGAAACAAGTAAAACCAAGATAAAAGTCAGGGCGATTTTAAAGTTCACTGATCGAAAAAAGCGAACCTTTTTTTTCATATAGCGTTACTCCTGTTCTGGATTGCGTAAATAATAGCCTACCCCTCGACGTGTAACTAAATAGCCTGGATGGCTAGCGTTATCTTCGATTTTTTCGCGTAAGCGTCGCACCGTTACGTCCACAGTACGTACATCGCCAAAATAATCATAACCCCACACCGTTTGTAATAAATGTTCCCGCGTCATTACTTGACCAATATGTTGTGCTAAGTAATGCAGCAGTTCAAACTCACGGTGGGTCAGTTCAATCTCTTCATCATTTTTTGTAACCATATAAGCATCCGGATGAATGGTAATATCATTGATCGTAATTTCTACATTGGCTGCTTGATCAGCACCTTTAGCGCTGGAAGAACCTCGTCTTAAATTGGCCTTGACACGAGCGACTAATTCACGGTTAGAAAATGGTTTTGTGACATAATCATCCGCGCCTAGCTCCAAGCCCAAGACTTTATCGATTTCTGCGTCTTTAGCGGTCACCATAATGATTGGCATATCATAAGTTTTGCGAATTTCACGCGCCACTTCTAGCCCATCGACTTTGGGTAACATTAAATCAAGTAAAACTAAATCGGGTTTCACCTCTTCTACTTGCTCCAATGCTTCTTCTCCGTCATAAGCTGTATAAACTTCATAACCTTCTTTTGACAAATTAAAATTAACAATGTCAGTGATCGGTTTTTCGTCGTCAACAACTAATATTTTTTTCAAAAAATTTCACCTCATTTGATTTAAACCTTTTTAGCGTCGTTTCTATTATACATGATTTTGTCTTTGGTTTCATTAAAACAAAACAAAATCATCTTCTTAAAGCCTAAATTTCCCCAGAAATATGCGATTTTTGAAATGATTAACTGTAAAAATTCTAGGCAATGAAAAAGCTAGTAAATAAAAAAAGAGGCCTGCCGAGAATGTATCGACAGGCAAGGAGTAAAAATGAAAAAGTGTTAGGGTTGTCTTATAAAAAGACATTTTGTTGGTATGAGTCTATAGTAACGACTAATTATGAATAAATTATGAAAGATTGACTGTTTTCATGTAAAATTTTTATAAGGAATTCTTAAAAGCAAGTATTTCTATATATTTTAGCAAACAATGTTACAATAAAGAAAAGGCACAAGGGAGGTTTTTTTATGGAAAATAAAATGAAAGCTGTCGGTCTTTACCGCTATTTACCAATCGATGATCCAGAAAGTTTATTAGACTTGACGCTGCCTAAACCACAGGCGAAAGGACGCGATTTACTTGTTCGTGTTAAAGCTATTTCGGTTAATCCGGTTGATACGAAGATACGCTCGCCTAAAGAAAAGGTCGAGGAAAAACCAAAAATTTTAGGCTGGGATGTGGCCGGTGTCGTCGAAGAAGTTGGCGAAAATTGCTCACTATTTCAAGTAGGCGATGAAGTTTTTTATGCAGGAGATTCTACACGTCCTGGTGGCAATAGTGAATTTCACTTAGTTGATGAACGTATTGTTGGTAAAAAGCCAAGTTCATTAGACTTCGCCTCTGCGGCATCTTTACCTTTAACGTCCTTAACGGCTTATGAAGCTTTATTCGAACACTTAACTATTAGTAAAAATAAAAGTAGTAACGTCGGTAAAAAATTGCTTATTGTCAATGGCGCAGGAGGTGTTGGATCGATTGCAACCCAACTAGCTAAAAGTGTGGATTTAACTGTTATTGCAACAGCTTCCAGACCCGAAACACGCGATTGGGTTAAAAAACAAGGCGCAGATGTGATTATTGATCATCATAAAGACTTTTCTTCTCAGTTAAAAGAAGAAAATATAAAAAATGTTGATTATATTCTTTGCCTACATTCCACCAAAATGCATTGGCAAGCTATGGCAGATGTGATTGCGCCTTTAGGAAAAATTTGTTCTGTCGTAGAAACCGAAGAAGCTGTTGATTTAGGTTTATTAAAAGATAAAAGCGCCACCTTCACTTGGGAATTTATGTTTACTAAATCAAGTTATCAAACAGAGAATATGGTTACTCAGCATAAATTTTTAGATAAAATTTCGCAAATGATAGATAACAAGGAAATTCATGCCACTATCAATTATCACTATGGCACAATTAACGCAGAAAACTTAAAAAAAGCCCATAAACAGCTAGAATCAGATACGACGATTGGAAAAATTGTTTTAGAAGGATTCGATGAATAAATAAAAAGGATGAGCCCGCGATGTTACTTGCTGGCTCATCCTTTTTTATTTGGCTTGTGTGCTGCTAAAATCAACATCATTGGACGACGCAATTCCTCTTGCATTTCCTTATTTTCCTCCAGCATTTCTTGGGATGGTTTTGGTTCAATTAAATGATCTAGAACCAATCCTTTCTGAAGCAATGTTTGAACATAGGTGGTTAAAGTGCGATGATATTTACTAATAGTAAAACCTAAAAAGTCAGTATTTCTCACCTTTTCATCAAAATAATCATCCACTGGCCAATGGCTAATTTCTCCTTCTTCATCTTCCACCCACTGCTCAGTTCCTTGAGCTGTAAAAATAGGATGTTCCACGCTCATCACAAAGCTAGCGCCATTATTTAATTGCTGATAAATTTTTTGGATTAACTCTGTATAATTTTTAATATAATGGATGGCTAAAGAACTGATAATAATATCAAATTTTTGCTCTAATTGATCCAAATCAAATATATCCATTGTCTTATATTGGATATTTTCATTTTTCGTCATTATTTGTGCTTGTTGAATCATCTTGTCTGAATCATCGATTCCAAGCACTTGTTTAGCCCCATGGTCTGCCGCGTACCTGCAGTGCCAGCCGTAACCACATCCTAAGTCTAACACTGTCTTATTCGTAAAATCCGGTAAAACTTTTTTTAAGTCATGCCACTCCCCTGCAGCCTTTAAACCATACTTTGAACGATTCATTTCAGCATATGCCGCAAAAAAAGCAGGATTGTCATAATAAGAACTCATTTTTATCCTTCTTTCATCCATTATTTTCTATCAATCACTAAAAAAACTTTAGTTGACTTGTTCAGCTGATAACTATTGCTTTTATACCAAATACTATGTTGGAAAAGCTTGTACAAATTTTTCAACAAATTTATCCACTGAAGGAGACAATAAAGTATTTTTCTTCCAGACAAGTACACAGTGTGTAGTTATTTCTGGCACGATAGGTAAAAATTTCACATCAGCTGTACTTCTATTTGTCATAGCTCCTTCGATTGTTAAGGCTGATCCTACGCGATTTTCTACTAATGAAAAAACATTAAAGATTAGATTATAAGTTCCTATGATATTTAACTCTTTATCTTGCAAGGCTTCATAAGATTGTAGCATTTCTTGTATATCTTTACGCGGTGAACAAAGTAGCGGAACACCTACTAATTCTTCCAAATGAATATTTTCTTTGCTTGCCAGGTAGGATTGATTGGATACCATCAACCCCCATTTTTCTTCTCTGGGTAAAATTAACTTATGATACTTATCAGTAGATATGGGTTCTAATAAAATCGCCAAATCCAATAGGCCTTTATCCAATCGATCCACAATAACATCACTCGTACCACTGAAAATAGAAAAGGTTACTTGTGGGTGTTCAGAAACAAACTCTTCTAGCATAAGCGCTAAGGTGTCGGAATTATCTGCTTCTACACAGCCGATACTAATATGCCCACTGAGCCATTCTTGTTTACTATCGTTAAATTCTTTTTCTGTTTTATCGTTAAGATATAAAATATCTTCTGCTCTTTTTTTCAAAAACAAACCTGATTCAGTCAAAAACATTTTACGATTTGATCTTATAAAAAGATCTGTTCCTAAACTTTCTTCAAGTCCTTTGATTTGTCTGCTTAAAGTTGGCTGTGTAATATGTAATGTCTGAGCAGCTTTTGCGATACTTTGTTCTTCTGCTACAACTAAAAAATATCTAAGTAGTCGTATTTCCATATAATTTTCCTCCAACTTTGTTTGCCTTTACATTGTAACTTGTTTTAACTAAATAATGGAACAAAGAAGACAATAAAGCAACTAAAAAAATTTTTTGAAGTTTCTATTTTAAATTGATTTACAGCTAGATATCATTTGTTGGTTGACATAGAGTAAGGTCTAGGTAGTACATTATAAATGTTGAATAATTTAAGAAAAGAGGAGATTTTGTTATGAATAGACCATATGTCTTTTGTCACATGCAAGTTTCTTTAGATGGAAAGATTATTGGAAAATACATGGACATTCCAGCAAGTAAAGGGTCTGGCGACTTCTTTTATAATGTTGCTTTTGGTGAAGACGCTCATTATAAACATCAAGGCTGGCTATCTGGAAGAACCACTACCGATGATAACTTCACTCACTATAAAAAACCTGCGTTGAACGAACAAGCACCTACTGTTCCTAAAGGAGATTTCGTCGCTGAACCAACTGGCCATAAATATTACATTTCAATTGATACATCTGGAAAATTAGGATGGGATAAAAATACTCTACAATACAGCGATACAACTGCTGAAGTTTTAGAAGTTTTAACTGAAAAAGTAAGCAATGCTTATAAAGCTTTTCTAAGAGAAAAGAATATTTCTTACATTATCGCCGGAAAAGAATCCTTAGATGCAGAATTACTATTGCAAAAATTAAAAGATCTTTTCCACATGGATCTCGTAATGCTCGGTGGTGGCGGTGTTTTAAACTGGTCCTTTATCCAAGCAGGACTCTGTGATGAAGTTAGTGTAGTTATCGCACCCGCAGCTGATGCTAAAGCTGATGCCCCTTCTTTATTTGACACTAAAGAAAATCTAACAGACGATACGCCGGTTTCTTTCACCTTAAAAAATGTAGAAACTAAAAAAGACAGCACCGTATGGTTAACTTATG
This sequence comes from Tetragenococcus halophilus subsp. flandriensis, assembly GCF_030161475.1. Taxonomy (GTDB): domain Bacteria; phylum Bacillota; class Bacilli; order Lactobacillales; family Enterococcaceae; genus Tetragenococcus; species Tetragenococcus halophilus_C. The sequence goes on along the minus strand of NZ_BSUG01000023.1, from coordinate 43,651 downwards.
ACGTCAATAACAAAACAAATAGCTAATTAACTAAAAAATCCTCCAAAGAGTAAATTTTAACGTTTTACTCTTTGGAGATTTTTTCAATGAGATTTCGAGTTTTAATGCTCTAACTCTGCAGTCATCTTTTTAAGAGCACTTACAGCAATTTCATTTTCCGGCATACTTTCTTTAATACGCTTTAAGCATTGACTATGATCATGTTTACGCGCTATACACTGATAACGTCCAAATAGTAATATCGAGTGATGGGCTGGATACCACATGTCTTCTGGGAGTTTGTCTGACATCATTTGTTCTACTTTTTCTACCGAAGCATCTTGGGGAACGAAATGCAGCTTTCTGGTCACTCTTTTAATGTGAGTGTCCACCGCAAAAGCTGGGATATTAAAACCATTGGTCAATACAACATTGGCTGTTTTTCTACCCACACCAGGTAAAGTCGTCAGTTCTTCCCGATTATCTGGAACTTGACCATCAAATTTTTCCAATAACATCTGACTCATATTTTTTAAATATTTCGATTTATTTTTGTACAAACCAATACTTCGAATATTTTCCTGAATATCTTCTAAAGACGCTGCTGCCATAGCTTCAGGTGTTGGAAATTTTTCAAACAACTGAGGAGTTATTTTATTCACAGAGACATCTGTCGTTTGTGCACTTAACAAAACAGCACATAACAATTGAAAATTGGTTTCATGATTCAAGTCTGTTCCCAATTTTGGATAGAGCTTATTAATGGCTTGGGCAACTGTTGTTGTTTCTTTATTGGTTAATAAAACTTCTTCAGACACATGATCCTTCCCTTCTAACTTTTATAATTAAATCCTAGCCTTTTTTTGTGAACACGTCAACTTTCTTCTTATTTTGGAAAACTTAAGTAATTTACGGTTACTGATGTTAAAGATGGAGAGTGTTTCGCTGTTTCATTATCTGATATCCCAAACATGGAGAGTGTTTTACGTTTTCATTATCCGATATCTCAAAGATGGACAGTGTTTTTAAGATTCTTTATCTATCTTTAAAGAAATTGCTTAATTATATGAACTTAGTGTTTAAATAGTGCCTGAGATGGAGAGTGTTTTGCGATTTCATTACCCGATATGCCAAACATGGAGAGTGTTTGTCTCTCATTTACTCCCTGTTATTGCCTAATCCACTTAGTAAAAAAGCTATCTAACAAGATAGCACAAGACTTCTTGTTAGATAGCTTAGATGAGTTTATTTTTAAGCAAGAGCTTTCTTTGCTGGACTTGCTTCTTCTTTAGTTGTTTCGGTCTTCGCTGGTTTAAATCCTTTCAAACGTAGTGCATTTAATAAAACGGAGACTGAACTTAAGCTCATTGCTGCACCTGCAAACATTGGGTTCAACAATGGACCGCCAAATAAGTACAAGACACCCATAGCGATTGGAATGCCGATCGTATTGTAAGCAAAGGCCCAGAATAAGTTTTGTTTGATATTTTTAATAGTAGCTCGGCTTAGTTCTACAGCCGTTGGTACATCCATTAAATCGCTACGCATCAAAACAATATCAGCTGATTCAATCGCAACGTCTGTACCAGAACCGATCGCAACGCCTACATTGGCTTGAGCTAAAGCAGGCGCGTCATTGATGCCATCACCGACCATGGCTACATGAAGTCCTTCGTTTTGTAATTTTTCTACTTCATTCGCTTTATCTTCAGGTAAAACTTCGCTAAAGACACGGTCAATTCCTACTTGTTTAGCAATCGCTTCTGCCGTCCGCTTGTTATCGCCAGTAATCATCGCTACTTGTAAGCCCATATGGTGCAACTTATCAATAGCGGCAATACTGTTTTCTTTAATCGTATCAGCTACAGCTACAATGCCTATCAGCTGTCCACCAGTTGCAATAAACATCGGCGTCTTGCCTTCATTAGCTAAACGATCAGAAACTTCTTGAGCATCAAGAGTATCAATATTATTTTCTGTAATCAATTTTTTGTTTCCCAGTAAAACTGTTTGTCCTGCAACAGCGACTTGAATCCCGTGACCTGGAATCGATTGGAAATTTTTAACTGTTTGTAAAGTTACGCCTCGATCTTTGGCACTTTCAACGATCGCTTCTCCTAATGGATGTTCAGATCCAGTCTCAGCAGAAGCAGCTAAGGTTAAAACAGCTTCTTCATCATAACCATTATAATTAATTATATCCGTTACTATTGGTTTACCTTCTGTAATAGTTCCAGTTTTATCAAAAACAATGGTTTGAACTTTTTGCGTACCTTCTAGTGCATCACCACTTTTGATCAATACACCATTTTCAGCACCTTTTCCAGTACCAACCATAATTGCCGTTGGTGTTGCCAATCCCAAAGCACAAGGACAAGCGATAACCAAAACGGAAATTGTAATCGTTAAAGCAAAAACCCAAGATTCTTGTCCTAAAAAGAACCAAGCTAAGCCAGAAAGCACAGCCAGACCAATAACGATAGGAACAAACACACCAGAAACTTTATCTGCTAATTTAGCAATCGGTGCTTTAGAACCTTGCGCATCTTCTACTAGCTTGATGATTTGCGATAGTGTCGTATCTTTTCCTACTTTAGTAGCTTTAAAATGGAAAGAACCATTTTTATTGATACTGGCACCTACAACTTTATCTCCCACTTGTTTTTCAATCGGAATACTTTCACCCGTAATCATCGATTCATCAACAGCAGAGCTACCATCAACTAACTCGCCATCGACTGGGATTTTATCCCCTGGACGAACGACTACAATGTCATCTGTCACAACTTCGTCAATGGAAATTTCCTTTTCTTCATCATTACGAATAACACGAGCAGTTTTCGGTGCTAAGCCCATCAGTTTTTTAATCGCATCGGAAGTTTTTCCCTTAGAAACAGCTTCTAAATATTTCCCTAAAGTAATTAAGGTCAAAATAACTGCGGCTGATTCAAAATATAAATCTGGATGCCCATGATGAACTTCCACACGTCCTAAACCTAAAAGTGCTGTCATCACAATTCCTTGTAATAAAGCCGCGGTTGTTCCAATCGCAATAAGAGAGTCCATATTAGGATGTCCTTTAAAAAGTGATTTGAAACCTACCGTATAAAAAGAACGTCCTAAATAAATGACTGGTAAAGTCAGTAACAATTGCGTTAACGCAAAGGTCACGGTATGTTGTACCGGATCTAAAAACTCAGGAATGGGTAAACCGCCAAAAGGTAACATAGGACCCATAGCGATATATAAAAGAGGTATAGCAAAAATAGCAGATCCTAAAAAACGTACCCATAGATCTTTCATCTGCTTTTGTTTTTTATCTGTATCATCACTGCTTACCTTATCTGATTCCACAGCTGCTTGATAACCAGCATCTTGGACGGCTTTAATAATATCGCCTGCATTGATTGCATCTTCATCATAAGAAACATTCATTTTTTCAGTGGCTAAATTGACGGCAACTTCCTGCACGCCATCTACTTTTCCTACACTTTTTTCAATCGCTTGTACACAAGAAGCACAAGTCATGCCTTCAATATCAAAACTTTGCGAAGCAATATTTTTAAGCGCCTTGTAACCTGCACTTTCTACCGCTCCTTCGATATCACTTCCAGCGACAACTGTCGAATCGTAAGAAACATCCATTTTTTCAGTCGCTAAATTGACAGCCACCTCTTGTACACCATCAAGTTTTCCTACACTTTTTTCTACAGCTTGCACACAAGAAGCGCAGGTCATCCCTTCGATATTATATGTGTCTTTTAACACCTTTTTCATCCTCCTTCAATAGCGGATGCGTGTAAGAAAAGTTATTTTATTTTCTTACACAACAATGCTCACTACGCTTTTTCTGCTGTATACCCCGCTTCACTTACTGCATTTACAATATCTGCAGATTGCACGTCATTTGTATCAAAAGTAACCGTTAATTTCTTTTCCTCCGGGTCAGCATTGGCGTTTTGAATGCCCGTCAGTTTATTCACTTCTTCTTCGATGCGCATTTTGCAATGAGCGCAAGACATATCTGGTACTGAGTAAGTATTTGTATTCATAATCAATTCCTCCAAAAATTTTATTTATTTTACACACAGTTACATTTTACATGATTAACTGTATATTGACGTTTTTCATTGAGTACTTCTTCGATTTTATCTAAATCATTATCTGTAAAATCATTTTTTAATAAAAGCTCATTAACGACTGTGCTCATTTGCATAGGACAAGTTTTATCTGAAACTTCCTGAGTCGTTTGATGAATGCTTTCTTTTTCTGACAAAAGAGGAGAATAATAATATTTATTCCCTTCTTTTGTTGTTGCCAAGCAATCCTTATTTACTAAGCGACTTAACAATGTTTTAATCGTGGAAGCTGTCCATTCAAATTTTTCTTGTAATGAATCAATAACTTCTTTACTTGTCATTGTTTCTTTTGTCCAGGCAACTTTCATCACTTGCCATTCTGCATTCGTTACTTGCATGGCTTATTCCTCCCAAGCTTTAAGCTCGCTTTCAACAACCTATTGGTGATTTTTTATCCAACGGCCATGATCAGATGAATAATAATCGATCATATGAACAGGTTCAGTGGTTATACGTTCGATCGTAGCTGTAGCACCTTGCATCCCATCCATGTGTTTAGCCAGAATCGTTACTTGATCGCCGACATCAACGCTACCTTTGTAACTTATTTCGCCATCAACCACCCATTTATGATCAGCAATTTGATCATTGCTGTTTGTATCATTATAAGTTACCGAATAAACAGTCGTATCATAGACGCCATCAATGATCGCTTTAGCGTGTAACATATCCGACATATGGTCTGTTAACAGTTCAACTGTTGTTCCTACTGGATATTTAGGATTTTTAACTTCTTTAATATCTACTGGTAGGTCTCCACTTTCGTCATGCTGCATATGCATATGCGCCATATTGCACCTCCGTTTACAATTGTAGTTTTTCTCTATGTCTTTAATCTACATCTTTTGTTTACGTTTGTCAACAGTAAAAGCAAAAAAATTTTTAGATTTCCAAAAAATGTTTGATTCGTTCTTTATTTCTTCCAAAACCAGTAAAAACTTTTTCTGGCTTTTTGAATAAAGTACCAGAACTAAAAACTAAAGCGGGAACGATTCGGTTGCCTGTAATCTGCATTAGCTTCCGTTCCTTTTCTGGCTTGCTATCTAACTCATAGTTTTTAAAAGAAATATTATTATCATTCAAAAATTGTTTCAAAGCCTGACAATCACCACAAAGTGAACGCGTATAAATCTCCAAATTCGTACTTTTCATATCTTTATCACCACTTTCTATGAATAAAGCTTAAATGTATTATAGAACTATCGATTACATTTGTAAACAGTTTTAGAGGAATTCCTTCATTAATAAAAAAAATATCAATGAAGGAATTCTTTTTAATCAATCAAATTTTCTGAGCGAACTGTTTTGTATAGCGCAAAAGCACCATCTAAGTTTTCTACATGAAAATCATTTTGTTTCAAGATACGTTCTGCCATATAACTTCGTAAGCCAGTATGACAGCTGACAATATATTCCTGGGAAGGATCCAATTCAGATAATCGATTGCGCAATTGATCAAGTGGAATATGGATAGCATTTTTAAATTTACCAGCTTTTAATTCATTATCGCTTCTTACATCGAGTAAAATTTTTCCTTTTCCAAATGCTTCTTCTAATTCGTACCATTGGATATTTTGACTTAAACCTTCCATAATATTTAATGCTGTATAACCAGCAATGTTTACTACATCTTTAGCCGAACCAAATGGTGGTGCATAAGAAAGCTCTAATTCTGGAAGATCCATAACGGTTAAACCTGCTTTTATGGCAGTTGCTAAAATATCGATTCGTTTATCAACACCCTTTTGTCCAATACCTTGAGCCCCGTAAATTTCTCCAGTTTTTGGGTTAAATAGCAATTTTAAAGTAATTCCTGTGGCCCCTGGAAAATAACTTGCATGATCTTGGCCATTGACGTGGACAACTGCTATAGGTAATTCTTCTTGTTTAGCGGTTCTTTCATTTAAGCCCGTAGTAGCCGCTGAAAGATCAAATACACGCACAATGGCTGTACTTATGCTTCCTAGATTTTTTCTAGGGAGGCCTGCAATAATATCTGCTACTTGTCGTCCTTGACGATTTGCAGGTGAAGCTAAAGAAATCAGTGCTTCTTGACCGCTAACTTGTTGTTTCACACTAATGGCATCTCCAATAGCATAAATATCTGGGTCACTCGTTTGATAATGTTTATCCACTGTGATGCTATCTTTAACTCCCGTTTTTAGATTTGCATCTTTAGCTAACTTACTTTCAGGTTGAATACCGATCGATAAAATCGTAAGATCAGATGCTAACTGTCTGCCATTGGTTAAAATCAGTTGTGTACCATTTGCTTTAAATTCTTCTACAGAATTAGAAGTGAGGACTTCGATACCTTGTGAGTTCAACTCATTTTGCACGAAAGCTGCCATTTCTTCATCTAAAGCCGGTAAAACTTGCGACGCTTTTTCTATAATCCTTACATTTAGCCCTCTATTGTAGAGGTTTTCTGCCATCTCTAATCCGATAAAACCAGCACCGATCACCGTCACATTTTTAGGCTGTTCATGCAAAGCTTCCATAATTTCATCCAGGTCCGTGATATTACGTAAAGTATAAATATTATCGCTTTTTTCAATACCTGGAATCGCAGGCGTAATCGGAGTTGCGCCAGGAGAAAGAATTAACTTGTCATAAGATTCTTCATATTCTCCATCTTCATTTTTAACAGTTACACTTTTATTATCCGGAAAAATTTGCAGAACTTCAGTATTTGGGCGAACATCAATGTTAAAACGTTCTTTTAATTTTTCGGACGTTTGCACAAGTAACTGATTGCGATCTGCGATTTCTCCAGAGATATAATAAGGCAAACCACAATTAGCAAAAGAAACATAAGGTCCTTTTTCCAATACAATAATTTCCACATCTTCTTTTAAACGACGTAAGCGAGTAGCTACAGACATTCCACCGGCAACGCCACCTATGATAACAACTTTCATACGGATTCTCCTTTATCATAGAAAATTTGTTTTCTTACTTAAACATAGCAAAGAGTATCTTAAAATAAAACAGCAATTCCACTGATTCTTACTATCAAATGAATTACTGTTTTATTAAACGTAGAAATATCTATCTTGCTTTATTTGTTACAGTACTTTTAAAAAGTAAAATGAAAACATTTGCCAGGACAGTCCTTAAATTAAATAAGGGGCAATCAAGCTTTCTATTGATTCAACTATATGCATACCTCCTTTTTTAGTGTATAGAAATAATTTTCCGTTTACTATTGTAAACAATAAAAGCTTATCATCTTTATTTACAATTGTAAACAAATAAATTAAAAAAACGATTCCCCACTATTTACTGAGAGGAATCGCTCGTTTTAACTAATCTGCTTTTTATTTTTACTAAACAGCTATACGTTCTGCACTTAAAGCGTAAGAAGCATAATGCTTCGCTTTTTCTTCAATTTGTTCGTCCGTTTGATGTCCCACGCCGTGCACAACAAAAGGGGCCAAATAATAAGCTCCGACAAAGTTAGTTGTCGCTTCTAAAGGTCGTAATAGTTCAGGAACACTGAATTTAACAAGCCCTTCAGCGGAATAACCTTCTTGGTCAACGCCTGTGGTTACAGCTGGTAAAAATTCTTTATTTTGCATTTTGTCACCGTTCGTTCCAAAAGCCCAGCCGTAGACAATAACTTCTTCTAACCATTTTTTTAATAATGCTGGTGCACTATACCAATAAAATGGAAACTGGAATATAATGCGATCGTGTTCTTCTACGAGTTGTTGTTCTGCTTTTACATCAATTTTTCCATCAGGATATGACGCGTAAACATTGTGAAGTGTCACATCAGAATATTTGTCGATTTCTTGTGATAAACGACGGTTACCACGTGATTCCGTTAGGTTAGGATGGAAAATAAGTACTAAAGTTTTCATCTAGTATCCTCTCCTTAATTAAAAATTTTTCAAATAGCATGATTTACGATTAACGAACAAATAATGTTCTTGTATCAATTTGCCAATAAGGTTATAATAAATGAAAAGTAACTTTTTGGGAATAAGGCACTTTAATTAAACCTAGTTACTTTTTAGAAACCATGTGATATGAAAGATTTTTAAAGAGAAAGGAATTTTTCAATGGAAAATCAAGCTAGCGGAGAAACATGCCAAGAACTACAGGCTGCTTTGGACATTATTTCCGGTAAATGGAAACCGATCATCTTATTTCATCTATTAGAAAACGAAAAATTGCGTTTTAGTGAATTACAACGTGCAATTCCTGAAATCACGAAAAAAATGTTAACTTCTCAATTAAGAGAATTAGAACATAACGGTATTATTCATCGTAAGGTCTACCAACAAGTCCCTCCTAAAGTAGAATATTCGATGACAGAATACGGAAATAGCCTATCTCCGATCATGATTTCAATGAGAAGTTGGGGCATGCAGCATTTACAACGCATGGAAAAAATGGAAGTTGACAGTAATTAATAAATAATTTGAGCCTCTGATAACTTTTTTGTCATCAAAGGCTCATTTTTTATTAACTATCTTTATTAGATAACAAATCAGCAATCACTGGATGAACTAAATCAATCAAATCTTGTACCGCAATAACTACACTTTTATCCAGTTCACCTGCAGAAACAGTAATACGTTCATAATTTTTTATTACTTCATCAAATAATATCGGATACTCGGGATGATGCATATAAATTCCAATAGGTGTATTAGCACCATGCGGATAACCGGTGGTCTCCATCACATAATCCATGGGCGGGAGTCCTATTTTTCTATTTTTAGAAACAGCAGCCGTTTTTTTATAGTCCAGACGAGCATCTAAAGGAACTAACGCAATCGTTGGACCGGTCTTATTTCCTTTAAGTACTAAAGTCTTAAAAATAGGTGTCTTACTTGTATCAATAGTATCAGAAGAAAATTCATAGGATTGATAAACGATATTCTGCTTATCTAAAAAAAGCTCTACTTCATTTTTAGACATTTCCATTCTCCTTATCTCTTTATTTAAACTAATAAACATAATAAGAAATAAAATTTATGAAATCAAATATAGTGAACTCGCGTAAATTGAAAATAGCCATTCTTTCTTGATTATTGAGGAAAAGATTTGGTTTTCTTTATTCATTATTTTGTTTTTGAGGAAGCTTTTTTGATTTCTTTATTCATTATTTAATTATTGAAGAATGAATTCGAATTTCTTTATTCAATTTTGCTTAGAAAAACAACTTTTATCCTTTTTATGACTTATTTAGGCCATTATTGAAGAAGCATTCGTTATTTCTTTACTCATTATTTAATTATTGGATAAGCTTTTTCAATTCCTTTACTCATGATGTAAATAATACAGTAAACATTCCAACTGTTTAAACATTGATTCACTTTTTCCAAAACATTACAACTTCTTTTTCGCCAGTATCTTCATCGACATTTGCTTCTTTTATCACAAAGCCCTCTCTTTGGTAAAAATCTATCGCTCTTTGATTTTTTTCATAAGCTTCTAAAGTTAATTTATTTTTTTGCGTTTTAACATAATCAAGCAATTGTTTACCTATACCGCTAGATTGTTTTTTCTGACTAGCAAAAAGTCCAGCGATATATTCGCCAGCTAAGCCAATAAATCCTACAATATTTTCTTTACTATCTAGATACACATAAACTTCAGATCGCGGCAGCTCTCTTTTCATCATATCTATTTGGCTGTACCAATAACTTGCAGCAATAAAATCATGTGCTTTGATATTTTCTTCTTCCCATATATTAATCACTGTTTCTATATCTTCTTTTTGTAATTTGCGAATCATACTTTATACTCCTATGCTTATTTTTTTCCTAGGACAAACACCTTAGATATGGTATTTTAAAGTTAACATAAAAATTGCTGAGTGGAGGCAACATTAACTATGAAAAAAGGAAATACTATTGAAATTATCGCCATTTTGTCATTATCTTTTATTCTGACATCGACCTATTCCGTCTCAGGTGTGGTCCCCACTTTGTTAGAAGCTTTTCCTTTTTATTCACGTTCTTCCATAGAATTTTTGGTCTCCATTCCTTCGATATCTATGATCGTAATGATTGCCTTAAGTCCATTACTTGCCAAATTCTTTAGCGAACGTACGACCATTGTTTCTGGTTTGCTCATTGCAGGTATCGCTGGCATAACGCCTTTTTTTACAACCAGCTTTCTTATGATCTTTATTTCTCGTCTGATCACTGGTATCGGCTTTGGCTTGATTAACACTTGCGCTGTAAGTATGATCAGTGAACGTTTTACTGGCAAAAAGCGAGCTCATCTATTGGGTTATCGCACCTCTATAGAAACCTTAGGACAAGCGGTTTTGACACTGATTGCTGGGCAACTATTGATCTGGGGCTGGCAGCCTGCTTTTTTAATCTACAGTATAGCATTTCCTCTTTTAGCTTTATATCTTTTCTTTGTCCCTAATAAAGAAGTTGAGAAACAAAATACTTACACAAAAGAAAAACTTCATCTACATCAATTTTTACCAGTTTTGGTCAGTGCGCTTTTTGGTGGTCTATTGATCGCGACTAATACCGCCAACTCACTAAGGATCCCTAGTTATATCGTGGAAAATAATTTAGCTTCTACACTAACCGCCAATCGTATACTAAGCTTATTTATGTTCGCTGGTTTTATGGGTGGTGCTTTTTTTGGCAAACTTTTTACGCTACTAAAAAAATACTTTTTAACTGTTCTGTTGTTTACTGGCGGCTTGGGCTTGATCCTTATTCCGTTGAGTACAAGCATTCATTTTATAGCCATCGGTGCTTTTCTTAGTGGTTTTACGATCACAAGTACTGTTTCTAGTATCTTTACTCGTTTACCAGAAAAAAAACCATTAACGTCTTTGAATACTGCTAACGCTATGGTATTGATCGGTTGTAATTTAGGCGCCACAATAGCGCCTCTTCTTTTAAACTGGATAGGAAAAATTAATGCCAGCTTAGATTTTCCTTTTATCATTTTTGCAATGATCTTTTTCATCATTTCTGCTGGAAATTTCTGGCATGTTATAACTCATAAGCAGTAACAAGCAGATCGTTCTATTTCGCAGCTAAATTTTTTAATCCGAGATGAACTAAGCCGTTAAAGTAATCTTTTTGAAAAGTATCGGCTAAATGGATCTCAGGTAAAGTAAAATAAGGAAATACCTTAGATAAACGTTCACAAATCATCTGAAGTGTTTCTGTAGAAAAGCTGGAAATCGTGGTATACAAAACAATTTGATAAGGATCATACATACTGATAATCGTTTGTAATACTTCTTCTACTTGCTTTTCTAACGCTGACAATTCTTTAGGAAAAGTCATTTGATGTTCTAAAGGCAAGTGTTTTACTTCGCCACTTAGTCCGTGCCGCCCGCGAAAGATTTCTCCATTAAAAACAATTCCCGCACCAGGAGGAGATTGTTCTGGATAATATAATGATACTAGGATCTCTCCTTCCAACTGTTGCAAAGAATAACCCAGCGTAGCAGCATTAATATCATTTTCGATAATAACATCTAAAGAAAAAGCTTCTTGTATCAATTGCCGAAATTCTAGATTGTACCAAGGAGCAAAATCCATAATTTGAAATTTTCCTTCAAGTTCTTCACCGGGAATACCAAAAACCAATAGCTGAGTCGCAGGATATTTTTCCAACATTTGCTGCAGAATCAACTTTAATTTTTCAAAAGTTAGTTCTTGCGTTTCTAGAGTTTTTTTCTCCACTGTTTCACCGAGTAAATTACTAACAAACAACTTGCCCACGATCGTTGAATTTTCTTCGGAAATTTGTAGAATAAACATTTGTTTGAAATTTGGATTGTATTGATAAACAGCTGCACGCCTTCCACCCGTCACACCGGTTTCTGCTACTTCAATAACTTCTCCTGTTTCTTTTAGTTCAGCCAAAAGCTTATTTATACTAACCACACTGAGTCCAGTTACATCAGAAAGTTCTCTAGAAGAAAAGCTTGTCTCTTGTTGTAGCGTTTCTCTAAGAATTTTTAAATTATGACTTTTCACATTACTAGGTTTATGTGCCTTCAAAAACTCGTCTCCTTTTTCAGAAGTGAATACCACTTTCTTTTTCATAGTCTTTTTGTAATTCCTTCCAAGCCTGCTTTTCTTTATCAGAATTCTCACGGATCACACGACAAGTATTACCAAGAGCTGTAACATTTGCCGGAATATTTTTAGTGACTACTGAGCCAGACCCTATTACAGTATTATCACCAATAGTTACACCAGGATTGACGATCGTATTGGCTCCGATCCAAACGTTATTGCCAATTTTAACCGTTTTGCCAAACTCTAGACCTGTACTTCTAACTTCTTCATCTAGCGGGTGGCTTGGTGTGTAGATGACTACTCGAGGACCAAAAAGTACATGATCGCCGATTTCGATCAAAGTAACATCTAACATAATACAATCATAATTCGCAAAAAAGTGGTCGCCAATATAAATATTTGTCCCATAATCACAACGAAAAGGAGCCAAAATCTGTATATCTTTTCTAATAGAGCCAAATAATTGCTTTTGTATCTGTTCTTTTTTCTCATAATCATCAAAAGCTAATTGATTATATTCATACAACAATTTTTGACAGCTAGTATATTTTTCCTTTAGTTACGCGTCATCTGCATGGTAAAGTTCGCCAGCAATCATCCGTTCAAATTGATTTTTCATTTTTATTTCCCGTCCTTATTCATAAAGATATGATTCTATCACTGTCAACACACCGTCTTCATCATTTGAAGCTGCCAAATATTTTGCTGTTTTGAGCACGTCTTTACTACCATTTTTCATAGCGTAACTTTCATTAGCTAATGCCAGCATTTCCAAATCATTATTCCCATCACCAAAAGCCAGCAACTCGCTAGTATCGATCTGCCATTTTTCTAATAGTTTTTGCACAGCTTGTCCCTTGTGTACACCAGGTATGATCAAGTCAACATCGCCGTGTCCGCTAGAAACTGCGACAACTTCATTTAAAAAATATTGGTTGACGCAATGAACCAGCTCTTCTGTTTTTTTAGTAGAGACATTTAACGCAAATTTTACAAATTCATTTTCTGGCAAAGAAGAAAAGGAAGGAACTTCTGCAAGTTGATAGTAATATTTTTTGGCAAAAGATTTAAATTCTACCGATTCACTTTCTAGAATATAAGCTTGAGAAACACCGCATAAGACAATCCCTACTTGAAAGGGCAAATCCAGTAAAAATTGTAAAACCCTATCTACTACATCTGCTTTAAAAGCTACTTTTTTGATCAATTGATCCTGCTTAAAAACCAACGCCCCATTTTCCGATACAAAAGTTATCTCTTGCTCTTTTTCCGGAAAAAAAGATCGCAACTGCGCGTATTGGTTGCCACTTGCAACAATAAATTGAATATTTTGCTTTTGTATTTCGTTAAATAATTTTTCAAAACGCTCTCTATTGTAATCATTACTCGAATTTAAAAATGTTCCGTCCATATCTACTGCAATTGCCTTAATCATTTGTTTCCTCCTAGCATTTTTTAAAGAACTTGTAGTTTCCTTAGCGCAAATTCAATCCCTTCTTTTTCGTGATTAAGTGTCACCAAATCAGCCGCTTGTTTAACATTTTCATCCGCATTTCCCATAGCAACAGAATGGTTGACCACTTCAAACATACTAATATCGTTATTTCCATCGCCAAAAGCGTAAGTATTTGCTTTATCTGTAATCTTTAGATTTTCTAACAACTCTTTAATTCCTGCTTTTTTCGAGCGATTTTTATTCACGATCGCCAGCGAAAAAGGACTGTCCCGGTAAAAAGTTAAGGTCTCGTTAAAACGTTCTTGCAAAATATGATCGTGTGCAGTATTTTCACTAAATAAATACAACATGTTAACCCCTACAGTTTTATAAAAGTAAGGATCGATTTTAGGTAAAGGCGCATTATCCAAGGTGTATAATTTTTTTGTAGCTTCATCAATAAAATTGATGCGATATTCTGTGGGCGTGTAACAGGACACGGGATGCCCTAGTCTTTCAGCAAATCCTAGTAACTCAGCAATCAGGAAATTATCAATCTGATGATTAGCAAACACTTCATTTTCTAATACAACATACTGACCGTTCATACTTACATAAGAGTTAATAGTCGTTTCTTGGGTAATTTCTTCAATTTCTATCGGTGAACGTCCACTTACCACAACTGACAGATAACCTTGTTCTTCTAGTTGCTTTAATAATTTTAAATTTCCCTGGCTTATCTGTGACTGTTTATTTAAAAGTGTACCGTCTAAATCGAAAAAAAATAACCCCATTATAAGCTTGCATAAACTTTCTCCTTTTTCTGTTAAATTACCTTTATAAAGTTTGTTAATAAAGTTAGTCTAATCGAAATAACTATAAAACGCAACTTATAATAAAATTTCTATAAAAACCATATAAAAAAGAAGCACCTTTTAAAGAGTACTTCCTTTCAAATTAAAGTTTGTTTTATCTACTATAAGTTCATTTAACACGAATTTACTAGTTGCTTTTCCATTAGTATATGTTCAACCGGTACGTAAGTTTTCATAAACTTTTGAACTAAAGATGTATAGTTGAATTTTCGATAAAAAGGCTCTGCTGTGACTCTAGCTTCTAATACGATAGAATTTTTTCCCAAGGATAATGTATATTCTTCTATAGCATATAATAATTTTCTACCGATATGTTTACTTTGAATCTCTTTTGCAACACACAAACAATCTAATTTAAGAGAATTTTCATCCTCTGTTTGAGACAAAACGCCGACTCCTAATAATTGTTTATCCTCAAAAGCCCCTAATATATAGTCATCTTTTTCTTCCGACAGATCTTCATCATAAATGTTCAAACCTAAGGGTAAGCGCATCACTTTATTTCTTAATACAAGTGCCTGTTGATATTCTTTTGAACCATACTTTATTTCTTTTATCAACAAACAATAAGCACCTTCCTAATTTTATTTAAACATATCATTGTTTAGTTTTATTTACGTTCGTATTTTAAATGTTTTAGGTGCTAGTCGATATACGATCAATAGCGATAGAAAAATATAGATCATACTAAACAAGACCGTTGCCAAACCAAAAGAAAGTGTCGAAAATGTTCTACCTATCAAGATATATGATACAAAATAAGTCAATCCTTGTACAATACTGTAGGATGCACTTTTCATTTCTACATTTTTATTATACGGCTGTAATAAATAGTACATCACAAGATAATGCACAGAAAAAAAGATACTTAATGCTAAAACCGAAACAAACAAAATAAGATAGTTCATTCCGTTTGTTGTTCCTCCAGTTAACCATAGTAAAACAGGAAAACCAACCGCAAGTACAGTTGCTGGAATAAGATTTAATGAAACCAGTGTTTTTAACCATTCTTTAAATACACCTAAAATAACAGCCGGCGTCCGATAAATTTGATAAGTTAACATACTATGATCGCAATTCATATACATTGCTTGCGTTAAAGTCATTCCTCTATTCATCATATAAGAAATGAATACCATATATGGAAAGTATTGTAATAATAGTTCATTCATCATCGGATTAAACGAAGCTTGCAATTGCGTTAGCACTATAGCAACAATAAGCAGAATAAAAACAACGATTGCTTGTCTTTCTACTGCACGTAAAAGGAGTTTTCGGTGACGTTTAACAAATAAATCGTGAAAATAAGCAAAACCTTCTTTATCACTAGTCGTCTTTTCATTATATTCGATTTTTTTGGCCATGTTTTCTTGGTTTGCCTTATTGATATTTTCTTTTGATGTCATATACACAGTTTCTGTTGTTAATAAGTTTTTTTGCATCTTAGTATAGTTTTTGAAATGATGTATCTTCCATAAGCTATAACTACCGATAACAGCAAAAAGAAGAAAAATTCCTAGAAAAGATTTATCATTTAAAGAAAAACCTAACCATAGCGATAAATAAGTCCAAACCATCACAGCAATCGACGAACTCCATCTTATCCATCCAAGCTGATTTTCATTAGTAACATTTCCTATTTTTTGAAATTTTTTCAATTCCACAGCTGTCCAACTTGCTTTAACAAATAGTACAAAAAAGGGTAACATCAGACTAATCCATAGCGTTATTTCTATAATGAAAAAATAAGCCAATAAGGAAAATAGCGCCATCCCAAATACCAAGCGAAATAATTGATAATAATAATTTGCAAGTGTAAATTTTTTCGCTTCAGTACGCATCAACATAATCGCGTAATACTTATCTTTGGAAGGATTAAACATATAAGTGTTCATTAGCGCGCCACCAAGCGTTAGAAAAACAAAAACATATAAAAAGTTTTCGATATTTGGTGTTTGTAAGAATAATAAACTGACAAATAAAAAAACAAAATATAAAAGCTTCCCTAAAAAAGTCATCATAATTTCCCAGAGAACACTTAAAACTGAAGAAAAAACTTTTAATCCGCTTTTTCCGTATAAAGCTTCTGGCAATAACCTGCTTAACAGTGGAACTTGTTTAAGAGAATAAATAATAGCGTTTGTTCGATAAGTATTTTTCAAGCGGAAGGAAACTTTAAAAGTGTCAAACATACGCATCCTCCTTAAGCCCTTCTACAATTTTGTTTCTAAAGGCTTTTTCATCCTCTTGTTTTTCGATTTTTTCTAAATGACCCTGATTTAGCAAAACGATCTCATCACATAAATCTAAAGCAAGTTCCATAATATGCGTCGAAAAAATAATAATATGATCTTTTTTTATTTCTCGTAACATTTGCTTCATCTCTTCAGCGACCACCACATCAAAAGAAGTTAGCGGTTCATCCAATAGTAAAATCGTTGGACTTGCAATGAAGTTGACAAGTAACTGCATTTTATTTTTCATCCCATGAGAATAATCTTTTAATAAACGATCACGATCTTCTTTAGCAATCGACATAAACTCAAAGTAATCATCTATGGACCGAGGCGTTGCAATTTTATCTTTATTGATATCCAAGAAAAATTTTAAAAATTCTCTTGCCGTTAAAAAATTAGGCACATGAGGAGTAGACAGCACATAGCCGATATCTTCTGGCAACACTTTACGTGACCCTTTATTTTCTAAGTAAAATGTACCATTATCGATTGCGGTATCTTCATTCAAACAATTAAAAAGTGTTGTTTTACCGGCGCCATTTCTTCCAAGCAAACCATAAATTTTTCCCTTTTCAAATGTAAAATTGATATCTTTCAAGATTGATTTATGTTCAAAAGATTTTTGTAAATCTTCAATAACTAATTCCATTTTTCCCCTCTTTTCAGTGAATTATCCTTATATTAATAGCTCTTTAAATACTATATATAACTCACATTTTACCTGTATTTTTCTTCTAGTTCTAGGTGCAGATAGAAATTAATATCTATCATTTTTTGCGAAATTAGATATAAGTAACAAGCACGTTAGTTTAAACAAGTTATGTGCTTAAAAAAAATAAGCACATGACTTTACCGAAGCTATGAGATTAACGTTTATTAGTCTCAAAAAAATGACAAAATTATATGTTTAATTTAGGAAAAAGGAGGAATAAAATTTAATATTGCCATAATAAGCACATTACTCTCGAGATTTGTTGAAATAAGATTGAAGTAAGCTCATTAAATTGCTGAAATTATGTTCTTATTAAAAAATTCACTCATTTGCCCCAACATACTATTACAAAAATAAATACAAATCCCATAGATTTGAAAATCTAAGGCTTAGCAATTACAATTAAATTATAACTTTTGGCACCAGATATAATTTTAGTTTGTTTAATTATTGGTCAATAAAGGAGCTTTTTATGAAAGTATTCTCGCAACAAAATCATTCACTACGAAACAAATTAGCATCAGTTCATTTGGAGCAACCAGTTGAACAAGGTATCTTAAATACTGCAATTGCTCAACTTGATAAAGGAGAAAAAGAGCAAGCTGTTTTAAAAGGTGTAAAAAAGCAATTTAGACAGTTAGCGCTTAGTAAAAATTTATCTCAGGAAGGCCTTTTTTTATATACTGAATTACAAAAGCCTAATGTAAATGTAGACACCGCCTTATCCTCAATGACATGGTTTCCATGAAATGAAAATAGATTACTTAAGGCAAAAAGCCTAGAAAATTTCAAAAAAGAAATCTCCTAGACTTTTTATCACAAGTAATATGATCTTAAGTATTTCACTCTTTCATCTTTTTGACTTGATGAGAAATTGGACGAAAGCTAAATAAACCAATCACTATAACAGCTACTAACAAAAAGCTAGCAAAACTCCAATTAAGAAATACCTTCAATAACAGAAGAAAGAGTAGTAGTAACCCCACCCCACCTATATAAAGCCAAAAACTTTTTTCTGATTTAAAATATTTCATTGAATAAAACCTACCCTTTTTATAATAGGGTATCAAATAGCTTTTATTCCTTGCAAATATACATTAAAAAAGGAGAACACATATTGGAAAAAGGCAGAGGAGTAATCTAAAGTATCTTACTTAAAAAGACATAGGAAGCTCTATTATGTCAGGAGTTTCCTATGCCTTTTTTATATTATACTGCATTCTCATTTTCTCTATCAGAATAAGAGCTATCTTTAAAGAAATAATCTGTAACTTTTTTATATTCTTCTGTGGAAACGTCGGCATTATCCGAATGCAGCATTTCATATCGTACGCCGCCTTCTGTCATGATTTTACCACTACCGACAAAACCATTTCTCAAATAAAATCTCTTTCGACTTTTGCTTTGCTCGTTATTTTCCGCATCATCACGGATTTCTTCTACTAATAAAATGATTTTATCATTAGCAAAATATTTTCTTATTGCTTTCATAGCTTCTCTGCCATAACCTTTAGATTGGATCGTCGCATCTATGGCAAAATAAAAGATATATACTAAATTTTCATATCTTATGTAATAAACAATGCCAACAAGTTGTAAATCAGAAAAAAGACCTGAAAAACTTGCTTTTTCCAGTTCAACGTTATCTTTTAATATACTAAATGGCAATTGTTCCTTTTCAGGAAAAGAGTTAAAATAGATTTTTTCGCATCATCCATTGATATCGAATCATTCTTAAGTTCTTGAATCGATAACATAAACTACCTCCCATATTACAATCCATCTATTTTTTTAATGCAACCATTTTCCATCATAAGAAACTTAACGTACGAAAGTCAATACAAAAATATTAAATGACCCATTCTATAAAATTCCTTTAAGAACGGGTCATTTAATACATTTGAATTTTATTATTTTGAAAACTTAAACTACTTCTAGAAAGCTAAGTTTAGATAAGGGAATCCTCACCTGCTTCTTGTGCAAGTAACTTTTGATCGTACATTTTGATAAATGGGAACCAGATAAGAAATGCTATAACAGCACAAAGTATGGATATAACTATGGACATATAGTCTCCACCTGTACTAATAAAAGCGCCTGCTCCTATAGGGGTTGGCCAAGGCATCATGGCAATAACTGGTTGCATAAACTGTAATTCGACTGCCCAATAAGCCACTGATGCGGTAACCATTGGCGCTACAAAAAATGGAATAGCTAGAAATGGATTGTATACAATAGGCAGCCCAAAAACTAAAGGTTCATTAATATTAAAGAATCCAGGTACAATAGCTGCTTTCCCAAGTACTTTTAATTGTTTAGATTTTGCTACAAATGCGAGATATATCACCAATCCTAAGGTCGCTCCTGCTCCACCCATAATGATAAACGCGTTATTTAGTTCTCCTGCAAATGGAATATTTGCGCCATTTGCATTAGATTGTAGGTTTGACATAAGAATCGGAAAAAGAAAGCCTTGGATAATAATATTTGAACCATGAATCCCTACAATCCAAAGAGCATGAACTAAAAAATAAATAACTAAAATACCTAGCCAACTATTTGTCAAATTAACAACAAAACCAAAAGGAAGAGCGATCAATTTAAAGATATCTGTGCCAAGTGCAATTAAAATACCGTTAATCAATAAAACCGAAATAGCAACAACAAAAGCTGGTATTAAAGCCGTAAAAGCATTAGCCACACCCGACGGTACTGCTTCTGGCATTTTTATAACTAAATTTCTTTTTACACAAAATCTATAGAGCTGAACAGCTAATATAGCCATAATAATTGCTGAAAAAATTCCTGATGAACCTAAACGGCTAACACCATCTTCAACCATTTCCCAGCCATGAATAATTGTTGAATCTTCATTATTTTGGTTTACTAAAGACATTTCCCCATTTTGAAAAACTAGTTGAGGAACTGTCATAAATAAAGCAAACATAGCTAGTAAAGCACCATTTACTGGACTCATATTCAACTCATCTTCATCTGCATATATCCTTGTATATTCATAACCAACAACAATACCAAAGTATAATGCTAACAATCCCATAGTCGTTTTATTGGCCAACATATATAAATCACTAATTCTAAAAAAAGTATTATTGAAAAATCCTTCCAGAAATGTAAATGTTTCTGGTAATACATTAAAAACGAGGAACATCGACCCGACAATAACAAACGGTATGCTGGCCATCCCAGCAGCCATTACAGAACGAACAATACGCCATTGTGCGACTTTACTCATAGGCCCTAATAGGTACTTTTCTAAGGTATCAAGTGCCTTATTTCCTGATTCCATATAAATTCTCCTTTCGATTATACATGAATAACTTCTTCATATTTTTTAATACGCTGGTAATGTTTATCCTCATTATATTGAATTTGATGTAAACGATAGAGAATGATACTACTAAGCAAAATACCAATTGCTAAAATACTTAAAATTAACATTTGAGACTTCACTTGGTTTACAAGAAAAGGATATAGTTGAGAAAAAATTGGAGAAAAAAAGCTTAGAAACGCCAATAATACATTGGTTGTAAGCAAGATTACAAAACAATACTTTGTATAAATCGCTCGATTCGTATGCTTACTTATCATTTTCACCTGTTCAGCCACACTGCTTAATAGACAGAGTATCAATATTGAGGGAATAAAAAATAGAATAGAGCTACTCATTAATAAGGAAATTAACCAATATATATTGATAAAGAAAAATAACGCTACAACATATCTGACAAATAAATACCGGTTAAAGTACATCGATTTTATGCTAAAATTTTTCTTATTTTTCTCTATTTGCTTCCTTTCTTCTTTCTTCATAAGATAACCTTCACTCACTTTCATTATTGATGTTTTTATATAAATGCAACATCTCTAAAGCAACTTCTCTTAGTGTCACTGTTGTCATTAAGTGGTCTTGTGCATGTACCATAATAATGTCTATATTGACATTTTCGCCTGAAGTATATTTTTGCATAAGCGAAGTTTGTGATTGATGAGCAGCCGTTAATTCGTTATTGGCTTCGTCTAATTTTTCTTCAGCCTTATCGAATTCTTTATTTCTCATCAGGCCAAATCCTTCGTGTATTAATGTTCTTGAATTACCACTATGTAAAATAATGGTAAACGCGACATTTTGAATTTCATCTTGATCCATCCAATTAGCTCCTTTACTTAAAACATTTTATTTTTACGATTCAGGTAACTCTTGCAAAATTAAATTAGATAATTTTTCAATCCCCATAGGGACAGGTACATATGCTTGAGGTGGTATGTTTGCTACTGGTTTACCTGATCGTTCACCTGTTTTTTTAAGTTGTTCATAATACATTTTGGTTTGAGGGCTGACTAAATATAAATCATACTTTCCTTTTTCAATCATATTTCTTCCTTCATTTGTAGAAGTGGCTTCCACTTGAATATCATTTCCTTTTTCTTTTAGGTATTCGGTAGTCTTTTTTGCTAATACAGAAGAAGACATACCTCCTTGACAAATAATTAATACATTTTTCATCTTTTTTCCTCCTTTATTTAGTTTCACGATTTTTATTTATAAATCCTCTCCATTTGACCTGATGACTTCTTTATACCAATAAAAAGAGTCTTTGCGGCTGCGATCTAAAGTCCCTCTTCCTTCATTATCTTTATCTACATGGATAAAGCCATAACGTTTTTCCATTTCTCCTGTTCCGGCACTAACAATATCTATCACACCCCATGGCGTATAACCAATCAAATCAACACCATCTATATCCACCGCTTTGATCATTTCCTCAATATGCTTTCTTAAATAAGAAATACGGTAAGGGTCATGAATGCTCCCGTCTTCTTCTACTTTATCGTAAGCACCTAAGCCATTTTCCACGATAAACAATGGTAAATTATAACGTTGATGAAGAACGTTTAATATATAACGTAAGCCAATCGTATCAATCGGCCAACCCCAATCACTAGTTTCAATATAAGGATTATCCACCATTTTGGCATCAGGATATTCTGGTACAGTTTCTTTAGTTTGAACATCTGCTAGTGTACTTACTGTTCCTGACATATAATAACTAAAACCGATATAATCCACTGTGCCTTCTTTTAAGGTCTGCAAATCTTCTTCAGTATATTCGATGTTATAGCCTTTTCTTTCCCATTCTTTTAAGGTATAATCAGGAATTTCTCCGCGAGCGTGAACATCATTATAAAAGAAACGACGATTCATAATTTTGACTGAAGCCATCATATCGTTAGGATTACATGAATAAGGATATATGGGCACATAAGCCATCATACAACCAATTTCAAAATCAGGATTGATTTCATGACCTAGTTTGACAACTTTAGCGCTTGCTATTAATTCATTAAGTCCTGCTTGAAAAATAACTTCTTCGTCATTTTCTTCTTCATTAACTAAAATCGCAGAATTCGTCCAAGTTTGAATTGGATCTTGTCCATCTGCTTGGTTGTTGATTTCGTTAAAAGTCATCCAGTATTTCACTTTATCTTTATAACGATTCATCACCACTTCTGCATAATGAACAAAAAAGTCAATCAGCTTCTTATTTCTAAATCCACCGTATTCTTTAGCTAAATGATAAGGGATTTCAAAATGTGATGGTGTGATTACTGGTTGAATATCTGCTTCTAACAATTCATCAAACAAATCGTCGTAGAACTTTAGTCCTTCTTCGTTGGGTTCTTTTTCATCGCCATTAGGAAAAATACGGGACCAAGCGATGGAAGTGCGGAAAGCTTTTAACCCCATTTCTTTTAATAGTGCAACATCTTCTTTATAACGATGATAAAAATCAATAGCTTCGTGATTCGGATAGTTCTCACCTTCAATGACACCATCAGTAATCCTGCGACGCACCTTATTTGTACCTGCTGTCATAACATCAGCTGTGCTAATTCCTTTACCGCCTTCTTGCCAACCGCCTTCAATTTGATGAGCAGCGACTGCGCCGCCCCACAAGAAATCCTTAGGTAATTTAGCCATTTATATCTTGCCCCTTTCTTTCGTTGATTACATTTTTATAATAGTTTATAACCGCTTTCATTTGTAGAGAATGTTTTTCCGTTGACAACAGAAAAACGCTGGATCAAAAAAAGACGCCTTATCGCGTCTTTTCAAACTTTCTTGAGTGTATTTTTTAAACCTTCATAAGTATCACATTGTAATATTTTTTGAATTAGTGGACGGTTATCTAATAGTTTCATTAAGACATCATACATGGGTTTGGATTCTTCCATCTGGTTTTGCTCGCTGATATTAAGCAAACAGACAAATTGAACTAATTTATCGCCCCATTGAATCGGATTTTTTAAAGTAACGATCGACCAGAAGGTTTCCTCTACTTGCGGATCCATAGGATGAGGTATAGCGACTAAATTGCCAAAACTTGTGGTAGAATATCTTTCTCGTTCTAGTACCGAAGCGACAAAATCATTATTTACTAAACCTGCGTTTTGCAACTCATCTCCTAAAAACTGAACCACTTCTTCTTTAGAAGAGAAATCTTTTTGTAAATAAGTAAATTCTTTTAACATATACTTTTCGATAATTGTAATATCATGACTAACCAATTTCTTTATTTTATTGACATCTTGCTTACCTAAAAGTGTACTTACTTGAATGACTGGAACAGGCAATTTATCAGGAATAGGAATCGTACTAATGACCAAATCTAAAGAATGAAAATCTTGGTTTTTTAAATTGTAATATTCAGTTGTACCTAAGATGTTCAACTCATCGTAAAAACGATCTTTTAACTTCAGTAAAAGCAATTGCGCCGTTCCTAAACCAGAGGCACAAACAATCAGACATCGTTTCTTACTTTTTTGATTTTGTTTTTGTCTTTCTAAAGCAGCTTCAAAATGAAGTGCGATATAGCCAATTTCATTTTCATCAATAGTAATTCCTAATCTTTCTTTTATAACTTCGGCCGCAATGGTTAAAGCAGCTTCATAAGAAAAAAGATATTTATTTTTTATTTCTTCTAACAAGGGATTCCTTAAATTCATCTGATGCTTATAGCGATTAATCGCCGGTTCAAGATGAAGACTCAAACTCAACATTAGTTCATTATCTTCGGAAAGATTTAGTGAATATACATTATCCATTCTATGCAAAATTTCTCTAGTCAACTGTTGGATATCATCCTCCAAATAGTTTTCTATTTCATCCATTTCTGAATTAGAATGCATTTTCTTTGTTCCTTGTAAATGAATAGCTAAGTAGGCAATCTCATTTTTAGGAAAAGAAACATTTAACTTCTGTTCTATATCTTCCACAATCGCTCTTGCTACGGTATATTCTTTTTTCTCAGCGATTTCCCCGAGTTCTTCTTGAAAAATCTCAACCATTTCACTTTCGCGAATTCGCTTACAAGCGATAGCGATATGCGTTATTAGATTATTCAAACTAACGTCGGTAATCACAATACGATATTTTCTTAAATTTGTTAGTATACTATCGCGAATCCATTCAATTTCATTTGAGGGTAATATCTCAATCAATTCTGTGATCTGATCGCTTAAATCAGATTTATGATTAAAAACATATTCAGAGATACAAAAGCGAATATCCATCTCGTTTCCGGTAATTTTAATCCCATAATTAGGTTTTTGTTCTAAAGATAAATGATATGTTTTTACAATTTTTCGAACATCGTTGATATCACTTTGTAAAGTCGAACGACTGACAAATAACTCGTCCGCAAGGTCATCTATTTTCAGATATGAGGTCTGTAATAACAATTTTTCCATTAAAAATTGCATACGAGCTTCAGGATCGGTCGGTATCACTTGATCATTTTTGTCTGTATCTTTTCTTAGAAAATGTTTAAATTGCTCTTCATCAAAAATACGAAGTAAATAACCTTTTCCTCTATAGGAGTCAATTGTAGCTATATTGTCACTTAGTAGATTATTTAATTCTTTCATCTCATTTTGAATAGTTTTTGAACTCAACTGAAGATTTGTAGCAATTTCGCCACTAGTTTGTAGTTCATCGGTTGATAGTAATAACTGTAGAATTTGCTGCATACGCGCATTTAAAATACCCATTGGTTAAACTACCCTCCTTTAAAATATGTTGATTTCTAAACATTAGTATAGGGTAGTTATTTTAAAAAAACAACGCTAATATCTGTATTGTTGAAGTTTAGGTTAACAATAAGCAAATTAAAAGAAACCAAGCTTTGATTAGTTACTATATTTTAATATTTTGCATTTGAATGGAATTGTTAATCACATAAGAACGGCAAACTAATGAGCCTAACCATCGTTAAGAACATTAATATCTGAAAATAATGAGGCTAATTGTAAATAGTAGCAGCAAAAAGCAAAAGTTATGTGTTTAGTTTAAGAAAGACCGCTAAGCACGTTGGAACATGAAAACAATGTGCTTAACTTAATAAAAATCGCCACTTTGTGTAGAATTTGTTGATACACATCGACCGGTATACTTTACAAACTACTTCTTTTTCGTTAGCATATAGCTATTTTCAATCATCTGAAATAATTCAGAACGCTCGGCATCTTTAAGTGAAATAGAAATCCAGTGTTCTTTGTTCATATGATAAGCTGTAAAGTAACCGTTCTTGCTTTTCAACATTTGAATTAATTCCGGATCTAATTTTAAATTAATAATATCTAGCTCTTCTTTACCTTCTAATCCCAAATTTTCCCTAGGAACATTCATAATAAGCCCATACCATTTTTTATTATCAGCATGTCTTAAAGCTGCGTATCGGGGAAATTGTTTAAAAGTATAATCTGGCCTTGTTCCGTACTTTTCATAAACATGTTCAAATACTTGCTCTCTTGTAACCATTTTTACACTTCCTTTGCTTTATCATCTTTCTTGTTGTGTCGGACGAACAACCATTTCATTAGTAAGAATTACTTTATCTTTAATAGCATGCTATCGCCCTTATATTTTTCATCCCTAGCTTATCAGAGAGTAAATTTAGTTTCTACTAAAAAACGCAAGAGGCTTCTGTGTTGATTACAGCGTTCTCTTGCGTTTTTTATTTATAGAATTCTTGGCAGTTCTTCACCTTTGACACTATGCACATCATCCACTACTACAAAGGCGTTTCTATCAATATTAGATATCAGCGGAAAAATATTGGCTACTTGTTTGTCAGAACAAATAAGATAAATCATTTGACGAGATTGTTTATGATAATAACCTGTTGAATTGATAAGCGTAATCCCTTGTTTTAACGTGTTTGATAGTGCTCCGGTGACTTCCTCTGTTTTGTTTGTAATAATAGTGACTGATTTTTTAGCACCAAAGAAGGACCGCAGTTTATTTAAAAACATGGCACAAGTGTATAGTTCAACGACTGTCAGTAACATATTTTCAAAACCGATGATAAAGCCTGAAGGAATAGCCACCGCTAAATCAAAAATCAACATTGCATTTCCTCGCTTCATCCCTAAATATCGATTACCGATTTCACCTAAAACCGTACTGCCAGCGATCGTACCGCCAGCACTGAAAATCAAAAACAGACCAAATCCCATGAGCAATCCCGCTACTGTTGCAGGGATGATCGTCTGATCCGTAGTATAATCTAAAAAATTAGGTAAACGTAAAAAAACGGAAATCCATATAACCGCCCATAGAGAATTAAAAATAATTTTTTTATCCAGTAAACGATAACCCAATAAAAGCAAAAGTGCATTCAGCACTATATTTGATATATCAGGCGGAATTCCTAACGCATAATAGCCGATGGCAGCTAAACCTACGACACCACCGTCACCAATTTCATGAGGAAGTAGAAACCAATTCACAGCAATACCGTACATAAAGGCTCCTAGAACCATCATCAATAAGTTTTTCATGCGCATTTTCATTTCACCCACTCCTTTTAAAAAGATAGACGCTTCAGTTTAACATAAAAGATGAAAGCTTTTAACCAAGAGCGGTTGGCTTCATTTTTGAACAATAACAAAATCATGCTAAGATAGACATAACAAAATCAAGGAAAAGAGGTTTAAAAATGTTACGCAGTAAAGATGTAGCTGAAATGTTGGATATCTCCATTTCTACGATTCGTTATTATGAAAAAATAGGAATCATCCCACCTATTAAAAGAGACACAAATGGGTACCGGATTTATACGAATTCAACACTAAATTGGATCTACTTAATGAAATCATTGCGAAACGCTGGTCTTTCCATTGAATCACTTCTTGAATTTTCTAGACTATCGCAAGTAGAAGGTCCGGAGCGAAAAAAACAAAAACAAGTATTAGAAAACCAACTAAATGAAATTGATGAAAAAATCGCAGAAATGCAAGGCGTGCGTAACCTGCTTTCTTATAAAATCGAAAGCTATGATGAACACTTGGCTAAATTTCAATCAGGTGAACTTACTTCTGAAACAGCAGAAAAACTTTGGCAGGTGAAATTTTGATAAGCGCTCTTTCTTGCTATGGAGTGCACTTTATACTTTAGAATGAAAATAGATTTTATAGAGGAGGAATAAAGATGCAAAACGCATTGAAATTAAACAACGGTGTAGAAATCCCTATTCTAGGATTTGGCACATTTCAAATCACGGATCCAAAAGAAGCGGAAGAATCAGTAAAAAATGCAATCAACGCAGGTTATCGCCACATTGATACAGCACAATCTTATATGAACGAAGAAGCCGTCGGTAAAGGAATCACAACTGCTGATGTTGCACGAAAAGAATTGTTTGTGACCACAAAAATTTGGATCGAAAATACGACCTATGAAGGCGTGATCGCTTCTTTCCAACGCTCGTTGGATCGTTTACAACTAGATTATGTTGACTTATTGTTATTACATCAACCTTATAATGATGTATACGGAGCGTACCGAGCAATGGAGGAATTACAAGAGGCTGGAAAAGTTAGAGCTATTGGTCTTTCAAACTTTGCAATTGATCGTGCTGTGGATTTAACGCTATTTAACAAGACGGTGCCCCAAGTCGATCAAATCGAGATCAATCCATTCCAACAACAAATAGATACAATTCCTGCGTTAAAAGAAGAAGGCATCCAACCAGAAGCTTGGGCACCATTTGCAGAAGGAAAAAATGATTTATTCCATAATTCTGTCCTAACTTCAATTGCGGACAAATACAACAAAACCGTGGGACAAGTTGTGATTCGCTGGTTAGTAGAACAAGAAATCGTTGTCCTAGCTAAAACAACAAAAGCTGAACGTTTACAAGAAAATCTTGATGTCTTTGATTTCCAATTATCAGATGAAGACAAAAAAGAAATTGCTACATTAAATATAGACGAAAGTCAATTCTTCTCCCACACTGATCCAGAACAAATTAAAAGATTAGCATCGAGAAAACTAGACGTATAAAGAAGGGAGAATGCACTTGAAAACTCTTTATCTTATGCGACATGGACAAACACTTTTTAATCAATTGCACAAAATACAAGGCTGGTGCGACGCGCCTTTGACTGAAGCAGGAATCAAACAAGCGCAAATCGCTGCTGGGTATTTCAAACAAAACAACATCCAAATCGAAAGTGCTTATTGCTCTACTTCGGAACGGACTTCTGATACGCTAGAACAAATTACGAATATCCCTTATACTCGTTTAAAAGGATTGAAAGAATGGAATTTTGGTGTATTTGAGGGAGAGCCTGAATTTTTAAATCCTGCCTTGCCCTATGGTGACTTTTTTGTCCCTTACGGCGGTGAAAGCGAGCAAGCTTTAAAAAATAGAGTGGCAGAAACAATGATGGATTTTATGAAGAAAGACCTAAATGATACAATTTTAGCTGTTTCTCACGGGGCTTCTTGTCGCCAATTCATGCGTTATTGGGCACATACCAGCGAGCTCGAACAAAAAAGTAAACTACGAGAATGTTGTATTTTAAAATTTGAATTTGAAAATGAACAGTTCAAACTAGTCGACATCATTAACCATGATTTTAGTGCGATAGAGTAAAACGACATCAAATTAAGTTTTAAGAGAGTGATTTTAAAGTCACTCTCTTTTTTTAATATACAGAATTTCTTGAACATAACTAAACTTGAAGAGCAAAAATAAAGCATTTCTCAATCGGTTAATAATGAGTAATGAAAGTTCTGTTACTCAAGAATTTGATAACGAGTAAAAGATTGCCAAATGCTTATTCAATATTCCGATTTTGAGTAAAGAATTATTAATACATTACTCAATCGAGCAGGCAACAAGGTATAAAATAGCTAATAAACTATTATTTAACTCATAATGAAGTAATGAATGGCGTCTCCTTTACTCAAAATGACAAAAACGAGTAACAGAATCCACTTTTCTTACTCATTAACACTTCTAGTTAGAAATAAATCATTAGTTAAACAGGCTTTGACTTATAAAAAACAATTGGAAATGGAGCAGGTCATTCAAAACCAATTTGCGTTAACCAATCATTAACTTCTTGACGAGCTTCGGGTACGTCATCTCTTGAAATTGTTAACCCATTATCTATGTCAACTTCTGCTTGCGGTTGTAAATCGGCAATTGTTTCTTTGGTATCTGTCACAGCGTTTCCTCCGTGGGTCGAGAAAGGAATGATTGTTTTGTCAGAAAAATCAACATCTTCTAAGAAACTATAAACTGGACTAGGTAAATCCGCTAACCAGATCGGATGACCGAATAAAATCGTCTCATAATCATCGATATTATCAATATAATCAGCAATTTCAGGTCGGCTATCATTTTCGTGCTCCTCAGTTCCTTGTTCTACCAATTCATCATGGTCGCCAGGATACTCCGCAACAGTTTCGATTTGAAAAAGATCTGCTCCGGTTTGTTCTTCCGCCCAGTAAGCAACTTGTTGTGTATTGCCTACGACTTCACCATCGTTTACCACACGACTGGACCCGGCAACTGCGTCTACTCCGCCAGTTTCAGGTAAAGAGTAATAAACAATCAATGTAGAACTAGCGTCTCGCTCAGAGGAAGTAAATCCAGCATTTCCATCCTCATTTGAACTATTTGTTGGCAAGGCTTCATCTGAATTATCTTGTGCTTCATCAGGCGTACAAGCCGCTAAAAGTAACATTGTTATAGAAAGTAAGATCCACTTGGCACTTTTTTCCATAATCAATCATCCTTTCTTTTCCTTTTTGTGATATTAATCACTAAATTACTTAGTGCTATATAAAACTCATTTTTAATGTTGCCCTTAAGTTACACTATATAGTTAACTCCAACGCAACTAAAAATTAAAAATTTATTCATCCATTTGTTCTTCCCAGAAAGAAATCGCTTCGTCTAACCATCCTTCTGCTTCAGTTCCACTTCCCAAACCAAATCCATGCCCCACCGAATCATAAACTAAAATATCAGCAGGAATATTATTTTCTTGTAAATTCTCAATTCGTTCTTCCATCACTTCTGAATTCGCGATAGGATCGTCTCTACTAACGACAGCAAAGGTGGGTACGTCCTCTTCTGAGTAATTTTGATGTCCTGTATAAGCGGTTACTACGGCAGCTGGTTTATCAACATCTCCTCCACCATAATTAGAAACACCGTCCGTTCCAATATTAGCCGCCATTCGTGCGCCTGCAGAACTTCCCCAAAGTGAATAATTATCTGGAGAAACAGCCAGCCTATCATTGTTTTCCTGAATAAAAGAGACTGCTTGTGCTAAGTCTTCAGTAGCCTCTTGTTCACTGCCAGTTCGATAGTTGATAACAAAAGCATTGAGACCTTGGTCACTTATTTTTTCAGCATAAGGAAACCCTTCATGTAAAGAACCCACATAAGAAAACCCTCCACCAGGTGAAATAACTGCGTAAGGTGCCCCTTTTTCACCTCGAAAATAAAATAGTCCAGTTTCTTCTTTTGCAGGATCCGCTTCTATCTCTTCTTCAGAATAAAATGGATAAAAAATATCCTGTCCGTTTTTGGCATTTTCAATCATGTAGTTGACAGATTCAAGAGAGTCTTCTGGTGAAACATGATTGTGATAAGGCATTAGTTGGTCTATCTGGCTAAATTCTAAAGAAACGTCATCATCTGGCCGTGGAAGTAATTGCTCACCAAAGTCGCCAAATGCCGGGTGATGAATAACTTCATCAATAGTACTATCAACCGTTAACAAGCCACTCTCATCGATGTCTTCCGTTTGTCTTGTTTCGTTACTTACTTCTTCAGAACTAAAGCCCCAATAAAACACTCCGCCTACAGCTAGCAAAAGCAGAAGTACCAGACCTAAAACTTGTTTGCTTCCTTTTCTCATATTCCCCACTCCTCGCCTTTTAAATCTACACAAAATCTTTGGATAATATAAAAGGGCTGTAAATTGTATTATGAATTTATAGCCCTTCTTATAACGATTTGTAATTACTACAAAACAAATGCTTATTTATTATTTAAGTCAACGTCAGTTTCTTCTGGATCTAAAAGCTTTTCAAACTCAGCTAAGTGTTGACCATTCCCGTTAATTTTATAATCTAGATAATTTAAAGTTTCATTTAAATCACGAATTTTTTGTTTGAGAATGGCACGCTGTTCAAATAAAATTTTCCGTCTTTCTTCCAACGTCTCTTCTCGACCTTGTTGAAATAATGCAACATATTGAGTTAAGGCTTGTATGGAAATGCCCGCATTTCTCATAACCTTAGCAAAATAAACCCAACGTAAATCCTGCTTTGAATAAGCACGATAACCATTTTTATCACGTGTCACAGGTGGGATTAACCCTGCTTTTTCATAATAGCGAAGGGTGTCTGTCGTAAGATTAAACTTTTTACTAACTGCAGCGATATTCATTGATTTATACTCTCCCTTACTTTAAAGTTCAGCATAAACTATAAAGTTCACTCCATAGCAAGAAAAAATCCTCAAAAAATGAGGATTTTCTAAAACTATGATTGGCTGCTTGGACGCATAACAATTTCATTAATTGTTGTATCTTCTGGTAATTCAATTGCATCAGCAATAGCTTTAGCCACTCGTTCTGGTGCTGAAGCCACTTTAGCATAATATTGAGCTAGTGATTCTTTGGTTTCTTTATCTGTCACATTATCCACTAACTCTGTTGCAATAGCCCCTGGTGATACCACGGTGACTCGAACGTTACTGCCAGCAGCTGCTTCTTCTTGTCGTAAAGCTTCACTAATCATCCACACACCAGCTTTGGTAGCACTATAAACTCCACCACCAGAGTGAACTGCATGTGCAGCTACCGAAGCGATATTAATAAAATGACCTGATTGTTGCTCGCGCATAGTTGGTAATGCTGCGTGAATTCCGTAAAGGACACCTCGTAAATTGACATCAATCATTTGATTCCAATCATCTACACGACCTTTAATAAATTCAGAATGAGGCATTAGCCCAGCGTTGTTCATCCAGATATCAATTTGCCCGAATTCTTTTATTGCTAATTCAGCTAATACATTCACACTATCAGGATCTGTTACATCGGTTTGCTCAAAAGTTGCTTGACCTCCATTAGCCTTGATCTTATCAGCAATTTCTTGCAATTTCGCTTCTCTACGAGCTCCTAGTACTAATTTATGTCCTTTTTGTGCTAATAAAACCGCAGTTGCTTCACCTATGCCACTAGAAGCTCCTGTAATAACGACAACTTTTTGTTCTGCCATAGTTAGTTCCTCCTTTGTTTAACATGTTTAAACTTTACACCTTATAGTCGACTCAAATACAATACCCAATAAAATAATAAGCTTCTATTAGTAAACAGGACGATCTTTCCCTTGTGTATCAGCATCAGCTATTCCAATACTGTCATTATTTGCAAACGCTGGGTCTTTTATCATCCGAACGACTACATCAGCCATACTTTGACGTGAACCAGAAACGCCCTTATATTCTTCATTTTTATGAGTAATGTCGTATTTTACTTCATCACGATCATTTAACCATGGGAAGCGAAGCGTGGTATAATCTAAGCCTGAATCTGCCAACAATTTGTCTGCGTTAATTGCTGCTTCCAAACCGGAAGCGACCATTTCTGCGTTCCAACGGCCAAATTCACCAGGTACTTCATCATAAATACCTAAAATATTACTTGAAAGAATTCTTTTAACTCCAGCATCTTTCATCGCTTCGATAACATTTTTCGTAGGGGTGTTATCTTTATCGTGATCTACAAAGCCCATAAAGACAATGTCTTGTTCTTGCATCGCCTCTTTTAATTTATCCAAGTCATTAGCGTCTCCTTCAATCACTTTGACACGATCACTAGCTAAGTTGCTCAACCGATTACTGTTGCGAAGATATAAAGTCAACTGTGTATCTGTTTGTTCTTCTAGTAACCTTTCTTCTACAATCCGTGCAATTTGTCCGTTGGCGCCTAAAATTAATACGTTTTTCATCTTAAATTTCTCCTTATTGTTTATTTTTAGCCCTATACAAGCTAGGCTAACATTATAAAAATTTTTTTAAGCTTTTCTACTCATAATCTGTTTGTAAGCTAACTGTTTTCCATTTCTCTACTTGTTCCAATCTTTTCTGGTAGGTTTCTGAGGCAAAGGAAATGGCGTCGCTACCTAATAGTATTTTTCTTGGATAATCATCTTTTCCTATCAGCTCTACGATGACTTGTCCAACTTTATCGGGGTCTCCTATTTGATTGTTAGGATCTACAAGATTTTCCTTCCGACTTTTAGCGGCTGTTTCTTTATAGTCGTCAATAAAAACAGCACTTTCCTTTAAAGAAGTATCATTAAAGCGAGTTCGAATCGCTCCAGGCTCAACCGTCATTACTTTTATGCCCAGTGGTTCTGTTTCCATAGCTAGAACTTCACTGATGCTATCTAAGGCTGATTTTGCCGCCGCATAGTAACCCGAACCTACAATCCCTTTAATAGCAGAAATGGATGAAAGGTTAATAATAGCGCCGCTTCGTTTTTGTCGCATTTGCGGTAGTACTTGTTTAATGAGCTCAATAGGTCCAAAAAAATTGGTTTGAAATAATTTATTTACTTCCTGCATTTCGGCTTCTTCAACAGCTCCACGATAACTATAACCAGCATTGTTAACCAAAATGTCAATTCCACCGAATATTTGTTTTCCTTCTTCTATCGCATGAGTGATACTCATTTTTTGGTTCAAATCTAAAGGCAATGCAGCGGCTGTCTCAGGGTACTCTTTGACTAAACTTTCCAATTTGCTACTATCTCTAGCCGTTACAATTGCTTGATCACCACTCGCAAGAGCTGCTTTTGCGATACCTCTTCCTATCCCCGAAGAACATCCAGTAATGAACCATGTTTTCATACGCTAGCCCCTCTTTCTTACGTTTATCTATAAACAAATATTGTTCACTGTAACTTCTCACTCAACTGTGCAACTTCTCCTTCAGTAGAAGCTATGCCAATAAAGTTCATGCCAAAACGCGAAGCAAAATGACTTAAACTTCCATATATTGTATGAACTGCTTCACTTTGATCAATTGCCATTCCTTGAGCAATCACATAAAAATCCGCCCCGTTTAAATCATCACTTACATCCAAATGATCCATAAAAGTTTTTAAATACCCAGATACATCTGACCAATAGATAGGCGTACCAATCAAAAGAACATCTGCGTTTTTTACTTGTTTCCAAACTTTCTCGTATTCGCCACGACCTTTTCCTATTTGTGGAATATCATAATCCGCAAGATTTACTTGCTGGTAAGATAAACCGTCAAAAAATTCTTTTGCCATTAGAGAAGTTTTACCATTGACATTTTTACTAGCATTAAGAAAAACGCGTTTGTCGTTTTCGCTTTTGTGTGTAGCATCTGTAAAATTCATGCTGTCTAATCTCCTTTCAGTTTTCACATAAATTAGTTATTATAGTTTAGTCTATTTTTAGAGTCGACGCTAGGACAAGTAATAGATATGATTGAATGACAAATTTTAAGGTAGTTTTTCGTGTTCACTATAGCATTGTCCAAGTTCGCAAAGAAACTGGGGGATACCTAATGTTTTTAAAAAAGCTAACAAAATAATAGTCATGAAAAATGCAAGTTAACAAAGATTACGTTTTTTTATTAAACAGTCTTATCTTTTTAATATAAATAAATAGCGTAAATTTTATTGACCCGCTAGCCAATCTTCCAGCTCATCCTGAGATGAAGTGGCATCTTCATCTTCAACAGAAAAACTTTCTTCAACCGTACTGTTTGGTAACATTTCTTGAATTCTTTCTATAGAGTCACCTTCTCCATACCCAGCGTTCGTTGAAAATGGATAAATTGTTTTTCCATCAAGCGCCTCGCCATTAACTTCTAAAAAGCTAATCATTGGGTTAGATAATGTCATCGACCATGTTTGATAGCCTAAATAGATATGATCGTATTGACTAAAATCTGGCATTTCAGTATTAATTTCTGGAAAGTTTTCACTTTCTCTTTCTTCATCTGCACGTTCAACAGTTTCATCATAATCTGCAGGATAAGGTTCGTCCAAAGTTAATTCTAAGGCATCCGCATTTGTCTGATCTTGCATCATTTTAACCAGATTTTCTGTATTACCACTTCTTGAGAAGTAGATAATGATTGCGTCTGAATCTTCGCTTAATTCTCTTACTACTTCCTCAGTACTATTTGTATCTTGGCCGTCTGATTGTGCGCCCCTTCCATATTGATCAGTTGCAACAATGTCTTCTGATGAAGATTCTTCTAATTCTGCTGAGCTTTGATTGCTTTGGTTATTATTTTCTTGATTTATTTCATTTTCTTCCTGGCTCCCAGCACATCCTGTAAGTAACAACATACTAGAAAAAACTATTGCAAAAAATTTTTTCATGACATCCCTTCTTTCTTTAAACTAGAGCAAGCATACACCCTGGAGTTCACTCCCATGCAAGTGACATTCTTTGCAATAAAGTGTACTCTGAGGTTTACAATGGATTTGATTTAAAAACATAAGCATAGGAGTGGAAAAATTGCAAAAAAGAACTTTAGGAAAAACAGGTATTGAAGTTTCACCTATTGGTTTAGGAACAATGGGAATGGACCATGCTTATGGTCCACAGGCTGACCGTGGGGAGATGGTAAAACTTTTACGAGAAGCTGTCGAATTAGGCTATAATTTTTTTGATACTGCAGTTGTTTACGGAGAAGAAAACGAAATATTACTTGGAGAAGCTTTCGAGCCTATTCGTGACCAAGTTGTTATTGCTACAAAATTTGGTATTACGGGACAAGAGGTTGTGGATGGACAACCCCAAAATGTTTTAAACAGTCAACCCGATTCGATACGTGAACAATTAGAAGGTTCATTAAAGCGACTTCGGACTGATACCATTGATTTATATTACCAACATCGAGTTGATCCAGATGTTGAACCAGAAACGGTTGCGCAAACAATGAAAGAGCTTATAGAAGAAGGAAAGATACGAGCTTGGGGACTTTCAAACGCACCAATTGATTACATTCGTCGGGCACACGCAGTTTGCCCACTTGTAGCCATTGAAAACCAATATTCAATGGTTTGGCGTAAACCTGAAAATGAACTATTTGATTTATGTGAAGAACTAGGTTTATCTTTTGTTGCTTATAGTCCTTTAGGAAATGGCTTTTTAAGCGGGAAGTATACAAAAGATACAACTTTCCCAAAAGGAGATTTTCGAAATTTCATGGGGCGTTTTAAACCCGAAGTAATCGATCATAACCAAGCATTACTTGATGTTATCGCAAATGTTGCCAAGCAAAAAAATGCTACCTCTGCACAAATTGTTTTCGCTTGGGAATTGGCGCAAAAACCATTTATTATCCCAATTCCAGGCACAACAAAATTACATCGTCTAAAAGAAAACTTAGGTGGCACGGAAATTGAGTTAAGTAATAGCGAGCTGAAAAGTATTAATGAAGCTTTAGCTAAAATCGATGTTGACGAAACTCACTTTTAACCTTATTATGTTATAACGATTAAGATAATTGCAACAAAAATAAATCCCCTCCAAAAGCTAAATTTCAGTTTAGACTTTCGAAGGGGATTATTTTTAAGCGTCTCTTACCTCAATTAACAATTTCCCAATATTTTCACTATTTTCCATCGCTTGATGCGCTTTTGCTACATCTTCAAAAGCATAAGTTTGATGGATAATCGGTTTTATTTTTCCGGCTTGAAAATAAGGAATAACCGTTTTTTGAAAATCAGCGGCTAATTCTGCTTTGTAATCATCTGAGCGCGGTGACAATCCGGTACCAATAAAAGAAATACGTTTGCCAAGAAAAGCACTTAGATCAACATGATCCACTTCTACGCCACCAAGTGTTCCAATGAAAATCCAGCGGGCATCAACTGCGGCACTGTTAACATTTTTATGCCAATAAGTTGCGCCAATAAAATCTAGGATAACGTCTGCGCCATGTCCGTCCGTTTCTTTTTGAACGACCTCATCAAAGT
Organism: Tetragenococcus halophilus subsp. flandriensis; assembly: GCF_030161475.1. GTDB lineage: Bacteria > Bacillota > Bacilli > Lactobacillales > Enterococcaceae > Tetragenococcus > Tetragenococcus halophilus_C. The sequence goes on along the minus strand of NZ_BSUG01000023.1, from coordinate 5,876 downwards.
TTTCTTCTTTATAATTGATCGTGACATCTGCACCTAATTCACGACAAAAATCCAGTTTCTCTTGCGAACCAGCTGTCACAATAATACGAGCATCACTAATTTTTCTAGCCATCTGGATTGCTGCTGTTCCCACACCACTTGCGCCAGCATGGATTAAAATAGTTTCTCCTCTTTGTAATCTGCCTAACCAATACATCGTTTGATAAGCGGTCAAAAACACTTCAGGTATAGCTGCTCCTTCTTTTAAAGACATCTCATCGGGTAAAATAATCGCTCTACCTGCTGGAATAATGGCATATTCTGCATAGGCGTCTTTTTTTACTAAACCTGCTACCTTTGTGCCCGGTTCGAGTGAAGGATTATTAGAATGGTTTTCTTTTACCACACCACTCACTTCAACACCTAAAATAGGATAAGGCTTTTCCATTGCCGGGTTTTCTCGCGTTAAAATATCTAAACGGTTAATTCCCGCATAGGAAACTTCAATCAAAAGTTCTCCTTTTTCTGGGACGGGAACTTGTCTTTTAACTAATGTTAACTGTTCACTTCCTCCCGGTTTTTGAACAGACCATGCATTCATTTGCATAAAATCACTCCTTCATTATTTGTATAACCAGCGAAAAGCTCGCTTTAATTCATCAGTACCATTTTTATCATACCAAAGACCATGTGCCAAAATAATTTTTTCTGGTTGCCAAGAAAGCATTTTTTTATAAGCTGCTTTTGCGGTTTTCTTTCTTCCGAGAAAAGTTAGACGTAAATCTATCGGCGTTTTCCCGTCAGGATCTGCAATTCCACCTAACTTATGTACGATACGCCAAAAACTATTTGATGTTCGCTTTGGTTCAAAGTTTTCAATCAAATCCGTTAAAATCAATGTGCGACTACTTTTATGAAAGAAGACAACTTCTTCAATAGCACGGCTTCCTTTAAAGATAAGCTGTTCCATTTCATCTTTCCAATAAGAAGGTGCAGTATCTTTTAATGAATCATCAAAATGTAGCTCTATTTCTTGCTTAGCAGCACGCTTTTCAACACCTGGACTTGACCAGGCAATAGCATTAGGGTAACGTTTTTTCCATTCTCCGATATAGGCGTAATGAATTTTATTCGGTGAAATTAGATGCTTTACGTTACCTAAACGATCAATTTCTTGAAATAGCTCTTCATCAGCTTGGATTGGAGAATGACACCACAAACTTTGATCAGTTAAACGAACAATAGTCATTCTAGTTGAAAACGGGACCTTAAAACGACCTACATCCATTTTAATTTGTCCACCGTCTACAATCCAAATATTTTCTGCTACTTTTTTTAAAGTATTTAAGGGTTCATAAATGGGGACCGTCATGATACGCTCCTTTATAGATAATTAAAAAACGATAATGGTTTTACCGTTATTACCGCTTTGACTAGCGTGTTTCAACGCTTCTTGTATCTCATTCAACGAATAAACTGCTTCGATTCTGCTGTGTAATTTTCCTTTAGAAAACAAAGCAATAATGGTTTGTAAGTCCTCTTGGCTAGTACGAACAAAATTATGCTCCGTCCACAAAGCATGTTCTTCTACATCTTGACTCACTTTGTCATCACTTACAGTAATCAGTCGTCCTTTGGGCTGAAGGATTTCCGTACGATCTAAAATTCCTGCCGTATCAAATACTGTGTCAAAGGCCGGAAGTGATTCGTCGCTTACATACATTGTCACATCAAATAAATCTTCGCAAGTGGTTTTCTGCTCCTGATTTCGAACCAGCCCAGCGACAGAAATCTTTGCTTGTTTTGCTAATTCAATAGCATAACCGCCGACTGAACCCATCGCTCCTGTCACAAGTAAAGTTTCTCCTTGCTTTATTTTCAGTTTTCTTAAAGCTTGTAAAGCAGTCACAGCGCCTAAAGGAATACTTGCACCATGAATAAAATCAATATCATCTGGCAATTTTAGCAGTTGGTTTTCTTGAACAGACACGACCTGTTGCCAACTTCCTTGTGGATGTAAAGCCAAAACTCGATCGCCTGCTTGAAATGTGCTATCTTCATCTGTTGCCATAACAACACCTGCGATATCCCAGCCGAGTATCATGGGAAATTGTTCAATTTCTTGTACTGTCCCTGGCGTCATATGCTTGATGTCGACAGGGTTCACACTAGAAGCAACAACTCTTACTAACACTTCTCCCTTGTTTTTAGTCGGTGTATCAACCGATTGAACGCTTGCAACTTCAGGTCCACCATAATTTGTTACTTGAATTGCCTTCATTCAAAACATCCTTTCTTTTCACGATTGACTTACTTAATCTCAGTGTATCTTTCTAAACACAAAAAGTCAGTTAAAACGTTTTACTGTTAGTAAAAACTATTTGGTTTTTCTTCACTTACTAAACTTGAACTTCACTACTGGAATCGTTACACTTATAGTAATAAAAGGAAAGGAAGGCTTTCAAATGAATAAAATAACTATCCATTTAGAAAACCTGTTACTACTGTTTCTTTGCTTGTTCTTTTATTTTCAGTCCGACTATTCGATTTTGCTGCTAATTATCCTATTTTTTGTACCAGACATAGCAATTGCTGCCTATCTTGTAAATGAAAGAATTGGAAAAATCGTGTATAATTTCTTTCATACCTATACCCTTCCCTTTTTACTACTAGCAATCAATCTCATTGTAGAAATTAATCCCTTACTTACAGCCATTGCACTCATTTGGGCTGCACATATCGCATTAGATCGCACACTTGGCATGGGGCTAAAAGAAGAACACTTTAAAAAGACCCATCTACAAAATTTATCATAATCCGCAGGAGGAACAAATACATGACACAATCATTAAAGCGTTTTGCAGGAAAAGTCGCATTAATCACAGGAGGACGTTCAGGTATCGGACAAGCTATCGCTACTCGTTTACAAGCTGAAGGGGCCACGGTTATCACTGCGCAACGTGGTGAAGATAGCAACTTTGACTCGATTAAAGCTGACTTTTCTGATCCAGAAGTTCCTGCACAAGTTATTGCAGAAGTCATCCAACAAAAAGGCCAGCTTGATATATTGATTAATAATGCTGGGATGATGGTAGAAGCAGGCATCGAAGAAATGTCGCTTACAGATTGGCAAAAAAATATGAATGTCAATCTTACTGCACCTTTTTTAATGATTAAAGCAGCCCTTCCCTACTTAAGAAAAACTAAAGGCAATATTGTCAACACAGGCTCAGTGGAAGGACAAGCTTCCAACCCTAAACACGTCGCTTATAGTGTAGCAAAAGCTGGCATCCAAGGTTTAACTCACGCTGTTGCTGTAGACCATGGTGAAGATGGGATTCGTTGTAATGCTGTTGCACCAGGTTGGATCGATACGGCATTAAATATTGATATGATTGAAAATTCTTCTGATGCAGAAACTTTTAAACAAAATATCGGAAAAATTCATCCTATCGGTCGTAGTGGCACCCCCGAAGAAGTCGCTGCTCTTGTCGCTTTTCTAGCAGCGGATGAGGCAAGCTTTATTACCGGACAAGTCTTTACTGTGGACGGTGGTAGAACGACCAAATTGAGTTTACCTTAACTATTTCAGTTTTAATTCCTGCCTATTTTAGGCAGGAATTTTTTCATTTTAATCATTTTCTTGTACTTTAGTAAAAATCGACTTAGCTGTCATCAAGTCTTGGGCCGCAATTCCCACTGTTTCAAATAGAATAATCTCTTCATCATTTTCTCTGCCTACTAAATCATTACTTGCGAGTTGACCAATGTCACCTGTAAATTTATCTTTTGTTATCTCCTCTTTGTCTAATGGCACAAGTAAATCTCCAGCTTCAGCTAAAACCGCTTCTTGTGAGTCAAAATATATTTTTGAAGCCCGCTGTAATAGCTCAACTGGGATTTCTTGCATATGTGGTTGATAAGAACCTACGCCTGAAATCGTTGCACCAGCTTTTACCTTATTTCCATCAAAAACAGCTTGGGTTGAAGAAGTTACTGTTGTGATTAAATCAGCGTTATCGATGGCTTCATTGGTATCTGCTACGGCAATAATTTCAGTTGGAAATTTCGCTAAAGATTTACGCATGCTTTCTGCAAAATTTTGTGCCCGTTCAAAATCAAGATCATAAACGCGAACTTCTTTTACTTCTTTTGCTGTTAACATCGCTTCAAGTTGTGTGGCTGCTTGCCCGCCTGTACCAATTAAAGCACCAATTTCACAATGTTTTTTGGCCAATAATCTAAATGCGACACCACTAGCAGCTCCTGTTCGTAGTTGCGTCACATACGTTCCATCCACTAAGCCATTAATTACCCCAGTTTCAGTATCCATAACTAAAATCTGGGCATTAATGGTAGGTAATCCTTTTTCTACATTTCCCGGAAACATATTTAACACTTTAACACAAGAAGCGTCATACTCCTGGCAATAGGCCGGCATACATAAATAGGTTCCTGTACCCTCTTCATTTTTAATTTGTGTTCTTAAAGGAACCTCTACTTTTCTCTGGGAAAATAAACGAAAAGCATCTTGAACTGCTTCCATACACTCTTCCATCGAATAATATTCTTTTATATCTTTTTTGGAAATATTAAGCACTTTATTACTCCTCCTTTGATAATTATTAAGGATAGTATAACATCCACTATCACTTTTAAAAAACGTTTTCAGTTCTATCTATTACGTTAGTCATCAAACAAGGACTTTAATTGTAATTAGTAAATATAAATATTAAAATGAAGTCGTAAGAATAGATTCAGTCGAAACGGAGGATAAAATGATGAATGATAAAACAGTCGTACTAAACGGCAGTGTCGTAAATTATGATGGAAACGTCGATTACTCAAATATTGCTTCTGAAGTTGTTGTTTATGACGAAACACCTGAAGACAAAATCTTGGAACGTGTGGAAGGATTTAACGTTGTCGTCACTAAAGAAATGCCAGTTTCTGGTGATATTATTCGTAAATTTCCTGATAGCGTAAAAATGATTTGTGAGGCTGGTACAGGTTTTAATAATATCGACCTGGATGCTGTACATGAAAAAGGAATTATCTTGTGTAATATTCCTGCTTATAGTACACAAAGAGTTGCACATACAGGAATCATGTTTATTTTAAATTTAGCTAGCTCCATGCAAAAACAAATTCGCATGTTAGAAGAAGGCAATCACGATAATTTCCAAAAACATCTTATGGTTGATCATATGGAAGTCAATGGAAAAACATTGGGCGTAATTGGTTATGGTAATGTAGGTAAAGAAATTATCAAAATAGCCCAAGCTTTAGGTATGAACATTTTAGTAGCGACCCGTACACCACGCCAAGATCAAGATGGGATACATTTTACGACAAAAGAAGAACTCTTTAAACAAAGCGACTTTATTTCCCTAAATTGTCCATTAAATGAGGAAACCAAACATACAATAAAGCAAGATACACTCGCAATGATGAAGTCTAGTGCATATTTGATCAACACAGCACGTGGCGGTTTAGTTGATGAAAAAGCACTGATTCAAGCCATCCAAAATGGGGATATTGCTGGCGCTGGTCTAGACGTCCAAGAAAAAGAACCACTGCCTGATGACAGTCCACTATATGATATGGACAATGTCATCATAACGCCTCACATGGGCTGGCGCGGATTAGAAACAAGAAAACGTCTCGTTTCATTGATTCAAGATAATATCACAGCTTTTGCCAAGGGTGAACCTATTAATCGTGTTGATTAATACTTTATTTAAAAAATGCCTCTTGTTTGCGTTATACTATAAAGTGGACCCTATGTCAAGGACAGTTTGAAAAAAACCCCTATTATTCTCTTCCAAACGCTTTATGATTAGCAGTGAGGAGGAGCGGGGACAAAGCTAAAGCACGCGCTCAAAACTTAGAGCGCG
>NZ_BSUG01000022.1 GCF_030161475.1 Tetragenococcus halophilus subsp. flandriensis | reverse complement strand
ACTCGAGTTGAACAAGACTTTTACACTGTTTTTGTCGATTCCATCCAGTCCTTTTACGGCACTTTCAATTTTTTGTAAGCAGGAAGGACAAGATAGGGTTTCTAGTTTAATGGTTGCTTTAGACATAGTTTATTTCTCCTTTTTAAAATTAGTTTTATGTTGTTATTCCCTTTGTTTATCTTACATTTAAAGTATACGGTACATTTGAATCGTTGAACTTGATGACCATCAAGTTTAGAGAATCTATTTGCTTTTTTTATAAAAAACTAAATTAAATTTGGTATGCTTCCTCTGCTTCAGCTAAAAGCTTGTATACCGTAGCGTGTGGCATGCAAGCATTTTTAGGAACGGTATAATTATGGGTTACTTCGCGTAGCTGGTTGAACTCCGTATCCAAGACTGGTTTATTTGAGCCAGCTTCTTATGTTTGGTTAAGCTGCTTTCACTTTTGATTTGATGACTGGATAACCCAAATCTTCAATCACTTTTTCGACGTCTTCTATTGTCACCATTTTTTCATCAAAATCAATTCTGATTTTGCTAACGTTGAATACCCCTCTTACGCTGTTCTGATCAATACCATTGAGTCCCTTAACAGCATTCTCAATTTTTTTCAAACAGGATGGGCAGGATAATGTTTCTAGTGCAATTACTGCTTTAGACATACGCCATCTCTCCTTTAAAGAATTCATTTTGTTTCAGTAGTCCTTTTGTTCACCTTAGAAACTTGACCGACAATTTTTTCTGAATATTCTTCTGTCAAAGCTTACTGCTTAAAACCAGCTGCTGAACAGGTTAGTGAACCAATTCCCTTTAGTTTCCTCTTGATGTACCTCTTCTGCATGAGCATCATGCTCTTCTTCATAAGTATCATATTTTTCTGTCTGGGAATCGTGCTCTTCTTCATGGCCTTCTTCAAATAAGTGGGTGAATGTGACGTAGTCTTCAACGTATTCACGGCCAGCTTCCGTGTCAGCTATCTCAAAGTCTTTTGTTTCGAGCAGGTCCGTGAAGACTTCTTCAACATGTTCACGGTTTTCAGCTGTCACGAAACCTCCTTCTTCAAGCGGTGCTAAGCTTTCCCGGGCAATACTCTCATCAGCTGCTGCGATGCCTGGATCAACGGGCTCTTCGCTGATTCCTGTGTAAGGTGCGCCTTCTCCTGCTCGATGGATACGGACGAAGTTTTCAAAGACGTAATCCTCAGCTAAGGCATTGATTTCTTTATCTTCTGTCTTATCTTTAACGGACAGGGCGCGGTCGTAATAGTCTTTTAATTCCTCTTCTTGTTCCTCCGGCACCCAGTGGGCGATATGGTCAAAGTTTCCGTCTTCCAAAGAAGCCTGCAGGGATTCATACACGGGGCCTTGTTCTGTGTCACAGTGAGCTTCTACGGTCAGGGGATTCGCGAAAAACAACCCAGCTCCTGCTGCTGTCACTCCAAGTATAGCTTTTACATTCATTTTCATATTTATTGCCTCCAATTAGATTTTAATGGTTACAGTGAAGGATGACTTCCTTATCCGCTGATTAAAGTATATCGACAAATGTCCCTCTAAAAATTGAGCGGCATCAAGAATTTCAAACAATCATCGGCTGAGGGCCGGAATTTAAATAAGTTCTGGTACAGAAAAGATTTTGAAAGTAGTGTTCAATCTTTCCTGTGTTCACCATGGGCATCCGTCAACACCTTCAATTTTTCAATCACAGTATCTAGATTTTTCAAATCCAAACCGGAATCATCGAACCTTTTCCCATGTCCGGATATCAGCATGTCCAGCTTAGGTTGTAAAGCTCCCACAGACTCATCTCCTTCAGGAATGGTACACTTGTGGGCTTTCAATAGCTTGTCTGCTTTTACATGGAGGGAATGAAGGGTCTGTTTATCCAAACGGCTGTCATCAAACTTAACTCCATGGTCTTCGAGTAAAAAATCTAGTTTTTCGTGTATTTCAGTATATTTGTCCATTTTACATTCTCCTTCGTCATTCATTCTTATTCAGCTGTTTCGATTTCTTCTACACCCGTTTTCACATTATATCTGTCACCTCTTAAGCGATACTTCAACAATCTCATGCCGTTGAAGATAACCACCAAGATACTGGCTTCATGAACCAACATTCCAATTGACATGTTCATCCATTCGCTAAATAAGAGACTAGCCAACAAGACCAACACGACACCGATTGCAATAAGGATATTTTGTTTCATATTGCTCGCAGTTGATTTCGTCAGCCCTAGTGCATGCGGCAAACGGCTGAAATCCGAGTTCATCAAGACAACGTCAGACGTTTCTATCGCTACATCTGTTCCGCTGCCCATCGCGATTCCGATATCCGCCAAAGCCAATGACGGGCTGTCATTCACGCCATCCCCTACAAAAGCGACGATCTGGCCTTCTTTTTGTAATTTTTCAATGTGTGCCGACTTATCTTCCGGCAACATGTGTCCATGTGCTTCCGTCAAACCGAGTTCTTTCGCAACCAAGTCAACGGTTCCTTGGTTGTCACCAGAAAGGACGACGAGGTTTTTCACACCCAACTCTTTCAAGTTTTGAAGATCCTGTTTCACACCTGGACGGACTTGGTCGCGGATACCCATCAGAACTTTTAATTCACCATCGACCGCCGTCAGAACCAGGGAGTTGCCGTTTTTCTCGAACCTTTTTTTCCTCCTCATAATAGTAATTATTCTGCTGTTACTTTTTCCATTAAATACTCTTTTAGTACTTCTTTTGGTTGGTAGCCAACTATTTTTTCAATAGGCTGACCATCTTTATATAAAACCATGGTAGGAATGCTCATAATGCCCAGTTGACTAGCTATTACATTGTTTTCGTCAATGTTCAACTTTGCAATTTTAATTTCAGGTGCAAATTCTGCTTCTAATTCTTCTAATACTGGTCCTAACATCTTAC
>NZ_BSUG01000021.1 GCF_030161475.1 Tetragenococcus halophilus subsp. flandriensis | reverse complement strand
TTTATCTTTAATGTAGTGCTTAATTCTGAAAAAGATATTATTTATGCCGTTGCTGGCGATATGGAAAAAGCTCACTTGGACGGAACTAACTTTTTATCAGAATTAGCAGGAGCTGAACCTGAAAAAGTAGACATTACTATTACTTCAAATGGCGGGTACCCTATAGATCAAAATATTTACCAATCCGTTAAAGGAATGACTCCTGCAGAAGCTATGACAAATGAAGGTGGAGTTATCATTATTGCTGCTCGTGCAGAAGACGGGCATGGCGGGGAAGGTTTTTATAATACATTTGATAACGACAGAAAATTAGATGATATGATGGAAGATTTTCTTCAAACACCGAAAGACGAAACAATCCCAGATCAATGGCAATCTCAAATTTTTATTAGAATTTTACAAAAATTCCATGTTATTTATGTATCAGAAGCACCCAAAGAAATGGTGGAAACTTTTAGAATGACTTATGCAACCACTATTGAAGAAGCAATAGAAAAAGCAGATGAAATTTTAGGCCATAAAGATTCTAAAATTTCAATTATCCCTGATGGCGTAGGAGTAATAGTGAAAGCAAAATAATTTAAGAAACTAAGATACTCTATACTTCTTCTTTTTGCATTATGTTTGTGGTTTTATCAAGAGGGGGAAAGAGTATCTTTTTTATTCAAAATTAGAAAGCTGAAAGCTTATTTACAAAATAATTTAATACATACTTTTTTATATTCTACATGTTTATTTTTCTAAGCTTTTTAATCAAGTAGAAAAAGTAATAACTATAAGCTATAGTATTACTGACGGCTTTATAAAACTTATTTATTAATTGGAGTGAGGTAAAATAAAAAGAGCAAATACAGGGTTTCTTTTATCACTTTTATTATTTGTACTTGTATTAACGTCGTGTACAAATAATAATAATGAACAGGATTCTAAAGACCAAATTATTTATGCAAGTACAAAAGACATTCGTGATATTAATCCCCATCTATATAGTGGAGAAATGGTTGCTCAAAATATGGTATTTGAGCCACTTGTTGTTAATACAGAAGAAGGAATAAAGCCATGGTTAGCAAAAGATTGGGATATTTCTGATGATGGACTAGAGTATACATTTTATTTGAGAGAAGATGTTAATTTTTCTGATGGAGAAAAATTTAACGCTGAAGCTGTTAAACTTAATATGGATGCAATTTTAGAAAATAAAGAAAGACATGCTTGGCTCGATATGGTGAACGAAATAAAAGAAAATAAAGTAGTGGATGAATATACTTACAAACTCGTTTTAAAACATCCATATTATCCAACGCTCACTGAATTAGGATTGACTCGTCCGTTTCGTTTTGTTTCGCCTAACTCATTTATTGATGGAAAAACAAAGAACGGGGTGAACAGTTATGCTGGCACTGGTCCATGGACTTTAGATAAACATGATAAAGAGCAATCTGCCTTGTTTACAGTAAACGAGGATTATTGGGGTGAAAAACCTAAAGTCGATTCTGTCAAGTGGAGAGTTATGCCAGATCACCAATCAACTTTATTGGCTCTTGAAAATGACGAAATTGATCTGATATTTGGATCTGACGGAGATATGATTGATTCTGATTCACTTAAAGTAATGGAAGAACAAAACGACTACGAAATAGCGATGAGTGACCCTATCGCTTCTAGAGCTATTTTATTGAATTCGAATCGTCCATTTACAAAAGATATTAGAGTTAGAGAAGCGTTACAGTATGCAATTGATAAACAAACACTTGCTAAGGGGGCTTTAAATGGAACAGAATCTGTAGCTCCCACATTATTTTCTTCGACTGTTCCTTATAGTGATCTTAATTTGAAGGAAAGAAATTATGAACCTGATAGAGCAAGTGAACTTTTAGATGATGCAGGCTGGGAAGCTAATAGTGAAGGGGATCGTTATAAAGAAGGAGAAAAGTTAGAACTAAGCCTTTATTATAATTCTGATAACGCTCAAGAAAAAACAATCAGCGAATATTTACAGAATGATTTAAGAAAAATTGGAGTAGAATTAAATATAATAGGTGAACAAAAACAATCGTTTTTAGATAGACAAAAATCTGGGGATTTTGATTTACAATATTCTTTGTCTTGGGGAAAGCCTTATGACCCGCAATCTTATTTATCTTCATGGAGAATACCAGCTCATGGTGATTATCAAGCACAAACGGGTTTAAATAAAAAACCATGGTTAGATGATACTATTACGAAACTCATGATTGAAAATGATGAGGGAAAAAGAGAGGATATGTATGCTGAGATTTTAAATTATATTCATGATGAAGCTGTGTATATACCACTCACTTATTCGCGTACAAAGGCTGTATATACTTCAGAACTAAAGGGCGTATCCTTTAATGTCTCCCAATATGAAATTCCATTTGAAAAGATGTACTTCAAAACAGATTGATTTTTGAGCGAAGGTGATAGATCTATTATTTTAGTAAATTTTATTTGAATTAATTTCATAATTCATTGTCTTGTTCAATCCTTGATGTGACAATACGTTAAAAAAACACAAAAAAGGAACCTCCCCATATGGTACAATTAGGTTGTCCTAGACAGACAAGTACTTCAGGAGGGATCCCTTATGTCTATTATACAACAACCAACCTTATTTGACATCGATTATTTAGAAAAATTGGATATTCAGGAGAAGTACAAAGAAATTTTCTCCCCAATCGATTGGACAAAAGTGTTAAATTTATTCCAAAAAGATTCGAATGTCGGACCGTCGATTACAGTAAGCTATGAAGCCCTTCTTCGCTCCTTAATGGCTCGTATTGACCAGAAGATTCCTACACAAAAGGCCTTGATTCAACGGTTGAAAAGTGATTTACGCTTGAAACTAAGTTTATTCTGAACCCATTCCTTCAGAAGCCACTTATTCGCGAGTGATGGCGGTTTTGGCAAATCATCTTTCGGTTTTGGAAAGGATGAACCAGCAACTACTTCAACTCATTCATGAAGAATTGGACATTTTCACAGAAAATGTGGCGATTGATGTTACTTCGATCGAAGCACGGACAAAGCCTGTAAAAACAGATAATCCAAAACTCCCATCGACTGAAGCGCAACGAAGCATGACTACAGAAGCCATTCTTGACACTATACCTTCTTATGCTTCATGGGGCGTGAAGAAAAATAGTCAAGGCAAGAATTATTTTTGGTTTGGCTACAAAGGGACACTCGCGATTTCTACGAAAAGCCAATATATTTTAAACATGTATATTGCTTCTGCTTTTGCTTCAGATGTGACTTTAGCGATTCCCACTATTCGCAAGACGTCAGAAGGGTTAAAAACAAAAAAAGAAGCCCCCTATTTCTCTTTAGACAAAGGCTATGACGCCAAAGAAATCTATCAGGAATGTCACGCCTTAGACCTCGAACCGATCATTCCATTGAAGAAAATAGCGAAAAACGATGGCGAAGTAGACGCTCACTACGCACCGACCTGTCTGCTTGAATATAGTTATAAATATGACAGTTATGATAAAAGATAGGGTGCATTGAAATATGCTCGACCCGAAAGTTATTGTAGAGATTGTCCACTACAGCACGAAGGACTTTGCCAAAAAGTCATCAAGGTCAAACAAATGAACGACCCAAGAAAGTATAACCATCCCGCTCGAGGGACACGTGCCTGGAAATTGAAATACAATGAACGAAGCAGTGTCGAACGTGTCAACGGCTATTTAAAAGGGAACTATCAGCTAGACAATACCCGTTTTTATCGACCCAGTCATGCGATTGCTTTTTATCACTTGATCCAACTCACTTATAATGCGCGAAACTTTGCCAATCAACGTGTTACTAGGGCAACAAAGGAAAAGAAATAGTCATAGAATTTCGAAAAAATTACACAATTCGAAATTGGATGAGTGTTTGCTTTTCTAGAAAAGTGAATTATGAAATTGGTTCATTTAGAAATAAAGGAGGAGTAAATGAGGCGCTATATTATAAAGAGGGTTATAAGTATTTTTCCTATATTGATTGGGATATTATTTTTATCGTTTATTTTAATTAATTCGGGAGAAAGTGATCCAGCAGAAGTTGCCTTACGCGTTAATGGGGTTACTCCAACAAAAGAAGCTGTTACAGAAATGAGAGAGGAACTTGATCTTGACAAACCTTTTCTAAAAAGATTTATCATTTGGATTACAAGTAGTTTAAAAGGCGATTTTGGGAATAGTTTTATTAACGGCGAACCCGTAGTGGAAGAAGTGAAACAAGCAATACCAGCGACATTACTTTTGGCTCTTTTTTCTTTTACTATTATCATTCTTATGAGTGTACTTCTTGCAATCGCTTGTATAATTTTTGAAGAAGGTATAATTGATAAGGTAATTAGAATATGTATTTTTTTAGGAGAAGCGATGCCAAGTTTTTGGGTCGGTTTATTGCTAATTTGGTTTTTTTCTGTAAATTTAAACCTATTGCCAACAAGTGGTATGGAATCACTGGGATCTATCATACTGCCAGGAGTTACCTTAGCTCTAGCTTATATATCTACTTATGTAAGAATTTTACGTAATAATATAATACAAAATAAAAGGGAAAATTTTGTTTTGTACGCAAAAGCACGTGGGTTAAAAGAGGGGAGTATTATAAAGCATCTTTTAAAAAATTCGCTTCAACTTTCGATTACAGCACTAGGAATGTCTATACCCAAATTGATTGCTGGTACTGTGATAATAGAGAATATATTTGCATGGCCAGGAATAGGAAGATTGTGTGTAACAGCAATATTTAATCAAGATTACCCAATAATACAAGCTTACGTTTTTTTGATGGCGGTTTTATTTATTGTTTGTAATTTATTGGTAGATATATTCACCGTATTATTGGACCCAAGGTTAAGAAAAGAGGCATAGGTATGACAAGCATAGCTAAGTTAATGAAGGATCGTTTCACAATGATTTGTGCGATTTTTTTAGTTATTGTAATATTGGCAGGTTTATTGGCCCCATTGATAGCCCCCCATAACCCGATTGCTATCAATGTAAATGAAAAGTTTGCTAAGATAAGTAGTTCCTATCCTTTGGGAACAGATCACCTTGGACGTTGTATTTTTTCGCGTTTAATATATGGTGTTCGAACGACTGTTTTCTTAGCTTTTATAACAATGGCAGCTACTATGTTAGTTGGAATTTTGCTAGGAGTAATTTCTGGATTATTTCATGGAGCAATAGATGAAATAATCATGCGATTATGCGATGTTTTTTTATCTTTTCCAAGTGAAATTATGATATTAGCGATCGTTGGAATAATAGGGCCAAAAATGCTTCATATAGTGATTGCTGGAGTTATTGCAAAATGGGCTTGGTATACGCGTATGATTCGTTCGGTAGTGATAAAATACACAGAAAATAATTATATACAATTTGCTCGTGTAGCTGGTTATAGTAATTGGCATATTATAAAACACCATATTATGCGTAATATTTTTGGAGAAATATTTGTTCTTGCTACGCTTAACATTGGATCTGTTATTTTATCAATTTCAGCTTTATCTTTTCTGGGTCTTGGTATACAAGCACCTACTCCAGAATGGGGAATGATGTTAAATGAAGCTAAGAATGTAATGGCAGTTCGCCCAGAAGTAATGATTCCACCCGGACTTGCGATACTTTCAGTGGTAGCCGCTTTTAATTTTTTAGGGGATGGCTTACAAAAGGCCCTTAATGTAAAAAATAAGAGTTAATGAGGTGATAACTTGTCGTTATTAGAAGTAAAAAACCTATTTATTACAGATACCAGAACCAACAAAATTATTGTTAAAAATCTATCATTTAAATTGAAGCATGATAGTTGCCTTGGGATCGTGGGAGAAAGCGGCAGTGGAAAAACTATGTCCGTAAAGGGGATGTTAGGAATTACTGATCCTTGGTTTCTTGTTTCGGGAAAAGTGATTTTTAATGGTATCAACATATTAGAAATAAAAAAAGAAGCTATTAGAAAAGTGAGAGGGCGATATATTAGCTTAATATTACAAGATGCGTCATCAGCATTTGACCCCTTGTACACATTAGGAGCTCAAATGAAAGAAACTTTATGTGAAAATTTAGAGATTTCTAAGAAAGAAGCAACCCTACTTTCTTTAGAAAAATTAAAAAAACTAAATATAAAAGAGCCGAAACAAGTGCTGAAAAAATACCCGCATCAACTATCAGGTGGAATGTTACAACGGTGTATGGTTGCTATTACAGTTGCTTTAAAACCAGATGTTATCATCGCAGACGAACCGACTACTGCTTTAGATGCTATTAGCCAAAGTAGAATGGTCTCAACTTTTCAAAGTCTCAGGGAGCAACTAAATCTTTCAATTATTTTTATCTCTCATGATTTAGGAGTTATCCAACAGCTAGCACAAGATATACTTGTAATGAGAGAAGGAGAAAAGATAGAAGAGGGCAATATTGACAAAATCTTTTACTATCCAGAAGAAAACTACACAAAGCAGTTAGTACTGGCAAGAAGACAACTTTCTTGTTCTTTTAAAAAAGCCGTAAGAGGTGCGTCTTTTTATGATTGAAGTAAAAAATTTATATAAGAGTTATCCTAAAAGAAGAGATCATTTAAGAAAAACAAAGTTGCAAGTATTGGATGGTGTAACTTTTTATATAAAAAAAGGAAACTGGGTAGCGCTAGTTGGAGAAAGTGGAGGTGGCAAAAGTACTTTAAGTAGATTACTGTTAGGGTTAGAGAATATAGATAAAGGGGACGTATTGTTCGAGGGAGAAAAACTAAAATCATGGAGGAAAGAAAATCAAGGACAAGTGAGTGTTGTATTTCAGGATTATACTTCTTCAGTGAACCCTAACTTCAAAATAATAGATGTACTTAAAGAGCCTTTAAGAGTTGTGTATAAAAGAGCTTCACTTTATGAAAAAGCGGTAAATTTAATGAAAGAAGTTGAGTTACCATTATCATTGCTTGATTGTTATCCGCACGAATTAAGTGCTGGGCAACTACAAAGAGTATGTATAGCAAGAGCTATCAGTACAAAGCCAAAATTTATTATTTTGGACGAAGCTATCAGTTCACTTGACGCTTCTATACAGGTTCATATTTTGGAATTACTTTATAAACTTAAAACAAAGTTTGATATGACCTGTTTATTTATTGCACATGACCTAGAAACAGTTACGTATTTGTGTGACGAGGTGATGTTTTTAAGTAATGGAAAAATTGTTGAACAAGTAACAACAAATAAATTGGCAAATGTTCAAGAAGAATATCCAAAGAAGCTATTAAAGTCATTGATTCAGCTTATATAGTAGGTAGCTCAATGTAACATGAGCAAGAGGAAATAAAGAGTTTAGGGAAAAATATTATTTAGCGAGGAGAAAGTTTTATGGAAGATAGTCAATTCGAAGGTGTTTTATATTTTTGGTTTGAAGAATTGTCCAAAAAGGATTGGTTTAGCCCTGATTTTACTTTAGATCAATTAATTAGAGAACGTTTTGGAGATACTGTGAAAAAAGCTAAGGCGGGAGAGCTTTACCATTGGCGAAGCTCCATTAGAGGACGACTTGCAGAGATTATCGTATTAGATCAGTTTTCGAGAAATATATATAGAGATAATCTTGAATCTTTTGCAAGTGATGATATGGCTTTAACTTTGGCACAAGAAGCAATAAAGTCAAATGATGTAAGCGCGCTCACTAATAGTGAAAAATCATTTCTCTATATGCCATTTATGCACTCTGAGTCATTGCTTATTCAAGAAAATTTTTCGATGAAATTATTTCAAGAAGAAGGACTTGAAAAAAGGTATAAATATGCAAAAGAACATTATGAAACCATAAAAAAATTCGGTCGTTTTCCTTACCGTAATAAGATTTTAGGTCGTAAAAGTACTGTGGAAGAGTTAGATTATTTAAAGGAAAAAAAGTGATCGTTATTTTAATGTTCTACTTTGACAATGGTATAATACTTAATAACACGAATTTTTTAGTGAGTTGTTTGATCAAGTATTAAAATCGAAATAATAAAAAGTGAGGAAGCTATAAATGGAAAATAAATATTTAGTTGTAGCAGATGACTTCACAGGTTCTAACGATACAGGAGTTCAATTAAAAAAAAATAATATTAATGTTGATGTTTTATTGTTCCCGTCTAAAGAAAGTGTAGAAAATTCCGTGGTTTTAGATACTGAGTCTCGGGGATTATCAGGAGAAGATGCTTATCAAAAGGTAAGAACACTTACGTCTGATTTGTTGGAAAAAAACCAATTTTCTGTTGTATACAAAAAGATTGACTCAACACTTAGAGGAAACGTCGCTAAAGAAATTCATGCGATGTTGGATATTTACTCGCCAGATCTCGTTGTTATGGCACCGGCATTCCCTAAAATTAACCGGACTACTAAAAACGCCATTCACTATCTTAGCGAAGCGCCACTTATGGAAACAGAAATAGCTAATGATCCATTAACACCTATTTGGACAGATAATATTTGTGAGATTTTAAAAGCGGAATTTAATGAACCAATTAAGAATATTTCTACCGAAGAGCTTGAAGATTTACAACATTTTCCTGAAGATAGGTTTCAAGTCTTTGATATCGAAGAAGAAAGAGATTTGAAAAAAATCAGAGAACTAACTAGAGATGAATCACGTAGAATTTTATATGTCGGGTCAGCCGGTTTAGCTGAATATTTATTTAAAAAAGAAGAATTACCAACTTTATCGGTTGTAGGAAGCATTAGTGAAGTTAGTTTGGAGCAAATGGACTATGCCAAAAATAAAGGGTTCAATGTAATAAATATAGAAATTAATGATCTAATTATCGAGAATAGAATAGAAAAATATACGAAAATAGTATGTGAAAGTCTTGCAAATGGCTTAGATACAATTATAACGGTAACTAGAAAAAAGCAAGATTACCTGGAAACAATCGAATTATTTAAAAGTTTAGATATTATGGATAAAAGAGAAGTTAGTCGTATTATTAAAGAAACATTAGCAAAAATTACAAAAAATGTACTACCGATCACTCCCGTTTCCAGCTTATTTTTAACTGGAGGCGACATAGCTATTGAAGTGATAAATGAATTAGACGGAAAGGGATGTAAAATACAAGAAGAGTTAACTACAGGAATTGTTGAAAGTCGCTTAGTTGGTGGTAAACATGACGGAATGGTAGTTATTACGAAAGCAGGCGCCTTTGGCAATAAAGATTCTTTGTATTTAAGTTTAAAACAAGAAGAAAGGTGAATAAAAATGAATACAATTATAGGTATAACAATGGGCGATTTTGCAGGGATTGGTCCTGAAATAAGCCTAAAAGCAGTTGAACAAGACCACTATAAAGATAATACTGTTATCTTTGGGTCTAAGAGTATTATTGAATATTATATGGATATTTTGAATATTCCAAGTAAGTTAAATGTTATAGATGGTATTCAAGACTTTAGAGCTGGCTATATAAATTTGTTTAATGTAGTTGATATTGATTTTACGCAAGACATGATAGGAAAGGTAAGTGCAGTTGCTGGTGATGCTGCGTATAGATACATTGAAAAGGCAGTAGAACTTTCACTTAAAGGTGATATAGGTCCCGTTGTGACTGCACCACTGAATAAGGAAGCTTTACACAAAGGTGGTCATAATTTTGATGGTCATACAGAAATTTTTGCTTACTTAACTAATACTAAAAAATATACGATGATGCTGTGGAGTGAAAAATTAAGTGTTGTCCATGTATCTACCCATGTTCCTCTAAGAAAGGCTTGTGATTTAGCGGCAAAGGAACGTGTAATGGAATGTATAGATCTGGCAGAAGATGCAATGAACAAATTAGGCATTGAAGAACCCAAAATAGCTGTGGCTGGATTAAATCCACATAGCGGAGAAGCTGGTCTATTTGGGGATGAAGAAATCGAAAAAATCGAACCAGCTGTCAAAGAAAAGCAAAAAGAAGGTAAAAATATAATGGGACCTGTGCCGCCTGATACGGTATTCCTAAAGGCTACACAAGGACAATATGATATTGTTGTAGCTATGTACCATGATCAAGGCCATATCCCTATGAAACTGATGGCTTTTGATAAAGGGGTTAACGTTACCTTAGGTCTTCCAATAATACGGACTTCTGTGGATCATGGTACAGCTTTTGATATTGCTGGACAGGGAATAGCAAGTGACGTTTCTATGATTTCAGCTATGGAATTAGGTTTTAGGTTTGGAAAGAATATGCAGTAACGTTAAATTGAAAATTTGATAAAAATTAAATTCAAATACCCAAAAACAGGTAGAAGAAACGGTTGATTTTTTAATATATCGACACAATTATATTGCTTAAGGTTTGAAAAATAACCATAGTTTAACTATTGGTGTGTTGATTAATAGTTTAAAAGATATATTTACTACTCAGAACCTCATAGTTTGGAAAAAGAAGTAGCGTTCTTATTAAATCGATTTATTGATAGTTTAGTTATTTAAATCTAATTTTAAATTAGAACATATACGGAGGTATATAATGAAGATAGTAGAAATCAAAGAAAAAGCAGTACCTATTAATTCAGATATTCAAAATGCATACATTGATTTTACGAAAATGGATGTTTCAGCAGTTGCAGTGGTTACCGATGTTATTAAAAATGGAAAGCCAGTAATAGGATATGGATTTAATTCAAATGGTCGTTATGCACCAAGTGGGATTATTCATAAACGGATGATCCCAAGAATTATGGATGCAAACTCTGAGGATTATATAACAGAAGATAGTTCAAATTTAGACCCATTTAAACTTTGGAATATTATGATGACAGGTGAAAAACCAGGCGGGCATGGGGAAAGAGCTGTGGCAATAGGTACAATTGATATGGCTATTTGGGATGCTGTTGCAAAAATTGAAGAAAAACCATTATATCAATTGCTATCCGAGCGTTACGGTGATGGAATTCCAGATAATAAAGTATTTGTCTACGCTGCTGGTGGATATTACCAACCTGGTAAAAACGATACAAAACTTCAAGAAGAATTAAAAGGTTATTTAAATATGGGGTATTCAGTTGTCAAAATGAAAATTGGTAACTCTTTGAAAGAAGACTTTCGTCGTATTGAATCTGCTCTGCAAGTTGTACCTTCGGGCGAAAACTTAGCAGTTGATGCAAATGGTCGACTAGATTTGAAAACAGCTATTGAATATGCTAAAGCTTTAGAGCCTTATAATTTATTTTGGTATGAAGAGGCTGGAGATCCATTAGACTTTGATTTACAGGCTGAATTGGCTAAATACTATAAAAACCCAATGGCAACAGGAGAAAACCTCTTTTCGGTTCAAGATGCTAGAAATTTAATTAGGTACGGCGGAATGAGACCTGATATCGATTATTTACAATTTGATTGTGCACTTAGTTACGGCTTAGTTGAATATTTGCGAATATTAGATATGTTAAGAGAACATGGGTGGTCGTCACGTCGTTGCATCCCCCACGGAGGACACCAAATGTCACTAAATATTGCTGCAGGTTTGAAGTTAGGCGGTAATGAATCTTATCCAGGAATTTTTCAGCCATTTGGCGGGTTTGCAGATGATATCGAAGTTGTAGATGGATATGTTAGATTGCCAGATGTTCCAGGCATTGGATTTGAAAAAAAAGCAAAATTAATGAAAGTGCTTGGTTCTTTGACAGATTAAGAATTTAGTTATAAATACAGACTAAGATCTTATGCTTCCTTTACTTTAAGGGAAGCTTTTTTATTAGACAAATGTAATGAATGTCAGTAATGTCGTAATAACAAATATAAGTGTAAATCAATAAAAAGTGTAGGTGCTTATTAAAAGGCTAGATGAAAATTTCAATAATGGACTTAATGAATCTCTATTAACTTATAAAGATAAACTAAACGGAGGGATGTTAAAATCACAAGTGTATTAACAATTCGTGATGCTATTTACCAATTAAAATTAGAACCGATAGAATCTTTTTTAGAAAGAAAAATTACTAAACTTTTAGAAAGTTACTGAGCAACTGTTTCGTGCACGTTTATATACTATAGAAAGTCGTGAGTCCTCATTACGTTCAATTAATGAATATCAAGCAGTTATTGTCGCATTGTAAGTAAAGAGCGGGTTAGCTGTTAGAACTTTGATGAAACGCTATAGATATCGCAGAAATAAAGAAATAGTTAGAACCATAGAAGAAAAAACGATATAGTTATTTTGTCTTTTTTACAAAGTTTGTAATCGTTTAGTAGGGATTAATTATTGCCACCATTTTGACTTACTAACACTATTAATAAGTATTTGATAATAGGTGTCAAAGTAATAACATATACCTCGGAAAAGCTCATTTCGTATGGAACGCTCGTTGGTCTAACTATTACTGTTGTTTCAGTTGTTATTTTTGGCATAATAGGATAGATTTATAAAACAGAAAGGAACTAAAAGATGAAAATTGTGATTGCGCCAGATTCATTTAAAGAAAGTATGACATCTCTTGAAGCGGCAACAGCCATTGAAAAGGGTTTTAAAAAAGTATTGCCAAATGAAGATTATGTAAAAGTTCCAATGGCAGATGGAGGAGAAGGAACGGTACAATCGATCATTGATGCGACAGGTGGCGTTTTTAAAACAGAAACTGTAAAGGGTCCGCTAGGCGAAGCTTTGGAAGTACAATATGGTTTAACAGGTGATAAAAAAGTGGCAGTAATTGAAATGGCAGCTTCTTCAGGTCTAGATAAAGTAGAACCAAGTGATCGTAATCCTTTAAAAACCTCGACATATGGCTTTGGAGAATTAATATATTCAGCTTTAGATGAGGGAGTTGAAGAGATCATCCTAGGTATTGGCGGTAGTGCTACTAATGATGGCGGTGCTGGAATGATTATGAGCTTAGGCGGTAAACTTTTGGATGAGAATAAAAAAAGTATTAATCCAACTGGTGAAGGACTGAAAGAACTCCAATTTATAGATGTTTCTAACATGCATCCTCGTATTAAAGACGTTACTTTTAGAGTTGCATGTGATGTGGATAATCCTTTAACGGGTCCAAATGGTGCTTCTCATATTTATGGTCAACAAAAAGGTGGAGATTCGAAAATGCTTGAACAATTGGATAAAAATTTAGCTCACTATGCAGAGGTTGTCCAAAAGCAAATGGGAACAGATATTGATTCACCTTCAGGAGCTGGCGCCGCAGGTGGATTAGGGGCTGGCTTGTTAGGATTTTTAGATGCCAAGTTACAAAGAGGCGGAGATTTACTAGTTGAAATGTTAAGTCTTGAAGATGCTTTAAAAGACGCTGATCTTTTAATAACGGGTGAAGGTGGCATTAACTACCAAACACGTTTTGGAAAAACGCCTGTAGCTGTTTCTCATGTTGGAAAGAAATTAGGTGTTCCTACGATTGCTTTAGCCGGCAGTTTAAACGAAGGATATGAATCAATTTATGAAGAGGGAATTATTGCTGCTTTTAGTATTATTCCTCAACTTACTTCCTTAGAAACAATTTTAACGGATGGAAAAGAAAATTTGAAAACTTTATCTGCTAATATAGCGTCTGTGATAAAAATGTCGTGGTCGTTATAAGTATATTTAACATTAAGCAATGTTCCATCCAAAAATCTTGCTGGAACGTTGCTATCTAATTATACGTATTTTTAGTGGTAATATAATTAAAAATAATTTTAATGTTTGTTATAACATGTTATAATTAAAGCATAAATTCGAGGAGGAAATTACCATGGGGAAAATAAAAGTACGTAAAATTGGGAATTCAGTTGGCGCTATTTTGCCTAAAGAGTGGGGATTGGAAGAAGGGGACATATTAAATTATCAAAAGAAAGATAATTACTACATTATAGATACACAACAAGTAGCTAAAGAACATGATCGTCAGATAATTGAAGAAAGTTTTGCGGATTTTGAAACAAATCATACAGTCTCTGAGGAGGAAATGAAAAAGGAATTTGGAAAGTATGGTTGGGGTAAGTAGATGAGAGAGTTTGAAATTATTTATACTGAAAGCTTTCGGGGTAGTTTAAAAAATACTATTGCCGAATGGGAGAATGAACTTTTTCTTTCAGAAGAAAAAATAAACCATTTTGTTCAAGTAATTTATCAAGCATTGGAATTATTGAAAATTTTTCCTGAAATGCATGAAGAAGTTTCCAAACTTTATAATTTAGATCAAGCAACTTACCGTATTCTTATTGGACAGACATATGCGATATTTTATCGAGTGGATAAAAAGAATTATAAAATTTTAGTTGGTAATTTATTTAAGCAAAAGCAAATGAGAGTCCAATTTTAAACCATATTACTTCTCATGAATAGCCAGTTTTTTTAATGACCAATTTTATTTGTCGCATCAAGAGTTTGATGAAGCAATGAATGATGAAATTGATTCAAGTATATCTATCGTGAAGCAACGTCCAACAAAAAAAATTGTTGGATGTTGTTATTTTTTTATAATGAAATATTATTTCTTACAGGTATAGTTGTTTTCAGCAATTTGTAACGTTATTTCGGCTATGTTATCTTTTAGTTGGAAAGCGATTTCAAAAAAGGAGGGAAAATATGTTTAAAATAAGGGGAGAAAGTTGGTTTTTGTTAATTATCTTGCTTGCTTTGTCGGTAATTGGTATAGAAAAAATTGTTTTAGCTAATGAAGAGGATGATTTTAAGTTTGGTGTTGAGGTTTTACTAGACGAACAAAAAAGTTTACTGGACGACAAAAGAGTAGGTTTAGTAACAAACCCTACAGGAGTAAATCAAAATCTGCAAAGTGACGTGGATCTTTTATTTAACGATCCAGATATTGATTTGACAGCTCTATATGGTCCCGAGCATGGTGTACGTGGAAATGAGGAAGCTGGGGAATATGTAGAATTTTATACTGATCCGGAAACAGATTTGCCGGTATATAGTTTATATGGTGAAACACAAAAGCCTAATGACGAAATGCTAGAAGATGTTGATACACTAGTTTTTGATATCCAAGATGCAGGGGTGACATATTATACTTATGTTTGGACAATGTATAACTTGATCGAAGCAGCAGCTGAAAATGATAAAGAGGTTGTTATTCTGGACCGTCCTAATCCACTGGGAGGAGATCGGGTGGAAGGACCGGTTGAAGTAGAAGATGAGCACGCTTCTTTTGTGGGTCTGAAAGATTTAGCAGTGATTCACGGAATGACTTTTGGTGAAATTGCGGAATACTTTAATGACGAATTTGATTTAGATGCAGAATTGTCCGTGGTTCAGATGCAAAATTATGACCGTAGTAAAAGATATGCAGAATTAGACCTTCCGTTTGTCATGCCATCACCAAATATGCCAACTACAGATAGTATTGACGTTTATCCAATTACCGGATATTTTGAAACTTTTGAAAACATTTCTGAAGGGCGCGGTACAGCAAAACCGTTTCAAATGATAGGCGCTGAATTTATTAATAGTACGCAATATGCTAAAGACTTGAATGAATTAAAATTACCAGGAGTGATGTTTCGACCTACAGCATTTACGCCTGCACCAGGGCAAAAAGTGGAGGAAGAACTTGCAGAAGGCGTGGAAATATATATTACAGATTTGGATGACTATGATCCAATTTTTACTGGACTATCTATGATCAAGTTATTAAACGATAATTATTCTGATGACATAGAATGGCGCGATGACGAATGGCTAGCGCAATTAACCGGCAAATCTTATATTGAAGAAGATGTAAAAAATAGAGAAGAAGTAGAAGATATCGTAGAAAAATGGCAAGCTGAATTAGAAGAATTTAAAGAGACACGAGAAAATTACCTCTTGTATGAATCGTCTAGCCAAGAAGATTCTTCTAAAAGTTTAGGGGCAATAATTTGGACAGTTGCAGGCGCAATTATTCTTTCAGGATTAGGGATTTTGTGTTACGTCATTAGGAAAAGAGAAGAAGATTAAATTTTTTACTATCTGAATTAATTTCATAATTCATTGCCTTGTTAAAACCTTGATATGACAATACGTTCAAAAAACACAAAAAAGGAACCTCCCCATATGGTACAATTAGGTTGTCCTAGACAGACAAGTACTTCAGGAGGGATTCCTTATGTCTATTATACAACAACCAACCTTATTTGACATCGATTATTTAGAAAAATTGGATATTCAGGAGAAGTATAAAGAAATTTTCTCCCCAATCGATTGGACAAAAGTGTTAGATCTATTCCAAAAAATTCGAATATCGGACCGTCGATTACAGTAAACTATGAAGCACTTCTTCGCTCTTTAATGGCACGTATTGACCAGAAAATTCCTACACAAAAGGCCTTGATTCAACGGTTGAAAAGTGATTTACGCT
>NZ_BSUG01000020.1 GCF_030161475.1 Tetragenococcus halophilus subsp. flandriensis | reverse complement strand
GCGTCGTTCGATCATCCCTTTCTATTCTTTATTCAAAAGCGGCGATAAAAAGGGAAAATAACATAAAAGTCACCTCGTTGAACAGTCGAATGCGTTATCCACAAATTTTTATAAATCATTCAGGCTTATTTTTAGTAAAGTTCTATACAATCAAATCTTCTTCGTCGGTTTATCAGTCTCCCCAACAACTTCTTGTTCTACTAATATCTTTCTGATAGTTATCTTTTTCTCTTTAAAATTTATATCTTTCTATTGAAGAGCTAAAACTTCTCCTGTTCGGCAACCGATATAGGCAGTAAAGTGAAAGAGTGTGACCATATAGGAGTCTCCCTATGATTCTTTGAAAACTCTAAAAAGTCTACAAGCTCTTTCTTTTCGTAAAACCTAATTTCTCTAATTGGTTTATTATCTATTTTTGGAATATAAGCCTCTCTCATATAATTTGATGGAAGTAGTTCAAGATAAACATCATAATCAAAAACACGTTTAATGTATGTGATCCAGATTGAAGTTTGGTTATTTCCAGAATCAATCAATTTCTTTATAAGTTTTTCACAAATAAATTTATCGAATTTCTTCAACATCATATCAGCAAAAATAGATAGAATTTTCAATCATTGGGTTAATTAGTAAGGGAGTAATTCCTCAAGAGCATTAATATATGGGCTTATCCTTGAAAATATGGAGATGCATTGGACGATAAACTTTATTACAGTATTAATAATATTAGATTCAATTGTTTTCTTAATTCCTTTGTCAAAAATGGAAGATGTCTAAACAGAAAAACTTATTTGAAATAGATCCAGGTAAGTTTTTTCTATTATTGACCTAATAGATAAATAAAGCTATAATAATTATATAATATTGACCTTATAGATAAATGAATTCTCTGGTTAAAGGGTGATTAGTGTGAAAACAAACTATAACCATACGACTTTTATTAGAGGAGGTTAAAAGCATACCAAATAAGCCCCAAAAACTGCCCTTTGGAGTAGCAATTTGTTGTTTGAACAAAGTAAGATTAGCCATTATTTTTTTACAAAATCTTCAGGTAAGAGGCCTTCTTTTATTAAAAGTTTTGTCGCCTGCTTGATAGCTTTTTCCTTCTGTTTTTGCACTAAATTGTTTGGCATATCAATTTTATACAAATCAGTTGGATTCCACACTTCACCTGTAGAAAGCATATGATAAATCGCTGTAAGTATCATACGAGCAATGGCAATGATGGCCCGTTTTTTCTCGCGTCGCTTATAAATGCGTTTGTATTTCGTGCGGTAATAAGCATTCTTTTCTGAAGCTTTCACTGCCGCATGCGCGCATTGGACCAATGTTGGCTTGAGGTACACGCCAGCTCGAGCAATACGGACAGATTTCTTTTTTCCGCCCGTTTCATTACTAGCAGGAGAAAGACCTGCCCAGCAACAAAGCTTTTTGGGGTTTGGAAATTGGGACATATCCACACCGATTTCAGAAATTACCTGAACGGCGGACTGACGACCAATGCCTGGAATCGTTTCTAAGAGTTGAACAGCTGGTTCATAAGGCACTATCATCTGATCTATTAAATAATCAATGAACTGAATTGCGTGATCAAGATAGGTTTTGTGCTCCTCGATAATCTGAATACGGAGAATTTGTTCATCTGTAAAACGATATCCTTCAATAGATGCGATTAACTCCTGGCTTTTAGGTTTCATCTTTCCATGAAGTAAGGAAATCACTTTTTCTGGGTCAAAATCATGGGTAGAGATTAAATAATCGCGGATTTTTTTGGAACTGACACCGAACATATCAGAAACCACAGAATCCATAGCAACATTACCAACGGTAAAGGCATTCTGTAGACGGTTCTTTTCGCTTGAACGCTGACTCACTAGTCGTGTTCGATAACGTGTGAATTCTCGTAAAACGCGAATGTCTTTCGCTGGAACAAAACTACCTTTCACTAAACCTACACGAAAAAGTTCGGCAATCCATTTGGAGTCTTTTGTATCATCTTTATTTCCTTTTACTGCGCGAACCCATTTAGGGTTAGCAATCGTGACATCGATCACGTCTTCAAGTAAATTGGAAACAGGCACCCAGTATTTACCCGTACTTTCCATACAGACATCATAGCAATGGTTTTCTAACAGCCAATCTTTTAGTGCTAGAATCTGGTTATTGAAGGTTGAAAATCGTTTTTTCTGGTAATGCGGTGTTAGCCCACTAGATTTTGTGGTAATGATGGTAGCTACTAAAAAGCTTTTGTGCACATCAATGCCACAACATACAGGGTAAACGATTCGCATCATTTTCACTCCTTTCTATAAAGTAACGGAAAGGCAGTGACTGGCTAAGACAGCATTTAACAGGATTTGTTAAAACAATGATTAGTGTGCGGACTGCAATGTACCACTCATTTGTGCTTGAAAGTCCTAGCCTTACACTAGTTATCATACTGGTTCAAACTTTGAGGTTTTCTACAACTCACCTCACCGTGCTTTGTAGTATGCCTTTCCTAGTTACATTATAAACAATCAAACGGAATCCGCATCCGTTTTCATTACTATTTGACTCGAAGAGCGGAGCGAGTCGAGATGGAGGTTATCATGTTTTCAAAGTTTATGAGTTTAGATTCTGAAAGGCGGGATACTATTTTAAACGCAGGCTTCAAGGAGTTTGCAAAAAAAGGATTTGATGATGCATCAACCAACGTTATTTCTAAGGAATCTGGAATTTCTAAACCATTGATGTTTCATTATGTAAAAAGTAAAAAGGATTTTTTCCTCTTTCTGTACGATTATTGCTTAGATGTTTTAGAAAAAGAATATTTTAGCAAAATTGACCGAAGTCAAAAGGATATCTTTGAGCGTTTACGGAAGACTTGTTTGTTGAAAATTCAAGTAATGAAGAAGTACCCTTGGATTTTTGATTTTGTAAAAACAGCGGTTCTTATGGATTCGGATATGGTGAAAGAAAGACGCAAAATGGTTGAAGAAAATAGCTTTGAACGGTTTTATGGGGACATTGATACATCCAAATTTCGTGAAGAACTGGATAAGGAAAAATCAAAACGCTTGATTTTCTGGGCAATTGGTGGTTATGCGGATCAAGTATTGGAGGAATTAAAGAATTCGAATACCGTGGAGCTGGACTTTGAAAAAATCAGTACCGAATTCGATAGTTATCTGGATGAATTAAAAAAAACGTACTATATGTGATGGGAGGTCTTTATAATGAATGTGATTGAGACAAGGAAGCTTACGAAATCCTATGGAAAGCATCAAGCTTTAAGAGGTGTGGATCTAACTGTAAAAGAAGGAGAAGTATATGGTTTTATTGGTCCCAATGGATCAGGAAAATCAACAACCATCCGTATTCTTTTAGGAATGCTTCGCAAAGATTCAGGAGAAGCAAAGTTGTTGGGCAAGGATCCTTGGAAGGATGCTGTAAATATCCATAAGCGACTTGTATATGTGCCTGGGGATGTAACTTTATGGCCCAACCTGACTGGTGGAGAAGTAATTGATTTTTTAGGTAGATTGCATGGAAAAGTGGATTCTTCTCGACGCAAAAAATTATTAAGTCAGTTTCAGCTTGATCCAAAGAAAAAATGTCGAAGCTATTCCAAGGGAAATCGCCAGAAAGTAGCATTGGTTTCCGCCTTTCTTTCTGATGCAGAATTATTAATTTTAGATGAACCCACAAGTGGATTAGATCCTTTAATGGAGCAGGTCTTTCAGGAATGTATCCAAGAAGTGAAGAGACAAGGTAAAACCGTTTTTCTATCTAGTCATATTCTTGCAGAAGTAGAGGCGCTTTGTGACCAAGTTGGGATTATTAGGCAGGGAAAAATTGTTGAATCTGGGACTCTTGAAGAACTTCGGCATTTAACCCGTACAACTGTTATTGTAGAGCTTTCTAAATCTGCAGATTTAAAGGAATTGGAAGGTGTCCATGATATATTACGAAAGGAAGGAAAATGGCACTTTTCAGTGGATAATAATGCGATGGGGTATGTGATGCGTACATTGGCACCAATGGGTATTCAATCCCTTACTGCAGAACCGCCTACATTGGAAGAACTATTTATACGTCATTATGGAGAACTTCAGGAGAAGGAGTTGAACTAATATGAATAAAAATCATTTTGCAGGTACAGGAAAACTGCTGAAACTTTATTTTCGACGAGATCGCATACTGATGATTCTATGGGTTTTGCTCCCCATAATTCTTCTTGGTGGACAAATGTCTTTTGTGAAGGCGATGCCAGATTGGCGAGGGTTTATTACCGAATTATCTTCAAGCCCCCTTACCTCCGCATTACTTGGACCTATAGTACCCCTAAGTATTGAGGGAGCTATTTTATGGCGGGGTATACTGCAGGCTTCTATAGCAATAATGATGGCAACAGCTTTTATTACCATTCGCCATACTAGAAGTGAGGAAGCATCGGGAAGAAATGAATTGATCTTTGGAAAACCAATCGGAAGATATGCCAACTTATCAGCGGCCCTTATTCTTTCTTGTGGGGGGAGTTTGATTACGGGCCTATTGACAACGGTATATCTAATATTAAATGGATTTGCGGTGAGTGGTTCTTTATTAGCAGGACTTACCCTTACTACCTCTGGATTTATTTTTGCTGGCATTGGCGGTTTATGTAGTCAGATTTTTATTCATAGTGGGAGTGCAAGGGGAGCTGTATTTGGTGTGTATGGACTCACTATGGTGGCTATGGTGATGAATAATATTCAGGGGGGAGATACCTATTGGATATGGTTTGCACCAGAAGCATGGTTCCGACTCACTGTGCCATTTGGAGAAAATGATTTTTGGCCAATTTTCTTTTTCATCCTCTTATCTGTGCTACCAATGGTACTTTCATACGGATTTCTTAGGCGTCGGGATCTAGGTACTGGATTGATTCCTCAAAGAGAAGGTTCAGAGAAAGCATCTTTGAAGCTTAATTCTACTATGGCATTTGCTTGGCGACAGAATAAATTTAATCTTATCCTTTGGGTCATTAGTATGGCTTATCTTGGCGGAATGATGGGTTTGGCTACACCCAATATATCTGAGGCTATAAGTGCTACTTTAGCTCAGATGAACACCTGGGGAGAAGCCGTAGCGAAACTGGGGAACCAAGAAGCCTTTATTTCTATTTTAATCTATATTTTAGGTCTAATGGCTGGATTATCTGTCTTTGCTATTACAACAATACAAAAATTAAGACAGGAAGAAACCAAACACTATGCAGATATTATATTATCAAGACCCGTAAGTCGATTTAAATGGTTGGGCAGTTATTTGACAGTTGCTTTTGTTGGGAGTACATTGATACTCCTTGCCTTAGGATTCGCTGCTGGATTAGGATGGGCTATTGTTTCTGGAGAATTTAGTTATCTTCCTCGGGTATTAGGTATGACCCTTTCGAAAATTCCTCCCGTTTGGACAATTATTGGCATTGCAGTCCTTATATATGGATGGTTGCCACGGATTGCCTTTATTCTTAATTGGCTTGTACTAGGGATATTTATCTTTATAGAAATGTTTTGGGAGGTGGGTATCGTCGAATGGTCTATGCTACAATGGACACCTTTCGCTTATGCACATTATAGTATTCCGATTCATGAACTTTCAGTTTTTCCATTGATCATATTAATCATTATTACGGCAGCATTCACCTGGTTAGGATTGGTTGGGTTCAGACGGCGTAGTATTGGATAAAGAATGATTACAATAAAAAGGGACAGCAACTTAAAACCTAAGTTGTTGTCTTTTTTACGGAAAATTATTTACTATAATGGTAAATATAAAGGAGTTGATTCCATGAATTTAGAAAAGCTTGAAAAATTGGATAAAGAAAGAAAAGAGGCAATTATCAATTCAGCGCTGAGAGAATTTTCAATAAAAGGTTATGACGAAGCTTCGACCATAAATAATTATTGCAAAGAATTCTGGAATTTCGAAAGGATTAATATTTCATTACGTAAACAGCAAAAAAGATTTGTTTTTGTATATTTATGATTCCTCCTTAAAGACTATAATGGAAGATTTTTTTGTTCCATCAATATGGACGAAAGGGATATGGTTCAGCGATGTCGACAAATTGCCTTTGTAAAGATAGAGCCTCTTCAAACATCCATAGCTTTTTGATTTTTATAAAACAGCAACCTTTGCGCCTGATCAGCTAACGATGCTCAATACTTTAACCGAACGTTTCGGTGAAGATCTGGCTTGGGAGTTAGTGAATCAATTCCAAGACCATTGGTTTACAGAATACGATTTTGATGTGTTACAAGAGGAAGGCGTAAATCTACTCCGCTTACCGATTACTCACTTTGAAATGGCGAACGAAGATGGCAGTCTCAATGATAAAGGAAGAGAACGTTTGGAATGGTTCTTAAGTGAAGCTGAGAAAAGAGAAATGTATATATTAATTGATTTACATGGTGCGTTCGGCTCCCAAAACGGAAAAGATCATTCAGGAGATATTTCAAATCCAGGGATCTGAGATTTCTATTGGAATGAAGAGAACATCCAAAAAACGATTCGATTATAGTAAGAAGTTGCTGAATTGGCTAAAGGGAATCCTTGGATAGCTGGTTATGACTTATTGAATGAGCCAGAAGGAACAGAGCAATTTGAAGTTTATGACCGCTTATATCGGGTCGCTCGAGAAGTAGATCCTGACCATATCATTCATATCCAAGCGATTTGGGATCCAGTCGATCTGCCACATCCTTCCTTTTATAATTGGGAAACGTGGTTTACCAGTATCACTTTTATGGTTGGGACGATTTAAATAATCTAGAGTACCAACAAGAGTTCATTGATTCAAAAGTGACCATGGTCAATGAAACTACCAATCATGGCGTCCCTGTCTTTGTTGGAGAATTCACCTTCTTTGAAAATGAAGACAGTTGGGAATACGGCTTAGGCACCTTTGATGATGAAGGTTGGTCCTACACAAGTTGGACCTATAAGGTAGCTGGAGAAAACAGTTCATGGGGAATGTATACCTCTCCAAGAACATCCAATGAAGTGGCCGATATTTACAACGACAGTTTTGAGACCATTTATGAAAAATGGAGTGTAACAACTGCAGACGGATTTACCCGTAACGACAAAATTGTCGACGTGCTTTCCAGACATTTCAAGCAAAACAGCAACGAAACGGATGACACACCACCCGCCATTACCGGTGAAGATGCAATCGTCTGTCAAGGAACCAAAGAACCTGTCGAGTTGATAATCAATCTACAAGTAAAAGATGACATTGATGAGTCCTTTTCCCTGAAAGAGAAGAAACAGACTTAACTTCAAATGTTGATATTACAACCTTCGATCCAAACGAAATCGATGAACAAGAAGTTGTCGTAACAGCTATCGATACAGCCGGAAATACAACAACTGAAACCTTCATCGTAACCGTAGTCGACGAGAGCGAAGAAATTGAAGACCCCGAAGATGAAGAGCCTAATGATGAAAACAAAGAAGATGATGATCCCAACGAAGAGGGCAAGAGTCCAAACGATGAGGACGATCCAAATGGAGATTCAGGAAGTGAAGATACTGGAGAGACCTCGGAAGATTCTGGAGAAGAAGATGTGAGTGAAATCGAGTCGTCAGACGATGGACAACTCCCTCAAACCTCCCATGAAGATACAACCCGGTATGTTGTTCTAGGAGTTCTATTCATTTCTATAGGAATACTATTTATCGTAGGGAAAAAGCGAAGAAATAACTAAGAGGGTCATTTAACGCACTATTGAACTAAGGAGATATCGTGAGTAAAAAAATCGATATTTTCTTAGCTTTTATCTTTTTTAACACAGTTGTGTAAAAATGGGCATTATTACCCGTATAGTAAATATTGGTAATTGAAAAGAACCATTTTGTGATTTTATTATAATAATAGAGAGTACAATTGAAGATAAAAAGAAAGGGTAGATGATTATGTCAGAAAAAACAGCTGTAGAAAAAGTGATGGAGCAACACATCGAGAGCATGTTAACCATGGATCCTAAAACGATTGCAGCAGATTATGCTGAAGATGCTGTGATTATCATGAGTGCAATGGACGAACCAATAGTCGGACGAGATACTTTGGAAAAATATCTAGAATCTTTTTTACCAAACGCATTGAAACAATTAGCTGAAGAACATCCAAACTTGTCAGAAAATGCAATGAATGATTTTTATTCCAATGTTACCTTTAAAAAGATTATTGAAGGGGACTATGGTATGTTGATTTTTGATGAACCCACATTAGGCATGCGTGGTGTAGAAACTTATGTTGTCAAAGATGGAAAAATTGCACTAGAATCTGTTGATGCTCAAGGGAGCGACATTTTAGGATAGTTGATTATTTACGAATGGTTTGAATAAAAGCAGACTTTCACTTCAATGAGTGCTGATTATCGTTGGAGTGGGAGTCTGTTTTTTGATTTGGATAAGATTTCCATAAACTATTATCCCAAAATCAAGTTTCGGATAACAGTTTCCTGATATTTTATCCAAAATTAGGAATTCAGATAAAACTTTCCCGATTCTTTATCCGAAAATACCAATATTCGCCCCTTTTTTATCAGTTTCCTCGATATTGGGATAAAGCTTTCTTAATCTTTTATCCGAAAAATTCAACTTTCAACAATTTGTGACTAATCAATACAATCCGGTTCATAAAGTATAACTGTTTGTCTATGAATCCTCTTTCATGTAATCTTAAAAGTAGGAACCGGATGATTTTAAAATAAATTTTCATAGAGTTAAGAGAATGGCTGAAAATTATGTAATAATGCAGGCGTTTGAATGGTATCTCGAAAATGACGGAAACTACTATAAGTGGCTTAAAGAAGAAGTACAAAAATTAAGTGAGAATGGAATTGATGCCTTGTGGCTTCCTCCACTATGCAAAGCAACCAACACAGATGATATAGGTTATGGCATTTATGATTTAGGTGATTTTGATCAAAAAGGAGATATTCGTACAAAATATGGAACAGTCGATGAACTGAAAGCAGCGATTGAAGCCTTGCATGGCAATGATATCAAGGTTTACGCCGATATCATCATGAACCACAAGGCAGGGGCTGACTTTACAGAAGAAATGACCGCTATCGAAGTCGATGAAAATGACCGAAATCATGAAGTCTCAGAACCTCACACCATTGAATCATGGACAGGATTTAACTTCCCTGCTCGAAATGGAAAATATTCAGACTTTGAATGGAATCACCATCATTTCTCTGGAGTCGACTTTGACCAAAAAGAAGGAAAAACAGCAATCTTCAAGATCATAGGCGAAAACAAGCACTGGGCTGACGGTGTTTCTGATGAAAAAGGGAATTATGATTATCTCATGTTTGCTGATATCGATTATAAACATCCCGATGTGCATGATGAATTATTAAAATGGGGAAGTTGGCTGGTCGATTATATACAGATTGATGGCATGCGTTTTGACGCATTGAAACATATCCAAGATGCGTTTATCGTCGACTTTATTAAGTACGTGGAGGAAACGAGCGACCGCCACATCTATTTCTTTGGGGAATACTGGGTATACGATAAAAACAAGGAAAATAGTTATCTATATCAAACGAAATACCACACAGATTTATTCGATGTGGCTTTGCATTATCACTTAGCGGAAGCATCAACCAATGCAGCTAATTATGACATGCGTAAAGTATTTGATAATACATTGGTGCAAGAACACCCAGGAATCGCAGTAACTTTCGTAGACAATCATGATAGCCAGCCAGGACAGTCGCTGGAATCCTTCGTCCAAACCTTGGTTTAAGAAGGTTGCCTATGGATTAATTTTGTTACGAGAAGACGGCTATCCTTGTTTATTTTACGGGGATTATTATGGTCTTAGAGGAGATCATCCGATTGAATGTCAAAAAGACATGATTAATCAGTTAGTTGATATTCGTAAGCAATTTGCTTGGGGTAAGCAGACGGATTATATGGCTACAGAAAATCTGATTGGATGGGTTCGTCATGGGGATGAGGAGCATCCGAAGAAGTTAGCGATTCTTATTTCAACGGCGGATTCGAATACGTTGGAGATGAATGTTGGTTAAGAACAAGCAGGAAAAGTGTTTGTTGAGTTGACAGGGAATAATTCGAAGGAAATTGCCATTGATGAAAATGGGAATGGACGGTTTGAAGTGGGTCCTGGAACTTTGACTTGTTGGACAGAAAAGTAAGTTGCTGAGGAGGTCACGCAATGATGAATCATGTAAATCTGATTTGTTTAGGCGTAAAGGATATAAAAGAGTCACTGGCTTTTAATAAAGGAATTGGCTTTCAAACGAATAAAAAGGAAAGCAAGCCACTTATTGTCTTCTTCAATAATCAGGGAAGCAAGCTAGAACTTTATCCGATTGAAGAGCTGGCAAAGGACATTAGCGCTATGAAGCCAGCGATACTATCAAAGGATGGCTTTTCGGGGATAACCTTGGCATGTAATATGAAATTAAAGAATGAAGTGGATGAGTTGATGGCACTTGTTATGCTCTTCGAAAATCTGGGGATTTTCGAAGAGCATAATAAAAGAGTGACCTACAAAAAAGTAAGTCACTCTTATTTA
Source organism: Tetragenococcus halophilus subsp. flandriensis (assembly GCF_030161475.1). Classification (GTDB taxonomy): domain Bacteria; phylum Bacillota; class Bacilli; order Lactobacillales; family Enterococcaceae; genus Tetragenococcus; species Tetragenococcus halophilus_C. The sequence continues at coordinate 112,586 of NZ_BSUG01000020.1, read as the reverse complement.
CCGTACTCGTGGTGTTTTATTAGTTTATTTGTTGTAAAAAAAATCAAAAATTCCTTACGTCTATTTTTTACGTCTATCTTACACAATATAGCGTGATGTAAGGGGATAACTATTAGCTGAAACCTTGGCTGTATGCTATACAGTAATTAATACAGGCGTATAAAAAGACAAAACATACTATTAACCATCACCTCTCCTTGGAATGTCGGGCCGATGCTTGCATTTTACCAAAGAGAGGTGTTTTCTATGCAATTTTATATAAAATTAGTTGAATTCATTTTCATGTTAAACGATAGGAATAAAGTTTTATGGATATGAAACCTGAGGTTTATATTATATATTAATATTCTTCGATTAAATTTCTTCGGTTATAACCAATGTAACCAATGACGATCATAACCAGACTGATCCCTATGATTATAATAAAAATTGTTCCGTTAAAATCTTCCGTAGGCATATCTGGTATCCAGGTTTGGATTGCTACATTTTCCATCCATTTAGGAAAAGTCACAAGATTACCAAAATTAATTATAGTAGAATAACCTAAATAAATATAAGGTAATACACTTAATTTAGGCAACCATCCTAAAAGAATAGCTGTCAGTCCTGCGATAAATAATAAAGTAGTTAATTGATTGTAGCCTGTAGCTAAAAAATCACTGAAAGTTATCGAACTATTCCCTCCTCCTTTCATTACTGTGAGTCCCGTGACTCCAAGAAAGCCTGAAACTAACCCTACCCCGATAAAGCCAGTAAAAATACCCAATATTATATTTGTCCAATAGAAACGAGCTCGAGTTACTTTTGTGGAGAACAGTTGATTTAAACGCAATTGCCTTTCTTCAGTAAATAACCTATTAATGATAATTATTGGTAAAATCGAAACAAGACTGACTAATACCATAATAATCGTTTTTGTATAGTGGTCTTCAATCGATGACTCTTCAAAGCTGAATATTTCAGCTATAAATTCATTACTTTCAACAAATACTTGTAAGTCTCCATAGATCGAACCATAAGCAACACCTAGAAAAATAAATACTAAGAACCAGCTTATAATAATTCCTCTGTTTAATCTGAAAAATAACCCGAGTACTGACAATAGTGATCTACTTGCTTTTGTCTTTCCTTGGTTTTCAGGTAAATACCCGGTATTTATATCTCTTCTACTTTCAAGGGCAAAAGCAATGACAGATACTATCAAAAAAAAGATAATACCAAAACTTAAATATAACCAATTATTTTCAGTAAAAGGTCGTGTTAAATAAATCCATCCCATCGGATTTAACATTGATAAATCTGTATTTGTTATATCAGTTATTCCACGGATAACGTACACAATTCCCAAGATACTTAATGATGCTCCAGTTGCACCTGCTGAACTAGGAAAGATTTGCGCCATAACTAAAGCAAGTGCTGCTCCCATAATACCTGCCATAGCTAGTGAACTGGCATACAAAAAGATACCTTCAACAGTGATTGAGTCTGAGATGAAATTAAGCATAACCCCTCCAATAACTGGGATCAATAGAGTATTAATGAAAATAGTTTCTATTAACACTGAAAAGGAATTCGCTTGACGACCAACTTTAAATGAACTGATGTACTCCGTAAGTCCCTGGTCTTCTTCTTTTTTAGTATGACTGATCACATGTAAAATACTTATAATAGAAAAAAATAATGAAGAGAACAATAACATATTATGAGAATACAATGCACCTAAGGTATAGTGGGCTGCTGTTTCTACAGGTGGCGCGCCGACAATAGCTGTCATAGAAGGGTTTCGCAAAATTTTATACATAGCGATTAGTCCTTGATCTTCGGCGGTTGCTTCAACTGCAGGAACAAAGCCTCCAGCAAATAAACCTAGAAAGATAATCCAAAGTAAAATTTTTTTCCAATCACGTTTTAAATAAAATATAAATAGTTTTTCCCAATCTGCAAATTTTTCACTCATTCTTTCACCTACTTTTCCACTTTTATCTTTCATAGTAACGAATAAATACATCTTCTAATTTAGGAGGCGCGACTTCAAATTTTTTGACATCAAGCTTAGAAGTCTCATAAAGTATTTTATTCATATGTTCATTATCCACCGAGAATGTAGTGCTTTTATTTTCTTGTTTAAAATCATGAACTCCATCAAGAGAAGATAATTCGGAAACATCATTATTTGATTCTAAAGTTACTATTGAGCGGGTTAAATGGTGCATATCATCTAATGAACCACTTTCTACGATTTTTCCTTTTCGGATAATAATAATCTTATCAGCTAATCGCTCTACTTCACTTAAAATGTGAGAAGATAGTAAGATTGCTTTTCCTTCTTTTTTTAATTTTTCAACTTCTTCTTGGAAAATAGTTTCCATCAAAGGGTCCAGTCCAGAGCTTGGTTCATCAAATATATATAAATCAGAATCGACAGATAATGCCGAAATTAAAGCAACTTTTTGTTTGTTTCCTGTTGAATAGCTTTTTGCTTTTTTCTTTGGGTCCAACTCAAAGCGATTAATTAATGTGTTACGTTTTTCTTTGTTTCCGCTTCCATGTAGTTTCATAAAAATATCTATAATTTCTCCGCCGGATAGATTATGCCAAAGTGCTACATCCCCTGGCACATAAGAAATTCTTTTATGAATTTCTCTTCGATCTTTCCATACATCTTTCCCAAAAATTTTTGCTTTTCCATCACTTGCTTTAATCATTCCTAATAGAGTACGGATTGTTGTTGATTTGCCCGCTCCATTAGGTCCTATAAATCCTGAAATTTCCCCAGCATTCACTGAAAAAGTTATATCTTCTAATACTTCAAATTTTCTAAACTTTTTCTTCAAATTGTTTACTTCTACTATGCTCACAATAAAACCTCCTATTTGTAAAAAGCTTTTTGTAAAATTTCAGAATACTGTTTCCATTCTTTTAAATAACTTTCTATGACTTTTTCGAGTGAATCTAGTTCTTCTATAGCACGATTCCCATATCCGAGCAACGTCCAAGTCAAAATATCAATTGCTTTTTTTATATCCACCTCGTCTTTGAATTTAGAATAATCTATATTTTCATATAATACTTCAAGACTTTCCCTATAGATTAAATTAATTCTATTTTTATTTTTTTCATTGATTTCAGTTGTATCTTCTTTAGCTGTAGATAATAGGAAGTCAAATACTCGAGGGAATCTTTTTTCTATCTGAAATTTTGCAATGCCTATTGCTTCGATTCTTTTGAACAGATCTTTTTCATTTAAATCAGTTATTTCAAATATTTTTTCAATAATCTGAAAGCTGTAATTTGAAATATATAAATACAGTTCTTCCTTTCCTTTAAAATAGTGAAATAATAAACCTTTCGAAATATTTGCTTCTTTTACTATTTCATTCGTCGATGCATGCTTATAGCCTTTGGCTGCAAATTCTTTCAAAGCCGCGTTGATAACACGTTCTTGTTTCTTCGGGTCCATATTAAAAAATGCTTCGTTCATAAAAAATTCCTTTTCTCTATATAGTTTTGTTGACTACATTGGTCAATTTAATTATATGGGAATTGACCAAGTCAGTCAATAGTGATAGGATATATTTTATTAATAATCATATTTTCGTTCAGGGGAATGAATCAGACCTTCTTTATACAGTTTTAAGTGCTGGGGGCTATATTTTTATTTGAGATGATTTTTTTATTAGCAAAAACCATTTTTTTACTGGTATAATTTGTCACATAACGATAGTAATCAAAAAAGAGTACATAAAGGATAGAGTGGCTATGAAGAATCCTAATAAACCGTCAATCACTCATCTAAACAACACTTACACAAAAGAAAAAACCAAACAAGCAATGATCGAGAAAAGGCAGCGTACGTTTTTTAAACATCGTATGACTGTTATCATTGTTTGTGGCATGATTTTAGTAGCTTTGACTTCTTTTCCTTTGGTTCGAAATATGATTCGCGCACATGCATTGGAGGAAGAAAAAGAAGTGGCTCTTCAAGAACTAGAAGAGCTAGAGTTGCATCAAGAAGAGCTGGAGTATTATGTTGGGTTATTAAATGATGAGGAATATTTGGCAAAGTTAGCTCGCAGTGAGTATTACTTAACCCAAGATAATGAGATCGTCTTTAGTTTCCCAGAAGATGAGACGCCGGATTATCAAAGAATGATTGAAGAAGAAAAAGAAGAAACCCAAGATGAAGAATCTGAAGAAAATGAAGATAAATGAAATACAGTGAACACTATCATTTGTTAGAAATGGTGGTGTTTTTGTGTAGAGCTATCAAAATAAATAAGAGGCTTAGAAAAGTATAGGCGGTAAAGATTGATTGTAAAAAGCGATTTGACGGTGAACAAACGAAGGAAGAATTTATAGAAAAAATTAAAGCAGGTTATTATGGCTAATAATCCTTAAATTGATTTAGTTGATGATTTTGAACGATAATTATGTTTTGTTTAGCGAGGTGTTTCTAATCGTGCGATTTATTACAGCAGATACACATTTTAATCACCCTAGTATTTTAAATAGTTGTAAAGAGACAAGAGGTCATTTTAAGTCAATTGAAGAAATGAATGAGACTATTATTCGAAATTGGAATAATAAAGTAGGCGGTGAAGATACAGTTTATCACTTAGGTGACATTGCCGTGAAAATGAGTAACCGTCCATTATTTGAGCTCTTGAAACGATTAAACGGAAAAATCGTTTTTGTCAAAGGAAATCATGATGACCAGATAACATTTAATTGGTTAGAACGCGGGAATTATAAGTATGCAAAGGGAAAGAAATTTATCTTTCATGAAGTGGGTCTCATTATTAAAGAAAATAAGAAAGAATACTATTTGACACACTACCCAATGGATCTAGGGTATCAGTCTGTAAAAAGACGGAACTTTCACGGTCATATTCATGGGAAGACTGTAGATAAAGAATCCTGTTTAAATGTCGGGGTTGATTCACCAGAAACTGGAAACCGTCCGTTTGGTCAACCAATTAACTGGAATGAAGCAGTAAAGTTGCTAGAAGAAAAACGAAAAATGTGAACGTGCAAAGAGCAGAAAGACTCAAGGAATGTTTTCTTGGGTTTTTTTACGCTTTTTTACTGGACATTATAAGAACTATTTAATTATAAATTCTCTCGTTTTAAGGAAAGCTTTTTTATTTTGTTATCATTAACTAACCTTTTCATGTGATACAATTAAAGCAATCTCATAGTTTGTTCACAGCATATAAGCGTTATTGAGGAAGATATTTTTATCAAAGGAGAACTTATGACAGCTAAATTGCAAGTTAGTTCAATTTATTCATATATTGATGAAGAATTAGCAATCAAGGTTACTGGATGTAAGAAAAGCGAAGAAGTAACTATCTATGCTTCGACATATGATGAAAAGCAAAAGAAGTTTAGTTCCTATGCAAGCTTTATTGCAAATAGTGAGGGGACGGTTAACGTATCTTCACAACAACCAATAGCAGGTAGCTATAGTGAAGCTGATGTTTCCGGTTTATTTTGGTCTATGAAACATGTTGGTTCTAGTCTAGATGATTATTTTGAAAAAAGTAGTGCTGATAAAATTTCCATTAATTTAGATTTGCAAGTAGAAGGGAAAAAAGTTGATGCTGTAACGCTTAACAGATATTTTTATATGGATAATATCATAAAAGAACATATTCAACATGAACGGTTAAGTGGTAGTCTGTTTTATCCAAAACAAAATGGAGAATATCCTGCTGTTTTGATATTAAGTGGTTCAGATGGTGGGATGCAAGAACACGCAGCAGCTTTATTAGCTTCTAAAGGGTATACGACATTTGCACTGCCTTATTTCGGTGTAGAAGGTTTACCTAAAAACCTTGAGAATATTCCATTAGAGTATTTTCAGGAAGCAACAAGCTGGTTAAAAGCTCATCCACGTGTAAATGGAGATATAAATTTAATTGGGCATTCAAGAGGTGGAGAGCTCGCTTTGCTTTTAGGGGCACGATTTGATGACTACCGATCAATTATAGTCAGTGCTCCTAGTGCTTATGTGACTCCTGGGATGAAAAATGGCATTTTTACTTCTGTACCTTCATGGATGATTAAGCAGCAAGCTTTAACATATATTAAATTTAAGTTTCGTTTTAGCACTATCAGTTCTATGTTAAAGAACTGGATTATGAAAAGACCAATTTCTTATTTGTCTATTTGGGATGATACGTTGAAAAAACAAGAGGGGGCTGAAAAGTCAAGAATTCCAGTGGAAAATATTCGGGTACCCGTGATGTTTATCGCTGGAAAAGATGATCAATTATGGCCTTCAAATCATTATGTAAAACTAATGGAAAATGAACTTAAAAATATAAAGACATCACGACGTAATCGTTACTTATATTACAAAAATGCAGGACATTTCTTATCATTTCCGTATAGCTTCGTCAATCTACCTGCGAATATTTTCATGAATATAGGCGGAAAAATGATTATGACATTTGGTGGCACAAAGCAGGGAAACGTAGAAGCAGCAAAAGATTCTTGGAGACAAATTCTTACTTTTCTGGAGAATAATAATAAATTTGACAAAATGTAGGTTAAGCCGGTAATAAGAGAGTTGATATTCTCAAGTCTGTATTGTTATCAAGCTAGGTATCGCTTATAATAACTTTTCAAAATAATCACAGAAAATAACATAGTAATTGATTCAACAACCAGCATTGTTAACCAGACTCCTGTGATCTGCATTAAATGAGCCATAACTAAAAGGACGGGGAGTATTAAAAGTAAACCACGTAACAAAGCCACTATTAAAGATGGACGAGCTTTTTCTACCGCAGCCATAAAATAAATCGTCGTAAAATTTACACCAGCGATTAGAAATGACAATACATATAAACGTAAGCCTGTTTCAGCTAATTGAGCTAATTGCGGATTTTGCTCATTATTGAATAAAGATACTATACTCTCCGAAAAGACAAAACCTATTACAAAAAAGAACAGACCAAAAGCTGTAGATAATATTAAACCATATTTTAACAGCTTTTTCAGTGTATCTTTTTCTCTTTGACCATAGTAGATGCTCACTAATGGTTGAAAACCTTGACCAATACCAGCAAAAATAACCATTGCCATAATATTTATATTCGCAATGATGCCATAAGCGGAAACGCCAATATTTCCAGCAATTTGTAAAATGACAATATTGAATAAAAACATAACTAAAGCTGAAGAAAACTCATTTAAAAAGGAAGAAAATCCTATTGAAAATATGCGCTTTATGTCATTAATGTTCGCTTTAAATTTTCTAAAAGCTAACTGCCGATCTGTATGTTTTAAATGCAAGCTTGATAAGAGTAATGTAATAATCGGTGAAATAACAGTTGCTACAGCAGAGCCGAATAGTTCCATATTTAATTGGATAATAAATAAATAATCAAAGACAACATTAAATAATCCACCAATGAGTAAACTTATCATAGCTAAACTTGGGTTATTATCGTTTCGCAAAAAAGAAATCACCGTGTCAGTTATAATAAACGCCGGAGAAAAAGCAACAAGCACCATGTAATAGCTTTTTGACATAGCAAAAATATGACCACTAGCACCCAAAAAGCCAAGAATTGTATCTGCAAACATAAGGGTTACTAAGCAAAATATAAAAGATATAACAAGAGCGATAACTATTGTAAAAGAAAATTGCGATTGAGCTTTTTGATAGTCTTTTCGTCCCTTTGAAATAGAAAAAGGCGTTGCGCCGCCAACACCAATCATCCAACCGATACCATGTGTGGTATTGACCACTGGAAGTACAATATTCAAGGCGGCAATACCATCTGCGCCAACACCATTAGCGATAAAGTAAGTATCTGCTAAAATAAATAAAGAAATACCCAACATACTCATTACAGCCAATGAGGTATATTTCATAAATATTTTAAACAATGATTGATTTGCTAAGTTTTGTTGGCTCATTTAAATACTCCTTCAAAATAACATTTTTGTTTTACTCATATGTAGTTCATACTAGCAACTTAACTTTACTTTGGCAATCTCTGTTGATATCTGTTTCGCTTTTTCCTCAACACTTCGTCGTCCAATATTTCTTTTTCAAGCAAGTATATTTTGAAAAGCCTTTTAAGTAACCTCAGCTTTTGCTATAGTAAGTAATACAACTATAAACCTTTTTCGGAGTTGAATGTTTTGGACAAAAAAGTATTTAGAACTTCTTTATTTAAAAAAATAAAAATATTTCTATTAGGACTTCTGATGACCCTGGTGTCCATTTTCCTAGTTTTAACTGCCTTAAATGTTTTTCAAGCAAGTCCTGCTGCGGTAAATACTTATATTTTTCGTTTGATTGTACTTATTATTGGGCTAGTAGGTTGTCTATTTTTTGGCTATCCTACTTTAATTGTATTCATATGCCTCATTACCTTTAAACCTGCGCTTAAAATCGATGACAAGGGTTTAACCGATAGAAGCACTGGAATGAGCGCCGGCTTTATCCCTTATAGTCAAATCAAAGTGGTTTCCAATAGACAACCTTATATTGTGGTTCATTTGAACGATCCAGCAACTTTTTTAAAGAAAGAAGTTTTTTACAAGCGTATATATCGAAAAATAAATAAAAAATATGGATATGATTTTATTATGATTGATCTAACGGGCCATGATAATCAAAAGATCAATGGTATTACTAAGGAAATCAATCGAAGGATCAGGAGCACAAGATAAAGGATGCTTTCTTAATTATTTTTCAAAGTAGCAAGCTTTATTCCCAAAGCCTGTTTTTTAAATTGTTTTCTAAAACTTGAAAGTATAAAATCGTTGTAAATCACTTGGTATATCAGACTTTTTTGCACAAAAAATAGCATGAACAACGCAAAACTTGGTATAATAGAATTAACCAAAATCAACTAACCAAGGAGTGTTCATGCCATGTCAATTATAACGCAAACAAAACAATACGCAGCTGAAATTTCAAATGCTGTCCAAACTTTTTTTCAAACGGTTTATAGTGAATATTCATGTTCAAGTTTTAGTAAGTAATCTAATATTCTTTTTACGGAAAATTTTAACGTTCTTTTCTGACAATAACGGTTGTACCTTCTCCTTTAGTACTTTCAATCTCTGCTTCATTTACTTGCATACCAACAATACTAAGTCCGCCATGAGAAGTTTGCTTACCTGCAAGCTGTCCATAGTATTCCTCAAAGTCCTTTCGGTAAGAATGATTCAATTTTTTTCTTGCTTTCTCTAATGTTTCTTTGTCCATGCCTTTTCCATTGTCTACCACTTTAATAGTGATTTTATCTTCACTCCTAGACACGTTAACATCGATGTCTGTCGCGTATGAGTTTACAGCATTTGACATCAATTCATTGACAATTACTTTTATACGATTTATATCTGACCTCAAAATGATCCCTCCGGTTTTCTTATTTTTTATGTTTAAAAGCTAATTCAATTGTTATTCTTTCCTATGCCTTTCATGACAGCTACTACTAAGGATGCCACAAGACCGCCTGAGAAACCATTATTATATAGGTTCATACCCCCATGGATCTCCCCAATTGTAGATACGATGTACAAATGGAGCATACCAGCCATTACACCAATTAATGCGCCAAATTGTCCCGCAATAGGAGCAAGGGTAGTTCCGAATAATCCGGCTAAAACAGTTCCAGGTGCATTGATTTCATAAATAGATAGGAAAGAAGCGAATACAACTCCAATCATGATAGGAGTTATATTGAGTGGATGTTTACCAAAACCTGCAAATCCTACCATTGTAAGTAGACCACTTAAAACTGGACCATTATAAGTCGTTCCTAGCAGTTCAACAAAAGCAACACCGATTAAACCAACAAATCCCATATTAATTAATGTATTACCAAAACCAACGATATCAACAAAATCAGTAATTGTATTTCCCGGCTCTTTCAACACTTTTCGATAATCTTTTAAATTATCAGAACATAAAGCGCCGACCAGTACCATACTTACAAATAAACCGATTGAAAAAATTCTTAGCTGGCTATCAAATGCTGATCCCCACATCAATAAACTTTCAGTATCATGATCAAAGGCACGAAAAACATTCATTAACACCAAACCGATTAACCCGGCAGAAAATCCGACATTATAAAGATTATATCCCTCATGAAAACTTAGCGAATGATTAGCGATCGGAGCAATCACTAAACCTGCTACAAATCCGGCAATCACTCCACCGAGAACTCCTAATTCAAATTCAAAGGAAGCATGAGTAACAATGGGAGCTAATGCTGTACCAAATAAAGCTGGGTATATATTCGTAATAAATTCACGTTTTGTAAGTTTGCTATATACGAACACGCCAAGTATAACGGGTAAGATCGACCAAATGGTTTTCCCCATTAGCGCAAAACCAATCATTGTAAAAAGCGTCGCAATGGAAACACCGCTAAGTTCGACCTTATTGATAATCAAAATGATGTATCCAATCAACCCCACAAGTCCAGCGTTAACAAAAGAAGCTCCTAAACCACCTATTTCTACATAATCTGTAATCAAAATTCCTGAAGCAGTAAATATTCGCATCAGTCCAGCTGATAATTCATCAAATGGTTGCATAAGTAAACCGTAGAATATAAATACCAATATGTATAATAAAATAAGCAACTGTACTTTTTGTTTGCGAATAAAATTTTTCACCTATTAAACCCCTTATTTAAATAGTAAATTACTTTTCATATAACCTGCAAAATAGTCATGCAGGTATTTTTAATTATAACAGATTGGTAACCGCTTTAGTACAAAAAATTAATTGTTTTATCAAAAGAATTTTCAATATAGTGGAGCTCTGTAGTTCATTTATATACAATAGTTATATTGCTTCTCTCATTTATAAGTTTTTTTCAAAACCTTCTTTCTTTTTAGAAAGGGTTTCTTTAAAATGTATGATGGGTTAAAATAAAAAGGAAAATTCTATAGCGATGTTTTTATTATAGGCAAAATATGGAGGTAAACGTATTGGACGCACAACAAATTATATTTCAATTCATAGGAGGAATTGGGATCTTCTTATTCGGATTGAAATATATGGGAGATGGATTGCAAAGAGCTGCTGGAGATAATTTAAGGAATATTTTAAATGCATTTACTTCCACTCCTTTAAGAGCTGTTTTAGCTGGTGCTACTGTTACTGCCCTTATCCAAAGTAGTTCAGGTACGACAGTACTTACTGTTGGTTTAGTTAGTGCAGGCTTTATGTCTTTAACGCAAGCTATTGGTGTCATAATGGGCGCCAATGTTGGTACGACGATTACAGCCTTTGTTATTGGTTTGAACATTAGCGATTATGCTCTTCCGATTATAGGCGCCGGGGCTTTATTCCTGTTTTTCTTTAAAAACCAATTGATTACCAGTATTGGACAAATTATTTTTGGTTTTGGCGCTCTGTTTTATGGGCTAGATCTAATGGGTAGTGGACTTGAACCGTTACAAAATCTGCAAACGTTTAGTGATTTAATGCTTTGGTTATCTGACAACTCATTTTTAGGTATCATTACTGGTTCTGTCATGACACTTATTTTACAAAGCTCTTCTGCGACTACAGGTATTTTACAACAATTATTTTCTCAAGATGCATTGACGATAGAAGCTGCTTTACCCATACTTTTTGGTACTAATATCGGGACAACATTTACGTCAGTTCTTGCGGCAGTGGGTGCTAGTCTTGCGGCAAAAAGGACAGCACTAGCTCATGTTATTTTTAATGTTTTTGGAACGGTTTTTGCTATGCTGCTTTTTGCGCCTTTTACTATGGTGTTAAATAGTTTAACGGCAACCTTTAGCTTAAACCCTGAGTTACAGATTGCTTTTGCTCACGGGCTTTTTAATTTGTTATCTGTAGGTTTATTGATTTGGTTTACACCGCAATTGGCAAGACTCGTAAGTAAAATTATTCCTGGTGAAGAGGATACGATTGAAATGTATGAACCAAATTTAGACTACTCATTGGTTCAAAGATCGCCAGTTATCGCATTGGATCAAACCAAACATGAAATCATTCAGTTAGGTCAATTCGTGTTAGAAGAGTACAATACAATGTTTGATTACTACCGTAAACAAGATAAGAAAAGTTATGATCATGTGCTTAAAATAGAAGATGTTGTAGATCGTATAGATCTTCAGATCACAGAGTATTTGATGTATATTTCAGGAGAAGACTTACCTGCGCGAAATTCCAATGAACATGCGCAAATGGGGGAAATAGGGAAATACTTAGAACGTATAGGCGATCACACCGAAAATATTCTAAAAAATATTGAAGAAGTTAATGCTGCTGATAAATTACAGAAAAAGAATGGAAACAGTGAACGGAATATGTTATACAATGAAAATTTGATTGAATTATTCAACTTAGTTAAACAAAATATCGAAGAAGCGATGCAAGCTTATGAGACAGAAAGTCATTCTATCGCGGGCAAAGTTATTATGAGAGAAAAAGATGTGAATAGCCTGGAAGAAAGTATCAGAAGAGAATATATTTCTAATTTAAATAAAGGAATTGGAAAACCTTCCGATGGTATTTTGTTTGTGGATATCGTTTCTAACTTAGAACGTATTTCAGATCACTCTGTTAAAATTGCTAAACATAGTCTAGGAATAAAACAACCATTTTCAAAAAGAATTATAAATAAAAAAGGGGAAGAATTTGTAAAAGTATAGAATAAATATAAAAACTGCTAAGTATATTCTCTCTTTAAAATGGACTTTTGAAAGTTGATTTAAAGAGAGTTTTTTTTTAGATAAAAGGAGTATTATAATATGACGGAAAACAATAAGGCATTAATAGATAATATTAAATTTCAATTCGATATTTCAAAAAAACTTCTTGAATACCATCTTGATTCACTAAGTCAAGATGAATATTTATGGCGTTCACCTAACTGTGGTCTATATATTCAAGAGATAGATGGTCGTTGGTATGCTAACTTTCCTGAACATGAAAACTATGATCTCGGCACACCAAGTGTTGCTTGGACCTTGTGGCATATAACGTTTTGGTGGGAGATGGTATTTAATCATTCCTTTGGTGATGGAAAATTAACGAAAGAGGACATAAATGTTTATGAAGATGTGGAATCGGTTAAAGAAAACATTAATTCTCTAATAGAAAGATGGCAGGAAAAGTTAGATAGCGTAACAGAAGAAGAACTATACAGTAAATTCCCATTTAGCAATGAAGTAGAATTTCATAAACTAGCTTCTTGGTTAAATCTAGAATTAATGAAAAATGCTTCTGAAATTGGTTATGTTAGATTTGAATATGCTTCGTTTCTAAGTTAGAAAAACTGACGAGCATACATGTATACGAAAAGATAGTTGCCGATAAATTTTGAAGTAAAACCTGTATATTTTCCATTTTATTTTTTATTATCGTTGACACTGCTTTTTAATTGGCGTAATCTTTAAAACATATTGAATTTTCTAATTATTTAAAAATTAGTTAATTGATAAAAGATAAGGAGTGAGTATATGAGTCAAATTAGCACAGAAGATATCAAACGTATTTCAGATAAAAATATGGCGCGTTTTTATGATTACTTAAGATTAGAATCAGTGTCAGCTCAAGGAAGACAAATTAAGCAAACAGCCCAAGCTGTACAATCATTTATTGAAAATACTGGAGGAGAAGCCAAGGTTTTAGAATTAGAAGGTGCTCATCCAGTTGTTTATGGTTTTTTTGAAGCTGGTCCATCTGGTGATGCTGAGAAGACGTTATTATTTTATGATCATTATGATGTACAACCAGAAGATCCATTGGATGAATGGAGTACAACACCTTTTGAACCGACTGAAAAAGACGGCATCTTGTATGCTCGCGGTGTCTCTGATAATAAAGCTAATTTTGTGGCCCGTATCAATGCGATAGAAGCCTATAAAAATACGGAAGGAGGATTACCAGTTAATGTCAAGTTCTTCGTAGAAGGAGAAGAAGAAATCGGTAGTCCGCATGTAAATGATTATCTTGAAACATATGCTGATCTATTTGCTGCCGATGTTTGTATATGGGAATCAGGTTCGAAAGATTCTGAAGAACGCTTGAAGATTTCAGCTGGGGTTAAAGGCATCGCTTACTATGAAGCGCGTGTAAAGAGTGCTGATATTGATATGCATTCATCTTTAGCAGCTATTGCTGACAATTCAGCCTGGCGTTTAGTTCAAGCTCTAGCCAGCATGAGAAATGTCAACAACGAAATTGTAGTAGATGGTTTTTATGACATGATGACAGCTCCAACCGAGCTTGAAAAAAAGGTGGCAAATCGTATACCATTTGACCCTGAAGCTAGTAAACAGACTTATGGATTGAGACATCCACTGATTACAGATCAATTGTCGTATTCAGCAGAAGAAGCTTTGGTTTTTTATCCGACGTTAACAATCAGTGGTTTATTATCTGGATACACGGGTCCTGGCGCTAAAACCATCTTACCTAGACAGGCTATGGCAAAAATTGATATTCGTTTAGTGCCTGGATACGAGCCGGACAAAGTTACAGAACTGTTAAGACAACATTTAGACCGACATGGATTTGAAGATGTTGACTTAGAGCTAATTACGTCTGTTATGCCATTTAGAACAAGCTTAGAAGATCCTTTTGTAGAAACTGTTATTGATTCTGCAAAGAAAGTCTATGGCGAGGGTAAGGTGGTTTTAGAACCTAATTCTGCTGGAACAGGTCCCATGTATGGTTTTGGCAAGTACTTAAATGTTCCTATCCTTGGAAGCGGTACTGAATGGGAAAAATCCGGAGCACACGCCCCGAATGAAAATATTCGTTTAGCTGATTTCTATCAGGGTGTAGAGCATATGGTTGTTTTACTGGATAGTTTTAAAAATTCGGAAAAATAATCGAATATTATAGGCAATGATACCAAGGAAGACCATTACAGTCTTTTTCCTTGGTATTTTTCTATTTTCATAGGCTGATTTAATTGATTTTTATTTTTTGACAGCGCTTTTTCTGTTAAAATGAAAGAAATAGTAGTTGTTCAACTTCAGGAATTAAAAAATGAAGAAGGGTTAAATAGTGGAAAAAATTCAAACAACAACTTATCGTCCGTTTAGAGACAATGTATTAGATATCGCTTTTTATCTACAAAGAATCGGTGGAGGGAAACTTGAAAATTACGCTCAAGCTTGTTTTTTGAAGTGGGCTATTGAAAAGAGAATTCTCATTTTAGAGAACGATTCATTGATCAAAAGAGCGCCTACTACGATGTTTTTGTTAACAGAAGATAAAATGGAAGAGGAATCGATCGAGTCTTTACTTTGGAACATTTTATTGGAAGCTGCAGATGAAAAAAACAAAATAACCGATCAAGAACTTAAAAATATCGTTAAAAAGGACGCTTTACTTTTTGTTTCCTTAGAAAATAAATTGACGAATGATTCAAAGGATTTCTTGATTGAAAATGGATTTTTAGTGGAAAAAGAGCGGCGATTGCTTTATTTTAATCTCAAAAAAAGTCAGCATAATACCACAAAAGGTGAGAAATTATATCATCAGTTAAAAGAATACTTTCATTATCTGGAAGATCTTATTGACCAAGATTTTGATTCACAAAATAAAATTGAATCTTGGGAAGAAGTCTTTACTTGGATAAGTCTTTTTGGTCTGGCGGATAAAGTATATAGTAAAACGAAAAAAATCTCTTCACAGCAACTTGATACGCAAGCCGGCATACCTAAACAACTTGTAGAAATATATAAAAAATTATCTTCTTTTTTGGATAGTTTTTCTATAGGGTTTACTTATGCAAGTAATTCTATGAATTCTGGTAGAAGTTGTTGCGTGTAGGATTTTAAGTAAGTTTTTGCTGCGTTAATAATAAAATGGAGATCATTATGTTCACCGTAAGTACACTTAATGATCTCCATTTTTTATTATTTTCGAGCTAAAATTCTACTGTGAACTTTGACTTTCTGGATTGTAATTATCCTCGTTGGTTTCTTCGTTTGTATTTTCTTCAGTATCTTCCTCGGAATCTTCATCTTCAGCGAGTTTTTCAGCTACATTTTCGACTAAAGCTTTGTCTTCAACATTAGATTGTACGACTTCACTTATAATATGATCATTTCTGACTTTCCGAAGTTTTTCTCTAACCGCTCGTTCGATCAAGAATTCTTGCCTTAACCCTAAGTATAAGGAGTAAACCATCGCAAGTAAAACAAAGGTGAACGGGAGTCCAGTGATAATCGAAGCTGTCTGTAAGGCAGTTAAACCTCCGCCGATAAGTAGTACCGCAGCTACAGCGCCTTCTATGACAGCCCAAAAAATTCTTTGTGCTAAAGGTGTATCCAATTTTCCTCCTGAAGTTAAGTGATCAATAACCAATGAACCTGAGTCAGAAGAGGTGACAAAGAATACCGTAACTAATATGATGCCTACTACTGATAAAACACTCGATAGCGGCAGGTTGTCTGATAAGGAGAACAAGGCTAAGGATTCGTCAACGTTAACTACACTAGCTAAATCACTTATACCATTGATTTGTTGATACAAAGCTGTTCCACCAAGAATACTCATAAATATTGCCGAGATAATCGTTGGGACAAGAACAACACCGATAATAAATTCTTTAACGGAGCGTCCCTTAGAAATTCTAGCAATAAACATGCCTACAAATGGAGACCAAGAAATCCACCAAGCCCAATAAAACAATGTCCAACTACCTTGCCAGTTCGTATTGGTGAATGTTTCGGTCCATAAACTCATTTCTATAAAATTAGCAGCGTAATAGCCAAGATTTTGAGTAAAACTGCTCAGTATAAAAACAGTAGGGCCTACTAAAAGGATAAAAAGAGCAAACACTGCGGCTAAAGCCATATTGATTTCACTTAATTTTTGTACCCCTTTATCAAGTCCTAAAACGACTGAAGTTGTTGCAAAAACTGTGATTACAATAATCAATATAATTTGAACGGTAGGGCTTATTGTAACATCAAAAAGATGGTTTAAACCGGCGTTAATTTGCGAAACGCCCAATCCAAGAGATGTTGCCAAACCTGTCATTGTTGCTAAAACAGATAGTATATCAATGATGTTACCCCACCAGCCGTATATCTTATTTCCTATCAAAGGGTAAAAAAGGGAGCGTATTGTTAAAGGAAGCCCCTTGTTATAAGAAAAGAAGGCCAGGCCTAAACCTACGATTGCATAAATCGCCCAGGGGTGTATGCCCCAATGGAAAAAAGTTGAAGTTAATGCCGATTGAACAGCTCCAGGTGAATTTGGGTCAACGTTAAACATAGGAGAAGGCTCTCCTAAATGAGAAATGGGTTCTGCGACACTCCAAAAGACAAGGCCAATACCCATTCCTGCACTTAATAACATTGCAAACCAGCCCCATCTGGAAAATTCTGGTTTAGCATCGTTACCGCCAATCACGATTTTTCCATAACGACTAAAAGCAAAAAAGATGCCAGCGCCAATAAATATAGCAGTTGCTAAAATCATAAACCAGCCCGTGTAGTTTGTGACCGCATCTAAAATATAATCAAAAACGACATTTGCTTCTTGTGAAAACAGCGATAATAAAATAATAAATAATAACAAAATAATAGTAGCAGGGATAGTGACTTGGGGGTGAATATCAATTCCCCAGCCTTTCCAATTACGTTCACCGATTTCTTCTTTTCCTTCTTCATCAAATAAAGAAGTCGTAGGATTTATTTGCAAGCCTTTAAATGGTGGACGATTTTCTATTGCTTCTCTGCGCGCTCTGGCTTCTTCTTTGCGTAATTTCCTAGCTAACTCACGTTCTGATTCAAGTTCTGGATTACGCTTACGTTTAGATTGAGTATCTTTTTCACGTTTTTGAGAGTGTCTCGCTTTTTTCTCAGACAATAGCTGATATCCTTTCTTTAAATTTTATCGTGTACATACTGTGAGGCTCTTACCTCAACTCAACAAAAAAGAGAGGTTTTTTGTTCCTCTCTTTTATAGGTCCAAATCATTTGCAAACAACTTAAAACATCGAAATAAACAAAAATATTATATCATTTACAGTGTTGCAGTCAAATAGTTTAAGTGTTTTTCTTTTAAAGAAACTTCCACATTGGTCATATAACAGTTCAAGCTAGGATTGCAAAGAAAGTCTACAAGAAACGCTTTTTCCTATGCTATAATAATAAATATTAGAAATAAAATGATCATAACTGGCAGTAGTTGTTAGTTACTTTAGCCTTATTGTCATCATGGACGTTTTGCTGCTTTTTTTATTGATCGCTTTTAGAATGTTTGTCTGTTTCTTTGTATTGCGTGCTTTGAACGGCTTCGTTTTGTTTTGTTGATGGTTCACTCATTTTGTCAGGAATAACCAAAAATAGAAATAAGGAAATAAATACCGTTAAACAAGCTAGTAAAATTTTAACCGCAAAAATAGGCGCAAGGAATATGGATATAGTCATTAAAATAATAATATTTAACCAAATTTTCCATTTCTTATTTTTAGGGATTGTACGTGTTTCTACGTAATCAGCACAGTAAAATTGATATAATTTTGTTTGTTTTAGCCACTGGTTAAATTTTTCAGAACTACGAGCAAAACAAAAGCCTGCAAGT
This sequence comes from Tetragenococcus halophilus subsp. flandriensis, assembly GCF_030161475.1. Lineage (GTDB taxonomy): Bacteria > Bacillota > Bacilli > Lactobacillales > Enterococcaceae > Tetragenococcus > Tetragenococcus halophilus_C. The sequence goes on along the minus strand of NZ_BSUG01000020.1, from coordinate 94,009 downwards.
AGTAAAAATGGCGTGGTTGGTAAAATTGGTAGTATAGCTCCCAGGCTTCCTAAGACAAAGGAAAGTAAGCCAACGATGATTAAAAAATATTTTTTCACAATCAAAGCTCCTTTGAGTGTATTTTTACAAATGATTTTGCTTCTTTGTATTTAATTTAATGGAAAATAGCATATATTTCAACGATGAAATATAAGGGGAGAGAATAATGGAACTTACAGTAATGCAGGAAAAGATTGGCACATTTTTTAAAAAATATGAACAGGAATTTAACAGGGCGTTAAAGAGAGAAGTCGACCTAGAAACGATTACTGGTTTTTACACGGAAGAATTTATCGCAGCTAACCCTATGGGCGTAAAAACGGGTGAAAATAACGACGAACTTAAAGAAGCAATGACTAAAGGATATGATTACTATCGTTCAATCGGTACGAAGAAAATGGCGTGTGAAGATGTGCAAGTGACACGTCTTGACAATAGGCATGCGATAGCACATACGCGTTGGCGTTCGTTTTATGAAAAAGAAGAAAAGTTGATAGAAATCCCCTTTGAATCTCACTATCTTATACAATTCAGAAAAGAAAACCCTCTAGTTTTTGGCTGGATTACTGGTGACGAGTCACAATTACTAAAAGAAAATGGGATTATTTAAGGAAAAAGCTAGTTAAGTTTTAAATAAAATGCTAGTGTTAAAAGTATCATTGATTTTATTAAAACGTTAACGCTTTAATAAAACAAAAAATTAGTGGAGAGGATGAACAGTAATGGATTTACAATTAAAAGGAAAAAACGCTTTGGTGTTAGCTTCCAGTAGTGGTTTAGGAAAAGCAATCGCCCAAGAACTAGCAAATGAGGGCGCAAATGTGATGCTTACCAGTCGTTCTGAAGATAAACTAAAGTCAGCCAAAAGTGACATTGAAAAAACAGCAAAAGGCTCAGTCTCTTATGCTGTATTGGATCAGACAAAGCATGAAAGTCTGGAAAATGTTGTAAAAGCAACGAAAGAAACGTTTGGTTCGATATCGATTTTAGTCAATAACTCAGGTGGCCCTAGTGCTGGTAAATTTGAAGACTTTGCTGATGACGATTGGCAACAAGCTTTTGAGCTTACATTGTTAAGTTATATTCGTGTCATTCGTCTGGTGCTTTCTGACCTCAAAGAAAATAAAGGGCGCATTTTAAATAATACATCTACTTCTACTAAAGAACCTATTGATGGCCTCACTTTATCCAATGTATTTAGAACCGGGATATTAGGTTTATCTAAAACATTATCACAAGAATTAGCGACAGATGACATTTTAGTAAATACAATCGGTCCGGGACGGATACAAACCCAACGAGTGGATGGACTTGATCAAAGGGTAGCCGATAACAGTGGACAAACAAAAGAAGAAATAAGAAATGCCAATCTTTCATCTATTCCTATGGGTCGTTACGGTGAACCGGAGGAGTTTGCTAAAGTCGCTGCTTTTTTAGTTTCTGGAGCCAACACTTATATGACCGGCCAAAATATTCTAGTGGATGGTGGAAAGATTAAAGCAATGTAAACAACGAGTGACTAAAAAAGCTAGATATCGGTTAACACCAACAAAAAAGATTCCTTTTTTTGTGAATCTTACGTAAAGATTCGCTTTTTTATGAATCAAATCGTTTGATTCATAAATAAAGGAATTATACAATAAGTATAGGAGGTGCCGACTATGACTAGCTCTAGATCAAATTACCCATATATCGCGGTTATAGGTGATATTAAAGATTCAAGGAAAATAAAGGATCGCAAAAACAGTCAGACACACTTTGCTAAAGTATTAGAAAGATTAAATCAAATTTATCAAAAGGATTTAGCGGCAAAATTTACTATTAGTATGGGGGACTCTTTTCAAGTTTTATTAAAAAACAGTTATTATCTTATGGACATGCTTTTTACACTTGAATTGGACCTAATGCCTATGGAAGTACGTATAGGCATTGGTTTAGGCGATGTGGAGACTGAAGTGGACCCAGAAAACTCTTTGGTCATTGATGGTCCTTGTTATCATCGAGCTCGAGCAATGATTGAATCTATCGAAAAAAGCGAGAAACAATATGCACAAAGTAAATCAAATATTTTACTTTCAACAGGTGGTGAAATCCCTTGCCAGGAGCAAGTGATTAACACGATTTTTACGCTAGAAACAGCATTAAAGACAGGATGGACGCAACGTCAAAAACAAATCGTACGTGCTTATCTAGCCAATGGGAGAAATCAGTATGCTACCGCAAAAGCGCTAGATATTGGTCAGTCTAGTGTAAACAAAACGCTTAACAGCACGAATTTTTATACTTTTGATCATTCTTTGGCTACGTTGCAAGATTTGATCGATCAATTATAGGTGGTGATGGAAGTCTATGGGACAAATTTTATGTCTTCATTTTTTTACAGGTCATATCTTAGCTGATTATTATTTTCAAACTTCTAAGATAGCCAACAATAAAGAACATTTTTTTAAATATCTGCTTTTGCATTGTTTTATCTATTTACTAACTATGATTGCTGTCGTTTTACCTTTATTTAGTTGGCAACTCCTGCAATGGGCTCTTTTTATCGCGATCATACATTTTGTTATTGATTCGTGTAAAGCGTTCTTAAGTAAAAGATTTGTATTTACTGATCTGCAAGAGGTACTGCTTTATTTTACAGACCAAACACTACATATTTTAACCATATTATTTGTGTTAGCAGCTATTATATTAAGTGCTACAAATATTGCTTATACTGACTCTCTGACAAATTTGATCCATATTTTTCATATTAATCCTGTTTCGTTGTTGTCTTGGTTAGTGATCTTACTTTTGCTCATACAACCAAGTAGTATTACGGTCAGAACAGTATTGGATCATTTCAACCCCAAAACAGCAGACGATGGCATCGCTAACGCGGGCGCTCTTATTGGTGTTTTTGAGCGATTACTTATTTTACTTATGCTTTATGCTAATCAATACGCTGCTATTGGGTTTGTACTGACGGCCAAATCCATTGCGCGTTACAATAAAATAGCCGAAGAACCAGCTTTTGCCGAGTATTATTTACTGGGGACGCTACTGAGTTCTTTACTAGTTATTGTTAGTTTTCACATTATTTTTTAAATAAAGGAGTTTATGCAATGAAAGAGCAAGAGTTTTTGTCAGAATTAAAGGAAATGAACTTATTAGAACAAGCATTGGGAATTTTAGAATGGGATTCACAAACTGGGATGCCAGTAGCGGCTAGCAATGCTCGTGCGGAAGTATCCAGTTATTTGTATGGCAAGTATTTTTCCAAAAAAGTCGGTTCTAAAATGTCTGAAGCGATTGAGCATTTTTCGCAACATCCAGAAGAGCTTTCGGAGACTGGAAAAGCTGCGTTGACATTGGTAAAAGAAGAGTATGAAAGAGAACAAGCTGTGCCTAATGAGTTGATGGTTGAATATAATAAAGCTACTGCTAATGCCCATCATGCTTGGCAAAAAGCAAGGCAGGCAAACGATTTTTCCTTATTTTATGATGCATTAAAAAATAATATTCGTTTAACAAAAGAATTGATTTCTTATTGGAAAAAAGATGAGAAGACCGATTACGATGTATTATTAAACATTTATGAACCAAATATGACAACTGAAATTTTAGATGATGTATTTTCTACAGTCCGTGATGGGATTATTGCAATTTATCAAAAAATTGAAAAATACGGTGTCAAACCGCGAACGGATTTTTTACATCGTAAAATGCCAAAACAGCAGCAAGAAAAATTTGTTACAAAAGTTGTAGAAGATCTGGGGTTTGATTTTAGCCACGGGCGCATTGACGATACAGTTCATCCCTTTGCAACAGGAATCAACCACCAGGACGTACGTTTAACCAATCGTTGGAATGAAACAGATTTTTCTATGGGGATTTTTGGTTTGATTCATGAAGCCGGGCATGGTGTCTATGAGCAAAATATCGCCGAAAAGTTTGAATACACACCCGTACACGAAGGGGCTTCTATGGGAATCCATGAATCCCAGTCTTTATTTAACGAACTTGTCATTGCTAGCCGGAAATCTTTTTGGCAAAAACAATATCCTTTCTTGCAAAAGTGCGCCAACGGAACTTTTGACGATATTTTATTTACAGATTTCTATGCCTCGCTCCAACAGACACAAGCCAACTTGATTCGAATTGAAGCCGATAGTCTTACCTATATTTTGCATATTATCATTCGCTACGAAATTGAAAAGATGATTTTTAATGATGAGGTTAACGTAGAGGATTTGCCAGAAACTTGGAATGATAAATATGAAAAATATCTAGGCGTCCGTCCAGCAAATGATGTAGAAGGAATATTGCAAGACGTTCATTGGTCAGCAGCTGAATTTGGTTATTTCCCTTCCTATGCCTTAGGTTATATGTATGCTTGTCAACTTTACTATGCAATGAAAAAAGAACTTGATGTCGACCAAATATTAAGCTCAGAAGATTATTCTCCTATTCGTAAGTGGTTAACTAAAAACATTCATCAGTATGGCGCTTCTAAAAAACCTAATCAACTGATTTATGATGCTAGTGGTGAAGCATTGAATCCACAGTATTTACTTGATTATTTAGAAGAAATCTATTTTGACGTATATCAAATAAGTGAGTAGGGAAATATATGGAGAAATTACAAGAAGTTATCTCATATGCTCAGAAGAATTTAGCACAAGAAAGTAGCGGTCATGATTTTGGCCATGCCAAAAAAACAGCCGGATTAGCAGAAAAAATTATTGAAAAAGACCAGTTAGAAGTAAATGATTTTATCGTTATGGCAAGTGCTTATTTACATGATATTATTGATGATAAAGTGACAGATAAGCCAGAAAAAGCGCAGCGAAAACTAGTTCATTTTTTGCAGGAGATAAATTGTTCTTTTGCAGAGATTGAAGGGATTTTAGACATCATCCAAAATTTATCTTTTTCTAGCGAAATGTTTGCACAGGCCAAGCCACTTTCCTTAGAAGGAAAAATCGTACAGGATGCAGATCGCTTGGAAGCTTTAGGTGCTACTGGCATCCTGCGAGCTGCTTATTTTAGCGGTGCTCATGGCCAAGCAATTTATGATGAAAATAAAGCTGTGCAACATTTTCATAGCAAGAAAGAATATCGTCGTCCATCAACCATGGTCAATCACATGTATGAAAAGCTGTTTTTACTGCCAGAAATGATGAATACTCCTTACGGGCAAAAAGAAGGAAACCGTCGAAAAGTGTTTATGGAAGACTTTTTAGAAGAATTTTATAAAGAGTGATAAATTTGTCTGTTATTTCTTTTTTTCAGAGTAAATTATTTTTCATTTTTTATTTCTTTCATTATAATGGAAGGGAAAGGGGCGTGAGGATTGTTTTTTCAACATACGTTAAACCCTAGGGAGTTAGCCTTTGTTATTCCCCATGTAAACGAATGTTTGTTTGCTATTCATACTAAACTTACGACTCGTGATTATAATGTCGCTGTTTATAAGTATGGTCAGGAATACTTCGTTTTAAATGATGGACGTGTCTTTCGACAAATCCAGGGAACCGACCGAAAAAGCCAAGGAGACGAGGAAGAGCTACTTCCTTATGTAGAAGAAGCTTTTGAGCAAAATTGTTATACTATAGTTGAGGAAAAATTTATTCAGTTGGAGTTAGGTATTTTATCGACGATGTCTAGTGATAGCCCGGTAGAAGTTAAATATTATGAATTTGTTGACTTTATTTAAGAGATACAGGTTAGAAGGTCTTTATTCACTAAAAATCTTTTAACCTGTATCTTCTGTCTTTAAGCTATGAAAAAGCAATGTTAATCTGATATAGTTAAAGCATTAATAAACGTTTTTATTGTTACTTCAATATGAAATATCGTTATTTAAAAATTATATAATAAAAAGAAAGAAGGTGGATGAATGGCCTTTGAATCATTTGCATTTCAACCATTTATTTATCAAGCATTAAATGAAAGTGGCTTTGAAACGCCCACAGAAGTTCAAGAAAAATTAATCCCTTTGATCCAAAAAAAACGTAATATTGTAGGGAGTTCACAAACGGGAAGTGGTAAGACACACACCTTTTTACTTCCTTTGATCGATCAAGTAGAAACAGATAAAAATGAAGTACAAGTTGTCATTACAGCGCCAAGTAGGGAATTGGCCGAACAAATTTATCAGGCGGCTAAGCAGATCACTGCTTTTGCGCCTAATGATATTCGCGTCTTAAAGTTTGTAGGCGGCACTGATAAACAAAGACAACTGGAACAGTTGCAACATCAGCAACCACAAATCGTCATCGGTACGCCAGGACGTATTTTAGATATGGTAAAGGAAAACGCACTTCTTATTTATAAAAGCAAGGCATTTGTTGTTGACGAAGCGGATATGACACTAGATTTAGGCTTTTTACCCGAAGTAGACCAGATTGCTGCAAAATTTTCGGAAGATATACAGATGATGGTATTTTCTGCGACCATCCCGGAAAAGTTGCGTCCATTTTTAAAAAAATATGTGACACATCCAGTAGTTGAAAACATAAAGCCGCAATCCTTGATTGCTGATACGATTGAAAATTGGCTGATTTCCACAAAAGGAAGAGATAAAAACCAGTTGATTTTTCAATTACTAACCATCGGACAACCTTATTTAGCCGTTGTTTTTGCTAACACTAAAGAACATGTGGATGAAATTAGTGACTTTTTGCAAAATCAAGGATTAAAAGTAGCGACAATCCATGGAGATATTCCAGCTAGACAGCGGAAACGTATCATGCGACAAATTCACCATTTGGACTATCAATATATCGTGGCGACAGACCTTGCAGCTCGTGGGATTGATATCGAGGGGATCAGTCATGTAATTAACGCGGAGCTTCCGCGTGACTTAGATTTCTTTATTCATCGGGTAGGACGAACAGGACGTAATCAGTTAAAAGGTACGGCTATTACACTTTATGATCCCAGTGATGAATATGCGATCAATTCACTAGAAAAAATGGGGATTGATTTTGAGCCTAAAGAAATCAAACATGGAGAAATTGTCACATCTTACGATCGGAATCGTCGGCAAAAAAGAGAAAAAACATCCGAAGAATTGGATCCTGAAATGATCGGTTATGTTAAAAAGCAAAAGAAAAAGGTAAAGCCTGGTTATAAGAAGAAAATCAAACAGGAAATTAATAAAAGTAACCAAGAAAAGCGTAAATTAGAACGACGAAAACAACAACGAGCTGCAAAAAGAGAAAAGAAAAATTCAAATCGTTAGCGTCTTTTGCATTTTCACACAAGGAAGCCCATCTTCTAGAAATTCTTGAGATATGATTTGGTAGCCATTTTTTTGATAAAAGCCAACAGCTTGTTTTTCTGCTGTTAGCTGACTGAATTGATAGCCTTGGCTGATCGCTTTTGTCTCAAAAGTTTTTAATAAATTGCTACCAATTCCTTGTCCTCTAGCTTTTTTAGCTACACAAAAACGATCAGGAGAAATTGTCTTATTATCCATAGCTTCGTAACGTATGCTAGCAAGAGCTTCTTTGTGTTTGAAAGTGACAAAGTAGTTCTTGTATGCATTTGTTTGTTCGTCAAATTCTAAGTAAGGTTTAATTTGTTGTTCCAATACAAAGACTTGGTAACGAAGATAAAAGGCAGCCGCTTTGATCCAGGGATCATTGCCAAAAAATGTTGTATAGCTATTATTTAAAGCTTGCTGCCATTCTTTTTGCCGCTTAGCAGCACGACTGTTGTTGGCACCACTTGTCGATAGACAGCAATAGATATTTTGCTCAAGAAAAAGGTGCTGGTCTATAATTGCTTGATAAGCGGTTTTACCATTAGCAATAACTGTTTTAATAGGGGCAACTTCAAGTAGTTGGTTAAAATCATTCAATTTATAATCACTGAAATGATGGTCCATACTGCCTTTACGCTCAAAACTTTGGTAAACGTCCCAAAGACCAATATGATGGTCTAATAGTATTTCTAGTCGCTTACTGTAAGTTTTAGGATCAGAGACTTGTAAAACTGTAAAAATAATTTGCCAAAAGCGATTGGCTTGGTTACCGTAATATTGTTGTTTTTCTAAGGACTGAATACTAGGCGCACTACCTAGGATCAAAATTTCGGTATTTTTATTAAAAACGGGTGCTAGTCCTGTCTGCATCGTTATCTAACTCCTAACTATAATTTTTAAATCGCAAAATGTTATACTTTATTTTACCAAAGTTACCAATACAAAACATAGAAAATGAGGGGAGCAGTGAGTGTGAATATTTTTGAGGCTTTAGAATCAACCCAGTGGAAAAACTTATCACTTGAATTAAAAACGCAGGTGATGAATCAAGTGCTGAAGTATTTTGTCAGTCCCTTGAAAAAAGTTTCTGATGTAGCTTACCAGCAATTTGAACTAGATGGTGTGAAATGTGGTAGTTTCGAATGTTCAATTGACGGAGAACGTTTTGTTTTAATACCAGGCAACCAAACGGCGATATTAGGCTGGGGATCGGGCACGCAGGGTATAGCACGCAATTTGTGGGATCAAATGCCCGCAAAGGAAAATGATTCTTATCGTAAAATCAAAAGTAATTATGGCTTAAAGACTGCTGAAGATTGGGAGATATTTGTGAATGAATCAACTTCTCCTTTACGCAAAAGAAATATTGCGCCTATGCTGATTCAAAAAAGGGCACAACCTGTAGGAAGTACTTATATTGGCGATCTGGACATTATTACAGGTGAATTTCACGGGCGTCAAGAAGATTTTTTACCAATCAAACAATCACTGCTTAGTTATTTTAACCAGCCGCAAACATTTGAAGAAAGTCTACAGTTTGTGTCTCCCCAAGAGATTTTTGAAAAGGGCAAATTTTACGCTCTGCTTTCAGAAAAAAGTGAAAAATATACTGTTTATAGACATGAAACTTGTCATCTAAATCAGTTACAAAAGAAGATGGATGAGCAGTTGTTTGACTTACTGACAGAAGATCAGTGGGAGTATGCTATTTCAGGTGCTACGCGTAAGCTATTTCGTTGGGGAAGTGAGCTGGAAGAAGATAATAGTTATTATGGGAAACAAACCAGCCAAAAAATACGGCAAGCGAATATGTTCGGTTTATATTTTGCCAGTGACCTGTCTTATTGGGAACTAACAAATTCTATGTATTTAAAATCGGAAAAAAGTGAAAAAATAGGTCATCCTTTATTTGATCATTTGCCACTATCTTCTTATTATCGTTCCCGTAAAAATTTAGCTAGTGAAGAGTTAATGGATCCATACGATTTTCGTTTTCGTAAAGCGATCATTATTCAAAATACGTAATATTTTATAGGAAGGTGTTGAAATGAATTGACATTTTCTGAAAATTTGCCTATACTTTGGAAGGAATAAAGGACATGGTCAAATATACAGCCCTTTTACAGAAAGTTTTTTAATGCTGAGAGAAAAACAAGATGTTTTTTGACTGCTCCCTTTTAGTATATTTGATAGTAATATCAACGCGACTTCGGCGTTATCGAAGCTTAAGAGGTAATGATCGACATCATTGCAAGTAAGGTGGTACCGCGTGTAGACGTCCTTGCTTTGCAAAGGTGTCTTTTTAATTTTATTGAGGGAAAACAGAAAATTATATTATTATTATTATAAGGAGAATAATTATGAAAGATTTATCAAGTTCTGAAGTTCGTCAAATGTTTTTAGATTTTTTTAAATCCAAGGGACATTCGATTGAACCTAGCGCTTCCTTAGTACCCATAGATGATCCGACCTTATTATGGATTAATTCAGGAGTGGCTACTGTAAAAAAATATTTTGATGGTTCAGTCGTTCCCGATAATCCACGAATTGCCAATGCGCAAAAATCGATTCGTACAAACGACATTGAAAACGTGGGAAGAACTGCGCGTCATCAAACCATGTTTGAAATGTTGGGGAATTTTTCTATAGGGGATTATTTTAAAGAAGAAGCAATCCATTTTGCTTGGGAGTTTTTAACTTCCTCGGATTGGATTGGTTTTGACCCTAAGCGTCTATATGTGACAGTCTATCCTAAAGATGAAGAAGCCAAACGGATATGGCAAGAAGAAATTGGCCTTTCTAGCGATCATATCGTAGAAATTGAAGATAACTTTTGGGACATTGGCGCAGGTCCAAGTGGCCCGGATACGGAAATTTTTTATGATCGAGGACAAAAATTTAATAATTTAGCCGAAGATGATCCTGAAAACTATGCTGGGGGAGAAAATGAGCGCTATTTAGAAATTTGGAACCTAGTTTTTTCCGAATTTAATCATAAACCCGACAATACTTATGAACCCCTTCCTAGCAAAAATATTGATACAGGGATGGGTTTGGAACGAATTGTTTCAGTTATACAAGATACGCCGACAAATTATGAAACAGATTTATTTATGCCGATTATTGAAGAAATTGAACAAATCAGCAGTCAGGTGAAGTATGGCCAAAATCAAGAAACAGATATCTCTTTTAGAGTTGTTGCTGATCATATTCGCGCTTTAGCATTTGCGATTGCTGATGGGGCTCTTCCTTCTAATGAGGGCAGGGGCTATGTCTTACGTCGCTTGTTGCGACGGGCTGATATGCATGGTCAAAAATTACAAATCAACCAAGCATTTCTATATCGACTCGTTGCCACTGTAGGAAAAATCATGAATAGTTATTATCCGGAAGTGTTGCAACAACAAGCCTTTGTCGAAAAGGTCATTAAAAGCGAAGAAGAACGTTTTTACGAAACAATCAATGAAGGCATGGCAATTTTAGATCAGCTTCTTGCCAAAGAAAAAAATGAACAGACAAAAATGATCAATGGTTCAGATATTTTCAAACTATATGATACTTATGGATTTCCGGTGGAGTTAACTGAAGAAATCGCTGAAGAATCAGGATTTGAAGTGGATCATGCTGGTTTTGAACGCGAAATGGAGGCACAAAGACAGCGTGCGCGTAACGCTCGGAGCAAAGAACAATCAATGAAATTGCAGTCTAGTTTGCTAACACAAATCGATGTTGACAGTGAATACGTTGGTTATTCTACTTTAGAAACAAAAAGTACACTCGCACTTTTGCTGCAAAACGATAGCTTTGTTGATGATGTAAACCAGGGTCAAGCAGAAGTAATTTTTTCTCAAACCCCATTTTATGCTGAAATGGGTGGACAGATTGCTGATACAGGCGTTATTATTAATCAAACTGGAGAAATTTGCGCTACTGTAAAAGACGTGCAAAAAGCGCCTAAAGGACAATATTTACATCAGATCGAAGTAAAAAAAGAGCTGCAAAAAGGTCAAGAATATACTCTGAAGGTTGACAAAGACCGTCATAATCGAATTATTAAGAACCATACCGCTACTCACTTACTGCATAAAGCTTTAAAAGAGGTTCTAGGAAGTCAATCGAATCAAGCAGGTTCATTAGTTGCTCCAGATCATTTACGATTTGACTTTACGCATTTTGGTCAAATTACGACAGAAGAACTGCAAGAAATGGAAAAGATCGTCAATGAAAAAATTTGGCAAGCTCTGCCAGTAAGAACGATTGAAACAGATATTAATACGGCCAAAGATATGGGCGCTATGGCGCTGTTCGGTGAAAAATATGGTCATGAAGTTCGAGTTGTCAATATAGCAGACTGGTCGATTGAACTTTGCGGTGGGAACCATGTGAAAAATACTGAAGATATTGGTATTTTTAAGATTGTGTCTGAATCTGGTATTGGCGCTGGCACCCGAAGAATTGAGGCTGTAACTAGCAAAGAAGCTTATCAACAGTTTACCAAACAAGAAAATGAATTAAATAAAGTTGCCGAGATACTAAAAGTGCCTCGTACTAGTGAAGTACTCGCTAAAACAGAGCAGTTGCAAGAACAACTTCAACAAATGCAAAAGGAAAATGAAAAGTTATCTAGCAAGATGGCCAATCAACAAGCTGACAATGTTTTTAAGGATATCCAATACGCAGATGATCTTTCTTATGTAGCTGCTCAGGTAAATGTAAAAGATATGAACCAACTGAGACAATTGGCAGATCAATGGAAGCAACAAAATATTTCTGATGTACTTGTTTTGGCGACAGAAAGTAACGGAAAAGCGAATCTGTTAACTGCTGTTTCTAAAGAGACAATCGATAAAGGAATTAAAGCAGGTGATCTGATCAAAGCGATTGCGCCGAAAATTTCAGGCGGTGGCGGTGGTCGCCCAGATATGGCGCAAGCAGGTGGAAAAAATCCTGCAGGTATCCCGCAGGCCTTGGAAGAAGCAGGTCGCTGGTTAAAAAATTAGTTATAAAGTAGGTTGGAAAAGGAAATTTTAATTTTTTCAACCTTTTATCCTCTTTTTTGCTTGTTATTTTTAAGTATTTCAGGATACAATGTGATTCTATCGTATGCTATTTTATTTATTGATTTTTGATATGATAAGGAGTTCCTGATAATGCTTGAGCATTTCGTAGAAAAAATGATAAAAAACAAAAATAAAGAAGAACAGCGTACAAAAGTTGGACAAATCGCTGGTATTATAGGACTCATTTCCAATATTATTTTATTTTTGGGGAAATTTTTTATCGGCTTTATTGCTAATTCTGTTTCAATCATGGCAGATGCCATCAACAGTTTGTCTGATATGATTTCTTCAATTTTAACTTTGGTGGGTTTTAAGGTCGCAGCAAAACCTGCAGATAAAGAACATCCTTATGGCCATGAGCGTTTCGAATATATCAGCGGCCTCGCTGTTTCTTTTATCATCATGCTTGTGGGCGTGCAATTTTTACAAAGTTCTTTTAATAAAATTCTTGATCCTGAAAGTATCACTTTTTCTGCTTTGATTTTTATTGTTTTACTCGCTTCAATTATCATAAAAATTTGGCAAGGAAAAATGTATGGAAGGCTCGCACAAAAAATAGATTCACAAACCCTACAAGCTTCAGGTAAAGATAGTTTAAACGATGTATTTATAACAATTACAGTATTATTATCTGCCTTAGTTGAATATATCAGCGGTTGGCATATTGACGGTTTTGTTGGATTTGTTTTGGCGCTTTATATTATTTATACTGGTATTAAAATGATCAAAGATTTTATTGATGAATTATTAGGTAGCCGTCCTTCTGATTATGAAATACAAATCATGGAAGCTCGCCTTGCAAATTATCCTTCTATTTTAGGTTATCATGATTTGTTAATTCATAATTATGGCCCCCAAAGTAAATTTGCTTCCGTGCATATTGAAGTTGATGCTTCTTGGGATTTAACTTTTGCTCATCAAATAATCGATATGATTGAAAAAGATTTTAAAGAAAATCTTGATGTAAAACTTGTTTGCCATCTTGACCCGGTGGCTATCCATGATGATCGATACCTAGCAATTAATCAGGAATTGAACCGTATTTTAGCTGACTTACATCAAGGTTTAAAGATGCATGATTTGCGTATAAAAAATGATAATGTTTTACAGTTTGACTTGGTTATACCAGAAGGCATTACTGAAAATGAACATAAGCTATTAGAAGACATACGTCAATTAGTGATTAAAAGAATCGGGAATTATCATTTAGATGTAAGGCTGGACCATAATTATTTACTATAGGGGGAAATAATGGACTTAAGAACAGACTTGGCCATTTTATATCAAATTATTTGGGGTTTAATCCTTATTAATACAGTCGTCGCCTTTGTTACTGTTTTTCGTCGACCGCGATCAATTACAAGTATACTTGCGTGGATGATGACTTTGGTGTTTCTCCCTGGTTTGGGCTTTATTTTATATGCCTTTTGCGGTAGAGGAATTGATAGGGAAACTGTTTACTTATTTAGTGAGCAACACCAAAAAAGAATCAGAGAAATCAATGAAATGATTGAAAAAAACAATCAATACTATCCTCCTAAAAGCTATCCTTATGAGGCGGATTTGTTAAAGCGATACTTTGCTGAAATGGATGAATCGCCTTTAACAAGAGGAAACCATGTTGAATTTTTTACTGATGGTGAGCAAAAATTTTCTCACTTATTTGAAGATATAAGAAAAGCAAAAGATAATGTTCATGTAGAATACTATGCTTTTTTTAACGATAAAATCGGCAATGCTTTTTTAGACTTGTTAGTAAAAAAAGCTAGAGAAGGTGTAGAAGTTCGTTTGGTCTTTGACCCTTGGGGTGGGCGAACCAATGTCCGTTTTTTTAAACCCTTGCAAGAAGCTGGTGGCAAAGTCATTCCCTTTATTACTTCCAGAAACTTGATTCGCAAAACACGTTTAAACTATCACTTGCATCGCAAAATTGTCGTCATTGACGGTGAAGTTGGCTGGACGGGTGGCTTTAATGTTGGTGATCAATATGTGGGAACGAGTGAAAAATTCGGTTATTGGCGTGACACACATGCCAGAATTGTAGGTACAGCATCTTTTTCTTTACAAGAAATATTTATTCGTGATTGGAATGCCTCCATAAAAAATAAAAAAGATTTATTAGAATATGAAGAACGTTATTTTGTGCTTCCCACACAAGATGATAATATTGATGTTCCTATGCATGTGGTGGCCGATGGTCCTGAATCAATAGAAAAAATTATTGAAGGTGGCTTTATTAAGTCGATTATAGCAGCTAAAGAAAGAGTCTGGATTCAAACACCCTACTTGATTCCAGATGATTCAATGACCAGCGCACTACAGATTGCCCTTCGTTCTGGTGTAGATGTTCGGATTATGATTCCTTGCATGCCAGATCATCCATTTATTTATCGTGCGACACAATACTATGCTAATCTATTTCAAAAACTAGGCGCTAAAATTTATATTTATGAAGGCGGCTTTATTCATGCGAAAACTTTAATCGCTGATGACACAATTGCTTCTTTTGGTACAACAAACCAAGATATTAGAAGCTATGAACTAAATTTTGAAGTAAGTGCTTTTGCTTATGATGAAAAGGTAAATAGTAAGCTTGCGACAACCTTTGAAGAAGATATGCAACATTCTACTTTGTTAACACAAGAAATGATCAAACAACAATCTTACTGGATGAAATTTAAGCAAAATTTCTCGCGCTTACTTTCGCCTATTCTCTAACTGGATTGCTTTTTGCAAACCTTGTCGGGCCAAATGATCTGCTCCTTTATTTTGGCTTTCAGGAATCCATTTAATAAGTAATAGAGGAAAGTTTGTTAATTTTTCTTGAATTTCAAGCAAGTATTTTTTGAAATCTTGATTTTTTGTATAGTTTTTCTGCACAGTTTGCGCTAAAATTTTACTATCGGTATAGACAAGAATTGTTTGTGTATGTAAATTTCGCTCATATAAGTCATCAAGCAAGTGGCTAAATACGGCAAATTCTGCTTGATGATTTGTTAAATGCGAAAGAGCAAAAGCATTTTGTTCGTAAAGATCTTCTCCTGAAAGGACAATACCGCCACCACTTGGACCGGGGTTTCCTTTGGTTGAAGCATCGATATATGATTTTATCACTTATAAACCTCCTTTAGATACTGTTTGACTAGTTTGATTATAATATAGAGAATTCTTAAATGATAGATGAAAGGAGAGCCACTTGAAAAAATACAAAATTCGTTGGCAGCCGGAGCGTTCTCTTGCTATTATTTATTGGTCCGTAACCTTAATATTTTTATTTTTAAGTCTGACGTTTATTTTAGAACGCGCAGAAGTACACTGGAAAAGTATGATTTTTATGTTTGTGTTTCTGCTTCTTTTGTATCTTGGTTACCGGCGTGCTATCATCGTTCACAAAAACGGCTTGCAGATAAATTATGCTCGATTTTGGAAAACGGATTACTTTACATTCGATGAGATTGAGTCTGTTGAAATTACTGCTAATTTTGTAACAATCAATCTAAAAAATCACAAATTGGAATTAAGATTAAGCAAAAAAAGAGTAGGATTATTTTGGCAATCCTTGCCAGAAAAGGTAGCTGTGTATTCTGAATAAAAAATTAAATATATCCACAAATTAGCGAGTGAAAGAAGGGATATTCATGTCATCAGACATCGAAATTGCACAAGAAAGTAAGATTACTTCAATTACAGAAATTGCTAAAAAATTGGGTATTTCACAAGACGCCATAGAATTATACGGAAAATATAAAGCAAAAGTCTCTTTAGCTGAAGATAAGAAAGCGTCTTTAGGAAAACTTATTTTAGTGACTTCTATTAACCCGACGCCAGCTGGTGAAGGAAAGACGACGGTTTCTATTGGTTTAGCAGATGGCTTAAATCAATTACATAAAAATGCTGTTTTGGCATTAAGAGAGCCTTCAATGGGACCTGTTATGGGCTTAAAAGGTGGCGCTACAGGCGGCGGTTATTCGCAAGTTTTGCCCATGGAAGATATTAACTTGCACTTTACTGGAGATATCCATGCCATTACTACAGCTAACAATGCGCTTTCGGCTTTTATCGATAATCATATTCATCAAGGAAACGAGTTAGGAATCGACCCACAACAAATTATCTGGAAAAGATCTTTAGATTTAAATGATCGAGCTTTACGAAATACTATCGTAGGTTTAGGGAATAAAGCACAAGGCGTCCCTCGTCAAGAAGGCTTTGACATTACAGTAGCAAGTGAAATCATGGGTGTTTTATGTTTAGCTAATGACTTATCAGATTTGAAAGCTCGTCTAGCTAGCATTGTGATTGGCTATACTTACCAAAAAGAGCCTGTGACTGTACAAGATTTGCAAGTCGAAGGTGCTTTGACGCTTTTATTAAAAGAGGCGATGAAACCTAATTTAGTACAAACGATTGAACAAACACCTGCTTTTATTCATGGCGGACCATTTGCTAATATTGCCCATGGATGTAATAGTGTAGCTGCTACTAAAACCGCTTTACGTTTAGGTGATTATGTGGTAACAGAGGCTGGATTTGGCGCTGATTTAGGTGCGGAAAAGTTTTTGGATATTAAAGTTCCTAATTTAGAAAAATCACCTGATGTAGTAGTAATGGTAGCTACTGTCCGCGCTTTAAAAATGCACGGGGGAGTAACTATTGATCAGTTAAATAAAGAGAACTTGCCAGCTTTGGAAAAAGGATTTGCTAATTTGAAAAAGCATATCCAAAATATGCAAAGTTTTGGCTTACCTGTAGTCGTAGCAATTAATGAGTTTACTAGTGACCAAAATGATGAGCTTGTTTTATTACAATCATTATGTCAAAAAATCGGTGTCCAAGCTGTAAGAAGTTCAACATGGGCCAATGGTGGCCTTGGTGCACAAGAACTTGGCAATACAGTAGTTGACACCATCGCGGATAAAAAAGCAAAATACACCCCTCTTTATCAAAACCAACTTTCTGTAGAAGATAAAATCAAAAAAATCGCGCGAAATATTTACGGCGCTCGTAATGTATTTTTTGAAAAAAATGCCAGAAAACAACTGGAAGATATCAAAGAGATGGGATGGGACCAGTTGCCGGTCTGTATCGCTAAAACCCAATACTCACTTTCTGATGATGCTAGTTTATTAGGTGTGCCGGAAGACTTTGATATAACTGTACGCGAAATTCAGCCTAAAATCGGTGCTGGTTTTTTGGTCGCGTTAACAGGAAACGTGTTGACTATGCCGGGGCTTCCGAAAAGACCCGCTGCTTTAGATATGGATGTTGATGAACAGGGAAATGCTAGCGGCTTGTTTTAACATATTTTAAATGATAAATACTGACAAAAGATAAAGGAGGGAACACAAATGGGAGAGCGCGCGGACGCTTTTTTAAGTAGCTTTAATCGAATTGAAAAATGGCTAAATGACCAGTTAAATAATCCGCAAAATATGGGCTTTAACCAGATGGTACGCAGGTTAAGCAATCGCGAAGAATTGCCGGTAAAAACTTACGAAAATGATTTACTGCAAATTTCGCAATTACGTAATGCGATCGTTCATGAACAAATTGACGATGATTTCGTGATCGCTGAGCCCAACCAATGGATTTTAGATCGGATTAAAAAAATTGAAGCTGCATTAATACAACCAGAAACTGTTATCCCTCGTTTTGCCAAAAACGTGACAGGTTTTGAACAAGATATACCGATTATTGAATTACTAAAGATTGTGGCAGATAAACGTTATTCACAATTTCCCTTATATAAAAAAGGGGATTTTCAAGGCTTGATTACTTTAAAAGCATTGGGTTATTGGTTTGCTAAAGAAAGTGTAAAAGGCAAAATTGACTTAAAAAATCGCACGGCAAAAGATTTAATTATTACTGACGGGAAACAAACGAATTTTGCCTTTGTAGCTAAAGACACCACGATCAATGAAGTTGAACAAAAATTCCGAAATAATGGATTGTTAGATGCCGTTTTTATCACTAAAGATGGCAATCCTAATGGTAACTTACTAGGGATTGTTCGTCCCCGTGATATCTTTTAAATTTTAAGAAATGAGGAAAAGTGATTGCTAACCATCTTTTTTGTGTTAAGTATAATAGTCATCGGTCTTGATCAATGGCTAAAATTATGGACGGTTGCTAATTTGGGCATCGGCGAAAATCAAACCATGATTGAACCCTTCTTTTCATTAAACTATGTTCAAAATACTGGTGCTGCTTGGAGTATTTTGGAAGGAGAAACAACCTTTTTTACAATCATTACGATTATTGCCGTCATTGCTGTTATTTTCTTGATGGTGCGTTTCCGTAAGGACAGTAAATTCTTAAGTTTGGGACTTGCCTTGGTATTAGCAGGAGCTATAGGAAATTTTATCGATCGTATTCGTTTAGGCTATGTCATAGATATGATACAAGTAGATTTTATCCAATTTCCTATTTTTAATATCGCAGATTGTTCTTTAGTCATAGGCGTTATTTGTATCTTTATTTATACAATATTTGAGGATCGTTTGAAAGGAAAAAATCATGGCGGATAAATTAGAAATTACAATTACAACAGAACAAGGACGCATCGACAAAGTGCTATCAGAAAAATTAACGTCTTATAGTCGTTCACAGATCCAACAGTGGTTTAAAGAGGGCTTGGTTCTTTTAGACAATCAGCAAGTAAAAGCAAATTATAAAGTAAAAGCTGAAGATCATTTTATTATAAATATTCCCGAAGAAAAAACATTAGATATTAAAGCAAACGATATCCCACTTGATATTGTTTATCAAGATCAAGATGTGGCAGTGGTTAATAAGCCGCAAGGTATGGTAGTCCATCCTTCCAAGGGGCACCCTGATCACACCTTGGTAAATGCTTTATTATTCCATTTAGATCACTTATCAAGTATCAATGGTGTGATACGCCCAGGGATTGTCCATCGTATTGATAAGAATACTTCAGGTCTTTTAATGGTAGCTAAAAATGATCATAGTCATGCTTCATTAGCCCAGCAACTACAAGATAAAACAACTTTGCGTGAATATACAGCATTAGTACATGGTAATATTAAACATCAGAAAGGAACGATCACAGCACCTATTGGTCGTTCTAAAACGAATCGCCAGATGCAAGATGTGGTTGCAGATGGAAAAACTGCTGTGACTCATTTTACTGTGTTAGAACGCTTTACAGACTTTACTTTGATTAAGTTACAGTTGGAAACAGGAAGGACACATCAGATCCGTGTGCATATGAAATATATAGGCTATCCTATTGCAGGAGATCCAGTCTATGGTCCCAAAAAAACTTTAGCTGGTAACGGGCAATTTCTGCATGCAGGTGTTATTGGTTTTAGTCATCCGCTAACTAATGAATGGATGACTTTTGAAGCAGCTTTGCCGGAAGTCTTTCAAAAAACTTTAGCGAATTTAGAAAAAGCAATTGATTTTTAAAGCAATTAACTGTATAGTTGAACTAATAAAATTTCATAACTTATCCTTTAAGTTAGTCCCGTGAGGCTAAAAAGGACGTGATAAAGATTGACGAGGATTTTTGTTAAACTTTTAATATACTGTTTTTTAAAGCAGTGTATACTCACTCCTGCCTTTAACGGGCAGGAGTTTTTTTTAGTTTAAAAAATGGGAGGGTGTCATATGGCAAAAAAAGAAGTGATTAATGAAGTGACGATGAAACGCGCGCTCACTAGGATTACTTATGAAATTATTGAAAGAAATTATGATATCGATTGTTTGGTACTTATTGGTATAAAGACAAGGGGTATTTATATCGCTCAACGTATCGCTCAACGTTTGCAACAGTTAGAAAATGTTGAGGTGCCTGTGGGAGCCTTGGATATTACTTTGTATCGAGATGATAAAAGAAATCAATCAGGGCAGCCAGAATTAAATGATTCTGATATTCCCGAAGATCTGGAAGGAAAAGAAGTAATCGTTGTAGATGATGTATTATTTACGGGGCGTACGATCCGTGCTGCGCTAGATGCTATTATGGACTTTGGTCGCCCACAAAAAATCGCCTTAGCTGTCTTGGTCGATCGGGGGCATCGAGAATTACCCATTCGTGCTGATTTTGTCGGCAAAAACATCCCCACTTCTTCTGCAGAAGAAATTATTGTTGAAATGCTAGAAACAGACGGTGCAGATCGCATTTTAATCAATAAAAAAGGAGAGTAAGTATGGCAGATAAAAATGAATTTCGCAATCCAGACGCAATTTTAGATATTAAAGATCGACCTAAATTTTTACCTTGGATTGGTCTCAGTTTGCAACATTTATTTACAATGTTTGGCGCAACAGTATTAGTCCCCATATTAGTCGGGCTGGACCCGAGTATCGCTTTATTTAGTTCAGGTATCGGCACGCTTTTATATATATTAATCACCAAAGGGACAGTACCTGCTTATCTGGGCAGTAGTTTTGCCTTTATTACAGCAATCCAGTCATTAATGGGAACTAGCGGCTATCCAGCTGTTGCACAAGGGATCATTTATTCTGGGATTGTTTATCTGATTGTCGCTTTTATTATAGCAAAAGCTGGCTCGGATTGGATCGATGAAGTTTTACCACCGATTGTGGTAGGACCCGTGATTATGGTTATCGGTTTAGGTTTGGCCCAAAATGCTGCTGAAAATGCGATGTTTAATGAAGGAACTTATGATGCAAAGTATTTTATGGTGGCTTTGGTTACATTAGCTATCACCATCTTTTTTAATATGTATTTAAAAGGATTTTTGAGTCTGATTCCGATTTTATTAGGAATCATTGGTGGCTATTTGTTTGCTTTAATCGTAGGCATCGTTGACTTAGAGGCCGTAAAAGCCGCACCCTGGTTTCAAACACCAGACTTTCAGTTCATGTTTGTTGATTATGATTTCCAATTTTCGCTGGCTGCTTTAATCAGTATGGCACCGATCGCTTTTGTAACAATGACGGAACACATGGGACACTTGATGGTATTAAGCAAAACCACAAAACGTGATTTTTTCAAATCACCAGGGTTGAAAAAGACTTTATTTGCTGATGGACTTTCAACGATCATCGCCGGTTTTATTGGTGGGCCTCCAACCACAAGTTATGGCGAAAATATAGGCGTTTTAGCCATCACCAAGGTTCATAGTGTGTTTGTTCTTGGCGGTGCTGCTTTATTGGCTGTTTTGTTTAGCTTTGTAGGAAAAATAAGCAGTTTAATTTATAGTATTCCCACGCCGGTCATCGGTGGCATCAGTTTCTTATTATTTGGTGTGATTGCTTCTAGTGGCTTACGTATCTTAATTGACAATCAAATCAATTTTGACAAAAAACGTAATCTGATGATTACTGCAGCCGTCTTAGTGATTGGCATTGGAGGAGCGTACTTGAAAATAGGTAGCTTCGAATTAACTAGCATGGCCTTAGCGACTGTTATTGGCATTGTTTTAAACTTGGTATTACCAGTCAAGGCTAGAAGTGAAGAATAAGGAGGAGACCGTATGATCGTTAGCTCTGAAAGCGTCAGTTTAAAGCACTTATTAACGATTGAAGCATTATCTGATCAGGAAGTTATGGGTTTGATCCACCGAGGACAAGCATTTAAGAATGGAGAAATATGGCGTCCAGAAAAAAAGCAATATTTTGCAGCCAATCTCTTTTTTGAAAGCAGTACGCGCACGCATAAAAGTTTTGAAGTAGCAGAAAAAAAGCTGGGAATTGATGTGATAGATTTTGCTACTGCTACTAGTTCAATGCAAAAAGGAGAAACACTTTATGACACAGTTTTAACCATGTCAGCTATTGGTGTTGATTGTGTGGTCATACGCCACAGCGATGAAAGTTATTATGATGCTTTGATTCAAAGTCCTACCATTCAATGTAGTGTGATTAACGGTGGCGATGGCAGCGGCCAGCATCCTACACAGTGTTTACTAGATTTGATGACTATTTATGAGGAATTTGGATCTTTTAAGGGATTGAATGTAGCGATTGTTGGAGATATTACGCATTCTCGAGTGGCAAAATCAAACATGCAAATGCTCAAGCGTTTAGGAGCGCATGTTTATTTTTCTGGACCTAGTCAGTGGTATGATGAGACTTTTGATGTTTACGGAACTTATTTACCTTTAGATGAATTGATTGGTAAAATGGATGTATTGATGATGTTACGTGTGCAACATGAACGTCATGATCCAAATGAAAGTTTTGCAAAGGAAGAATACCATAAAAAATTTGGTTTAACACCTGAGCGTGCCAAGAAAATGAAAGATAAGGCCATTATTATGCATCCGGCGCCTGTAAACCGAGATGTTGAAATTGCGGATTCATTAGTAGAAGGGCTACAGTCAAGAATCGTTAGGCAGATGACCAACGGCGTATATGTCCGGATGGCTATTTTAGAAGCTATCTTACAAGGAAAATCATAATTAGCTTTGTTATAAAGGAGGACAAGAGTATGGATTTATTGATCAAAAATGGTCGTATGCTTACGCATGATAATCAGTTGAATCTAGTTCAAATATGGATCAAAGATGGCATCATTCATGCAATTGGTAAAAATTTCGATGAAGACTCGTTCGAGCAAATTATCGATGCGAAAAATCAGCTAGTCACACAAGGTTTAGTAGATGTTCATGTACATCTTAGAGAACCTGGCTTTACTTATAAAGAAACTATCAAAACTGGAAGTTTGGCAGCTAGTCGCGGAGGCTTTACTACGATTTGTGCCATGCCTAATGTAGAACCAGTACCCGATACGATTGAAAAATTTAGACAAGTGCAAGAACTGATTTCACAAAACGCTGTCAATCACGTACTTCAATATGCACCGATTACTAAAAACTTACGAAGTGAAGATTTAGTAGACCAAACAGCGTTAAAAGACGCGGGTGCCTTTGCGTTTACTAATGATGGTGTGGGCGTTCAAAAGGCTGGTACCATGTATTTGGCCATGAAAGAAGCCGCCAAAAATAATCGAGCAATCGTGGCTCATACTGAAGACGAATCACTACTTTTTAACGGCGTTATGCATAAAGGAAAGAAAGCTGAAGAACTAGCTTTGCCTGGTATTATGAGCGCTGTAGAATCTTCACAAATTGCCCGTGATTTGCTTTTGGCAGAAGAAACCGGTGTGCATTATCATGTTTGTCATGTTTCTTCAAAAGAAAGCGTGCGCGTGATTCGGCAAGCTAAAAAAGCTGGTGTTCATGTTAGTTGTGAAGTTTGTCCTCATCATTTATTATTTGCTGATGAAGATATCACTGAAAACCACGGATACTGGAAAATGAATCCGCCATTACGAGCTAGAGAAGATCAAAATGCACTTATCGAAGGTTTACTAGATGGCACGATCGATTGCATCGCAACGGATCATGCGCCTCATAGTTTTGCGGAAAAAAATCAAGATTTTAATAATTCTCCTTTTGGTATCGTAGGCTCAGAATACGCTTTTCAATTGATTTATACTGCCTTTGTTAAAAAAGGGATCTTTACCCTAGCTCAAGTGATCGATTGGATGGCGATCAAACCGGCGGAACTATTTGGCTTAACTGTTAATCGGTTGAATGTTGGCGATCCAGCAGATTTAGCGATATTTGATATTGAACATAGCTATACTGTCGATGAGAAAAAGTTTTTATCAAAAGCGGAGAATACACCATTTATTGGAAGAGAGCTTTTTGGAGATACCCTTTATACACTGGTAAATGGAAAAATTGTTTGGCAAGGTGGGAATCAAAATGGATCGTTGGCTAATTTTAGATGACGGCACTTGTTTTGCAGGTAAAGGATTTGGTGCCCAATTAAATGTTTTTGGAGAAATTGTTTTTAGTACGAGTATGACTGGCTATCAGGAGACGATCACTGATCAAAATTTTAACGGACAAATTATTACTTTCACCTATCCGGTAATAGGCAATGTCGGTATTAATCGGGATGATTACGAGTCACTTTCACCTGCTTGTAAAGGCATCGTAGTAAAAGAGTATCCTCGACTGGCCAGTAATTGGCGTTATCAGATGTCACTTTCTGAATTTTTGGCTAGGAGAAATATTGCTGGTATCGCAGGTATTGATACGCGAGCATTAATGCATAAAATCCAGCACTCTGGTACTATGAAAGCTAGTATCGTAGATTCTGGAGATACTTTTACACATGCGTATGATCAATTAAAAGCCAATGTATTACCAACAAATCAAGTAGAACAAGTTTCTACACAAAAGCCTTACCCAAGCCCAGGGACAGGACACAATGTAGTGATTATTGATTTAGGATTAAAACATAGTATTATGCGAGAGTTAGCTAAGCGTAATTGCAACTTGACCGTTATGCCCCATGATAGTTCAGCTGAAGAGATCTTAGAATTAGCGCCCGATGGCCTCGTTTTAACTAACGGCCCAGGAGATCCTAAAAGTATTCCGGATGTAGTAGAAAAAATCCGCCAAATTCAAGGAAAAATTCCCATTTTCGGAGTGGGGTTAGGACAGCAGTTATTCGCTTTAGCTAACGATTGTGATACTTATCAGATGAGTTTTGGTCATCACGGACAAAATTACCCAGTTAAAGAAAAAGCTACTGGGCGTATTGATATGACCTCACAAAGTCATGGCTTTGCTGTTAATAAAAATTCAATAGATAGAAAAAGACTTTTAGTGACTCATTACAATATAAACGACGGTAGTATTGAGGGGTTAAAACATCGCCGTTATCCAGCCTTTACGGTGCAGTTTAATCCAGACGCTGCGCCAGGGCCCCACGATACTTTACATGTATTTGATGAATTTATCGAAATGATGGATGCGCAAAAAGGAGCGGTTTAGCTTTGCCAAAAAGAACAGATATTAAAAAAATATTGATCATCGGTTCAGGCCCTACTGTTATTGGTCAAGCTGCCGAATTTGATTATACCGCTACACAAGCTTGTATCGCTTTAAAAGAAGAGGGCTATGAAACGGTCGTGGTTAATTCAGATCCTGCGACTATTATGACTGATAAAGAAAATGCCGATCATGTTTATATTGAGCCTGTAACTACAGAATTTCTTTCTCGCGTGCTAAGAAAAGAGTTGCCAGATGCCATATTGCCGACTTTTGGTGGGCAAACGGCTTTAAATCGTATACGTGAATTGATCGCTTCAGGCATTTTAACTGAGTTAAATATCGAAATTCTAGGAACAAAAAATGCAGTGATCGAACAAACAGAAGAGCCAGAATTACTGAAAAAATTATTAGCCTCATTAAATCAACCCGCACAATCTTTTCAAGTAGTTACTACAGAAAAAGAGGCGCTTGCTTGTGCAAAAGAAATAGGCTATCCAGTTTTTGTACGACCATTATTAACCTTAGCAGGGGCAGCTAGTGGTATTTGTCATAACGAACACAGACTTAAGCAATGTATAGTAGAAGGTCTTCATTTATCACCTACTGGTCAATGTATAGTTGAACAAAGTTTAAGTGGTTTTAAGGAAATTGAATTTGAAGTTTTACGCGATTCTGCAGATAATGCTTTAGCTGTTGGAAATATAGAAAATTTTGACCCGGTAGGCATTCATAGTGGAGATTCACTAGCTTTTGTTCCTAGTCAAACTTTAACTGATCATGAATACCAACTATTGCGTGATGTTTCACTACAAATCATTCATGCTTTAAAAATCGATGGAAGCTGTCACGTGCGTCTAGCGCTTGATCCCCAAAGTTTTGACTACTATGTATTAGATATCAATGCTCGTTTAACTCGTTCAAGTGTACTCATCAGTAAGGCAACAGCTTATCCAATTGCCAGAATTGCGGCAAAAGTTGCTATAGGCATGACTTTAGCTGAGATAAAAAATCCAATGACAGAAATGACCTCTGCTAATTTTGAACCTAGTTTGGATTATGTTGTAACCAAGATTCCGCGTTGGCCCTTTGATTTAGAAAAAAGCGCGCAATGTCAACTGAACACGCAGATGAAATCCGTGGGAGAAGTTATGGCTTTAGGACGAAATCTAGAAGAGTCATTCTTAAAAGCTATCCAATCATTAGCTAATACTTCTCATATCGAGCTTGACACTTTAAAACAACTTACCGATGATGATTTAACGCAAAAAATCGTTCATGCACAAGAAGATCGCTTATTTGCTTTAGCCGAGAGCCTACGTCGGGGCTATAATACGATCGAAGAACTGGCAGAAATAACAAAAATTGATTTGTTATTTTTGGACAAGATCGCTCATATTGTAGAAATCGAAAGTCTACTAAGTGAAAGGAAAGGTGATTTTGAGACGTTGAAAGTTGCTAAGCAAAACGGCTTTTCCGATCAAAAGATTGCACAATTGTGGCATACTGAAAAAGAGAAAATTCTGTATCTTAGAAAGCAGCAAGGACTGTCTGCGGTATTTAAAATGGTGGATAGCTGTGCAGGTGAGTTTATCGCTGAAAGACCTTATTTTTACAGGACTTATGAAACGGAAAACGAAAGTAGCCATACAGAAAAACCTTCAATTTTACTTTTAGGTGCCGGTCCTCTTGGCATTGGAGAAGGAAACGAATTTGATTATGCTAATGTACAGGCCATAAGTGCTGTCCAAAAAGCGGGCTATGAGGCAATTGTTATTAATGATAATCCTACAAGTATATCCACTGATTTTATGATCGCAGATAAACTATATTTTGAACCGCTCACTTCTGAAGCAATATACGATATCGTCGAACAAGAAAAACCTGTGGGTGTTATAGGGCAATTTGGCGGTACAACAACTTACCGTTTAAACGAAGAACTCGCTGAATTAGGAATCGATTTATTAGCCATTGACTTAAACAAACTACAAGAAATAAGAGATCCATTAAAATTTGATAAGCTGTTAAAAACACTAGGAATAAAGCCGCGGCAAAGACAAGTCGTTTCTACAGAAAAAGAAGCACTTGCTAGTGTTGAATCGATAGGCTTTCCTGTTGCTATACGTTCTTATGATTTATTAAATGAGGGAAATGTGCGCCGTGTTGATGAAAAGGAAACACTTGAGCTTGGTTTAAGCTATTTGCCCCCAAAGAGTGATAGTCCCTTACTAGTTGTTGAAGATTTTACTTCGGGTAGAGAATGTGAAGCTGACATTATTTATGACGGTAACACTATCTTTATAGCTGGTATTACCGCATATATCGAGCGATCAGATGTACATTCTGGAGATTCAATAGCAGTTTATCCAGCGCAAAATTTTTCCAAAGAAGTTTTACAAAACATTGAAAGCTATAGTAAACAAATAATAAAGCATCTTGACCTAATTGGCGTTATGAACATTCAATTTGTCATTTCTGAAAACCAAGTATATGTGAACAGAGTGTTACCATATGCGAGTCATTCACTGCCATTTTTGAGTAAGATTAAAAAAATCCCACTAGTAGAAATTGCGACAAGGGTGATTTTAGGAGATAAGTTGGAAGATATGGGGTATAATACGTCTTTAGCTAGCAACGAGCTTTATGTGAAAGCACCCGTTTTTTCATTAACAAATTTAGTCGCTACTGATAGTTACCTAAAGCAGGAAATGAAATCTACAGGAACAGTGATGGGGTCAGATATAAGCTTAGAGAAGGCTTTATATAAAGCTTTTGCGGCAGCTGGTTTAGCTATTCCGGAATTTGGATCGGTATTATTTACTGTAGCAGATAAAGACAAGGAAATGGCTCTGCAGTTAGCACAAAGCTTTTCTGAAGTAGGATTTAACATTACTGCGACACAAAAAACTGCTGAATACTTTGATGCCCATGGTTTAAAAGTACGTAAACTAGCGAAATCACCTATTAAAAATGAGCAGACAATATTCGAACGTTTAGAAAATGGTCATATTCAGATGATTATCAATACAGTAAGGCCCAATCGTCAAAATATTTCTTATAATAGCCTTGCAATTTTTCGCAAGGCTGTAGAGCAAGGTGTTGCTGTATTTACTTCATTAGATACTGTAGCAGCTATTTTAAAAGTGATCCAATCCAGATCATTTTCAACTAAAGAAATTTAAAAATGGTAAAATAATAGGCTAGAGAGGATAGAGAAAATGATTGAACGTCCGATAATTGCTTTAGATTTTTCTTCTAAGGCTGAAATCAAGACTTTTTTAAATAAATTCCCGCAAGATGAATCTCTTTTTGTTAAAGTGGGAATGGAAATTTTTTACCAAGAAGGTCCTGCTATTGTTGAGTGGCTCAAAAAAGCTGGACATGATATTTTCTTAGATTTGAAATTACATGATATTCCCAATACAGTACAGCGATCAATGATAGGTTTGGCTAAAATGGGCGTGGCTATTACAACTGTACAGGCAGCTGGCGGAAGTCAGATGATGCAAGAAGCCAAGCAAGGACTAGATATAGGAACACCTGCAGGTCAAACACCACCTCAAGTGATTGCTGTAACACAGCTGACTTCAACAAGCCAAACACAGATGCAAAAAGAACAATTAGTACAAGCAAGTTTAGAAGAGAGTGTCCTTCATTATGCTAAAGGCGCACAACAAGCTGGCTTAGATGGTGTAGTTTGTTCCGCCTGGGAAGCACAAAAAATTCATGATGTAACTTCTGAAAATTTCATGTGTCTAACACCCGGGATCCGTCCATATGGAAAAGCTGCAGATGATCAAAAAAGAGTCGTATCACCTAGTCAGGCTTACTTAATGGGCTCTAATGCTATTGTAGTGGGAAGACCTATCACCTTAGCTGAGGATCCTTATAAGGCTTATCAAAATATTAAAACAGATTGGAATGACATAGCAGATGAATAATAGCGAAAAAACAATTGCGCAAAATTTGTTAGATATTGAGGCGGTTTTTTTAAGCCCCAACCAACCATTTACTTGGGCTAGCGGTATAAAAAGTCCAATTTATTGTGATAACCGTATTACAATGAGTTATCCTAAAGTAAGAAAATCAATTGCTACTGAACTAGCTAAAAAAATCAAAGAACAATTTCCTGATACACAAGTTATTGCGGGTACTGCAACAGCGGGTATTCCTCATGCAGCTTGGGTGGCTGATATTTTGGACTTACCGATGATTTATATTCGTAGTAAGAAAAAAGATCATGGCAAAACCAATCAAATTGAAGGAAAAATAGAAAAAGGGCAAAAGGTTGTTGTTATCGAAGATTTGATTTCAACAGGCGCTAGTGTCTTGGACGCTTGTCACGCAGCCGAAAATGAAGAGGTTGATGTATTAGGTGTGGCAGCGATTTTTACCTATGAGTTGCAAAGCGGAAAAGATAACTTTAAGAAAAATAATATACCGCTTATCACATTGACCAATTATTCTACTTTAATCAATACAGCTTTAGCTGAAAATTATATCGAAGAAAACGAATTACAGTCATTACAAGCTTGGAAAAAGGACCCTGATCATTGGGCAAAAATGGAACAAAAGTAAAATAAAGAAAGGAATTCTTTTATGTCACAAATCTGGAGTTATACAGGAGATACTGGACCAGAATTTTGGCCTGGACTTTGTGAAGAATTTTATGCAGCAGCTCAATTTCCCTTACAATCGCCTATTTCATTAACTTATGAAGAAACACAAGCTTTAGAAGAAGCACTTAAATTTACTTATGTTGAGCAAAACATTCGTGTACAAAAAATAAACGAGACGATGCACTTTGTTCCCGTAGATGCAGCAAGTTTTGTTGATTTTGCCCAAAATCGTTATTATTTAACAGATATTCATTTTCATATGCCTAGTGAGCATGTAATCAGTAAACAACAAGCGCCTTTAGAGTTTCATCTGGTACATAAAAACGAAGATGGAAATCCCTTAGTTTGTGCTGTACTTTTTGATTTAGTCGAGGATGAAGACAAAAAATGTAATAACGGCAAGCTGATGTTAGAGGCTGGTAAAGATAAAGAGCAATCCTTGAATCCTGAGATTTTTTTGCCAGAAAATATAACTTATTTTCATTATGAAGGTTCACTTACAACACCACCCACAGAAGGTCCCGTTCAGTGGTTTGTTTTTGATCAAATAGGCCTAATGTCACGCTTTCTTATCGAAGCTTTTAAAAGCAGTCTTTCACCTAACAATCGTCCTTTGCAAAATAAAAATCAACGTCCTATTTTTTATAAAAGATAAAGGAAACCCACTAAAGTCTGTTAGTTCACATCAAGCTTTAGTGGGTCTTCTTACTTTATTCTTTTTTTAATTGATCGACATCTTCTTTACTAGGAGTAACAAAATAAGTGCTTTGATTTTCATAAATAACAAAGCCGGGTTTAGCGCCATTAGGTTTTCTGATGTGTTTTACTTGAACCATATCCACTGGTACTGAAGAAGAAAAACGATATTTAGAAAAGTAAGCTGCTAGTTTAGCTGCTTCTATAATCGTCTCTTCAGCAGGTTCAGCACTTCGAATGATCACATGCGAACCTGGAATATCTTTAGCATGTAACCAATGATCAGTTTTTTTGGCGGATTTCATGGTTAAACGATCATTTTGTAAATTATTTTTTCCGACCAAAATTTGCGTTCCATCGCTTGCAAGGAATTGTTCAGGTTGAGACTTTTTCTCTTGTTTTTTCTTCTTTTTACTAGGAGACTTAATATAGCCTTGTGTCGTCAATTCTTCCCTAATTAATTTTAAATCGGTAGGAGAAGCCAGCTCAATTTGTGCCATAACTGATTCTAAATAAGCCAGTTCATCCTTAGCGTCTTTGATTTGTTGTCCGACAACTTTGACGGCATTGCGTAACTTTTGATAACGTTGAAAGTATTTTTGTGCATTTTGGCTAGGCGAAAGGGCAGGGTCTAAAGAAATCGTAAGTGGTTGATTTTCATTGTAATAGTTAGCTAGTTCAACTTGATTTTTACCCCGAGGTACTTGGTTCATAAAGGTGGTCAAAAGTTCGCCTTTTTGTCGAAATTCTTCTGCGTTTTTGGAATCTGCCAGCGTTTTTTCACGTTTTTTTAGTTTTGTTTGATTGCGTTTAATCTCATTTTCAACTCTTTTAATCAAAAAGTTTCCTTGCTGCTTTACCCGATCTCTTTCAGCTTTTTCTATATAAAAGGAATCTAACAATTGGCTTAAACTAGGATAAGTGTCATGTTCAATTTGTTGTTGTTCTAAATGATGATAAACAATGGGTGTAAAAAATTCTTTTTTCCCGGTTTTTGTATAAGTAGGTTGTGTGTGTTGTGTTAATTCAGTAAAAAAGTTAGTCCAAACAGCAATTTTTTCATTGGGTTTTTCATTTAAGCGAAAAGCTAGTTCATCAGCTGTATCTCGACCTAAACCTTGAAATTGCGTTTGTAGCGCTTTTCCTGTTACTTCCTCAAGTGTTGAAAGTCGATCAAAAACCTGCGTATCATCTGCAGTAAACGGATTGAGTACTTCTTGTTTGGGAGGCGCGATATAAGTAGCGCCTGGTAAAAGGGTACGATAGGTATTTTGCGATAATCCGATATGTTTAACAGCATCTAAAATTTTGCCTGTTTCTTGATTTAATAATAGGATCGTACTATGTCGACCCATTAACTCGACTACCAATACGATATTCTCCAAATCTCCCAGTTCGTCACGATGGGAAAAGGTAAAGTGGATAATTCGATCATTAGCCACTTGTTCAATGGACTGTAAAATAGCGCCTTCTAGGTATTTTCTTAACATCATAACAAAGTTAGGGGGTGTAGTTGGGTTATCATATCGCATGTTCGTTAGTTGAATTCGAGCATAATTAGAATTGGCAGATAGTAATAATTTATGATTTTGACGCTGCGCGCGTATAATTAATACAATTTCATGGTCATAGGGTTGCTGAATTTTATGAACACGTCCATTTTGTAACTGTACAGTCAACTCTTTTACCATTAAATGGGTAAATATACCATCAAATGACATGATATTCCCTCATTTCTTCAATTTGTCTTTGTCTATTATAACGAATTATAGAAAAGAAAACAAAATGTAACACAAAAATAATAAAATGTTTTTGTGATAGTGCTTGACGGCAGTATTTATTTACTGCTAGTATAAATTAAAATGACAAGTGTTAAAGCAGGTGGAAAAGGGTTTATGATGAGTCGGTTGGTAAAAAAAATAAAAAATAGCCTTCAAGCTTTATGGTATGGTTTTGCAGATACAATAAATGCGAATAAGAAAAAGAGTGTTTTAGGTGTATTTTTTGCCCTTTTGCTGGTAATAGCTCTTACTTTTCTTACATTGACCGTTAATAATAAAATACGAGCTGCACAAATGGATAATCTAATTTATGAAGATCTTCCAACAAAAAAGATTGTTCCTTTTTCCTATGGGGAAGGGGATAAAATTATTAATGAAAAAAAGGCAGTTTCAGTGATGTTTGCTAAACCTAATCAAACAGAGACGAGAAAAGCTTTACAGATCATTAAGCAAAAAGAAGACGAACTTAATCGAAAATTTTATTATTATCCTCTTGTTTATCAAACACAAGAAATAAAAAATACTTATAATATAGCATCTGACGAAGTAACTTTTATCTTTTTCCAAAACGGTGAAGAAAAAAATCGTTTTACATTAAGTTCAGTGAAAGACCCGAAAGAAAATTTCATCCCGGAGTTAAATCGCCTGCCTATGTGGAACATTGAAGTAGAGGAAAAATAAAAAATAGTTGACGTAAAATAATGAATCAGTTATGATTAAATCAAATTAATAAGGAAGGGAGCAAAAGCCATCATGAAAAACGTTTATATTAAGCAAGTAAGACAAACATGGCAAAGCTGGTACAAAACGTTGTATTGATAGGTTTTTTATTCTTCCTATAGATACAACTTTTTAGAAGAGCACTCTAAAGTTTTGTATCTATGCCGGTCTACATATAAGAAAACGCCGCATAGATCATCCATCTATGCGGTTTTTGTTGTTAAGACAGTTGCCGCAAAGACAATTGTCTTTTTTTATGCTGTGAATTACTACGATTTAGCGACTGAAAGGAGCTGAGAGTAGATCCTTCAAGGCCTTAGCGACTTGTCGCTTAGACCTTGATGAGATCGAAGCGTAAGCGAAGTGATGAACAGTACTAGGGGAGCGAAGCGCCCGTAGTGACCGAAATGTATGAAAAACTTATAGTGTTCTTTTTATCGTTAAAATGTTTAAAGAAAGAGGAAAGCTAATGAAAAATAGAGGACTTATTTTAACTATTATTGTCTTATTTGCAACACTTATCATTACCTTCGTTTTTGAGATCGGTAAATCAAGTAATGTAGAAGAGGCAAATACGGACAACGAAAATAAAGCTGTAGGTATATTGCAATATGTCAGTCATCCTGCTTTAAATGAAATCAGACGAGGTGTAGTAGACGGTCTTGAAGAAAATGGCTATACTGAAGGCGAAAATTTAACGATTGAATACCAAAATGGTCAAGCCGACCAAAGTAAGTTAGAAACAATGAGCCAACAATTGGTACAAGATACGCCTGATGCTTTAGTGGGGATCGCTACTCCGGCTGCACAAAGTCTGGCCAATACTACAGAAGATATCCCTACCGTTTTAGGTGCAGTTACTGATCCGGTGGGCGCAAATTTGGTCGATGATATGGACGAGCCTGGCGGCAATCTTACTGGAGTATCAGATAAAGCACCCGTGGATCAACAAATGGAGCTAGCTCAAGAGTTATTACCTGAAGCGGAAAAAGTGGGGATTTTATATTCCTCTACTGAAGACAATTCAAAATATCAAGTAGCCGAAGCGACAAAAGAAGCGGAAAAAGCAGGTTATCAAGTAGAAGACTATCCTGTACCTTCAGCTAATGAAATCACCCAAACAGTACAGACGATGGGAGACGAAGTGGACATGATTTACATTCCTTTAGATAATACTATTGCTAATGCTATGCCCACAGTGGTAAATGAGGCAAATAAAAAGGATGTCCCTATTATTCCTTCTGTAGATAGCATGGTTAAACAAGGCGGTCTGGCTACTATTGGCGTAAATCAGTATGATCTAGGGGTTAAATCCGGTGAAATGCTAGCCGATATACTTGATGGTAGTGCAAATCCTGCAAGCACACCTATTTATACTTTTGATACAGGAGACGTTATCGTTAACAAAGAACAAGCAGAAGAGTTAAATATCGACTTACCTGAATCAGTTACAGATGAGGCGACTTATGTAGAGGAGGAAGACGAATGATCATATCATCAATTGGACAAGGCTTATTATGGAGTGTACTTGGTTTGGGGATTTTCATGACCTATCGGATCCTGAACTTTCCGGATATGACAACTGAAGGTTCATTTCCACTAGGTGGGGCTGTCTGTGTTACAGCGATCATTAACGGATTTTCACCCATCGTTGCCACGCTTTTAGGTGTTTTAGCGGGGATGTGTGCCGGGCTTGTCACTGGCTTTTTGTATACTAAAGGGAAAATCCCAGTTATTTTGTCAGGAATCCTTGTCATGTCAGCTTTAAATTCGGTGATGTTATTTGTTATGCAGTCACCTAATTTATCTTTATTGAATCAATCAAATGTCTTGAACTTCTTTACTGATATGAACTTACCACCAAACTTTGACACGGTATTTCTCGGCTTATCGGTCGTTATTGTCATCATTGCTATTTTGTTCTTTTTCTTTAGTACAGAATTTGGTCAAAGTTATATCGCTACAGGAGATAATGAAAATATGGCTAAATCGTTAGGGATTAAGACAGATCGAATGAAAATTACCGGTTTAGTACTTTCCAATGGTGTCATTGCTTTATCGGGAGCTTTAATCGCACAAAATGATGGTTATGCCGATGTAAACAAAGGGATAGGCGTTATCGTAATTGGCCTATCTTCGATTATTATTGGAGAAGTTTTATACGGAGAATTGACATTTTTTGAACGATTACTGGCAATTGTAATCGGTAGTATCATCTATCAGTTATTAATCTTATTGATTATTCGTCTAGGCTTTGATACGACTTATCTGAAACTATTTTCTTCTATCGTCTTAGCTATATGTCTATTAATTCCACAATTTAAAGAAAAACTACGGTTAAAAACGGGTTTTGAAAGCGAGGGAGAAAAATGAGCGTTTTAGAAATGCAAAATGCAGCGAAATTAATTAATAATGGACCTAAGGAAAAGAAGGTTTTATTGGATCATATTAATCTTTCTATCCAAGAAAACGAATTTATCACTGTTTTAGGCGGTAATGGCGCCGGAAAAAGTACTTTATTTAATACAATTTCTGGTACTATGCCCCTGTCTTCAGGTAAAATCCTTATTGAGGATCAAGACCTTACACAAGAAAGTGAAGAAAACCGTGCTTCTCTTATCTCCCGTGTCTTTCAAGATCCTAAGATGGGAACAGCGCCTAGAATGACAGTGGCAGAAAATTTATTATTAGCTAAAAGTCGTGGAAAAAAGAGACGTTTCCGTTTACGTCAATTAAAACAAAATCTGGATAATTTTTATGAATTAACCAAAGAAGTTGGTAATGGGTTAGAAAATCATCTGAATACACCTACAGGTAATTTGTCAGGGGGGCAAAGACAAGCTTTAAGTTTATTGATGGCAACCATTCAAACGCCAGAATTGTTACTTTTAGACGAACATACAGCAGCCCTTGACCCTAAGACTTCTAAATTATTGATGAATATTACTGCTCAGCGAATCAAAGAACAACAGTTAACTTGTTTAATGATCACCCATCGAATGGAAGACGCCTTACAATATGGTAACCGTATGATCGTCATGCAAAAGGGAAAAATTATTCAAGATTTAAATGAAAAGGAAAAAGCTAAGCTAACGATGACTGATTTGTTGCAATTTTTCGAGGAAATCAATTGAAAATTGAAAAAATTGTTGACATTCTTCTAGCTTAGCTCTATACTAAGTTCAATCTCAATTCAGTTTGGAGCGATTTTTTATGATAAAATTAATGCAAATACAACTGAATAATTATTACTTTAGCTATTTTAGATAGGTTTGTATTCATAAAATCGTGGATACAAACACAACAGCGTTTGTATCTATGATGGCTAGAGGATTTTGAGATGACAAAAGGCCGCATAGATCGATAAAAATCTATAGCGAGCCTACTAATAAATTTCAATGATGTAGACACTTATAAAGGTGTTCGCTATAGTTTTTTAACTTAGCGGACACCTTTTTTATTTTAAAGTATTTTAAAAGGAGGAAAAAATGGAAGTACAAATCAATGGAAAGACTAGATTAGTTGGCTTTTTTGCTTATCCGGCCAAACATAGTCTGTCACCTAAAATGCAAAGTCTAGCTTTTCAACTAACAAATTCAGATGCCATTTATCTTGCTTTTGAAATACCAGAAGGGCAGATAGAAGAAGCCTTAAAATCTATATTTACTTTTAATATGTTAGGCGCTAATGTATCCATGCCTCACAAAAATACCGTATTACAGTATTTAGATCACTACTCAAAGAGTTGTCATTTGATTGGTGCAGCCAATACTATTGTTTTACGCGATAAGAAGCTATTTGGTTATAACACTGACGGTATTGGTTTTATGCAAAGCCTACAAAGTGCAGGGATTACTTATAAAGATAAGACGATGACTATTTTAGGAGCAGGAGGCGCTGCCACCGCTATGGTTTGCCAGGCAGCTTTAGAAGGGATGGCAAAGATTCATATATTTAGTCGAGCAGGTCCTCGCTTTGAACAAATGAAAGAAAAAATCAAGGATATTCAAAGACAAACATCCTGTAGCGTCACTCTAAACAACTTTTATGATGATGAGTGCTTTAAAAAAGCGGTGAATGATTCAGATATATTAGTCAATGCTACCAGTATAGGTATGAAAGAAAACGAAAGTCCAATCAATGATTTTTCGGTTATAAGAGAAGATTTAGTGGTTTATGATTCGATTTATCAGCCAAGAGAAAGCTATTTATTAAAACAAGCCAAAAAACAGGGGGCAAGGACTTTAAACGGGCTAGGAATGTTGTTATATCAAGGAGCTGCTTCTTTTGAATTATGGACCCATAAAAAAATGCCCGTAGAAAAGATTCAAACGATCTTAGAAGAAATATAAAAAAGGTGAGGGAATAACTATGATTATTATTATGAAACCAAGCGCAACAAAAAAACAAGTAACTAGCGTGATCGATCGAATCAAAGATATCGGTTTAGATGTACAAATCAATCAAGGTAAAGAACAGGTGGTTTTAGGTTTGCTAGGAGACACGCGAAGTGTGCAAGATATTGCCTTTCGTAGTTATGAAGGAGTAGATACGACGATTCGTATCAGTAATACCTATAAATTAACTTCCCGTGAATTTCATCCGCAAGATACAGTAGTGGATGTAGATGGCGTTAAAATCGGAGACGGAAGTTTTATTACGATGGCAGGTCCTTGTTCAGTAGAGGGCTTGGATCAAATTAGACAAACTGCTCAAATAGCTAAAGCTGGTGGCGCAAAGATTTTAAGAGGTGGTGCTTTTAAACCTCGGACTTCCCCGTATGCTTTTCAAGGCTTGGAAGAAGAAGGTCTAAAATACTTAAGACAGGCGGCAGATGAACTGGATATGAAAGTTATCACTGAAGTCATGGATGAATCTCATATTGATTTGGTTGCGCAATACAGTGACATTTTACAAATTGGTGCACGTAATATGCAAAACTTTAAACTGCTAGCAGCTGTAGGGAAAACGGGTAAGCCCATCGGCTTAAAACGAGGAATTTCTGGTACGATCAATGAATGGCTTAATGCAGCAGAGTACGTGGCAGTTGCAGGAAAAAGTCCAGTGATATTTATTGAAAGAGGGATCCGAACTTTTGAAGATGCTACGCGTAATACATTTGATTTAAGCGCTGTTCCTTTGATTAAAAAAATGAGTCATTTTCCGATCATTGTAGACCCGAGTCACGGTACAGGTGTATGGGATTTAGTGCCACCAATGGCTCGTGCTGGAGTTGCAGCAGGAGCTGATGGAATGATCGTTGAAATCCATCCAGACCCAGAAAATGCTTGGTCAGATGGACAGCAGTCATTAAATGAAGATACTTACCTTAAAATGATGCAAGAAATTGAAGTGTTAAATTCAGCTATGAATGAGATCCATTCATTAGAATCGCTTACTGTTGGGAGGTAGAAAAATGCTGCTAACCGTCAATTTAAAAGAACACAATTATCAGATAAAAATTCAGAAAAGCAGCTTAACCAACATCGGCGAGTGGCTAAAAGATATTTGGTCCAAGCGCAAAATCGCTATTATTACAGATAGCACAGTAAACCAACTTTACACACAAGAAGTTGAAACATCACTTACAGATAGTGGATTTGCAGTCACTATTATGGAAGTTCCAAGTGGTGAGAATAGTAAGTCTTTAGATATGGCAGAAAAGCTTTATGCTGAATTGGCGCAAAATCATTTTACTAAAAGTGATGGTATCATCGCCTTAGGTGGCGGTGTTATCGGTGATCTAGCTGGTTTTGTGGCTGCAACTTATATGCGGGGACTAGCTTTTGTACAAGTGCCTACATCTTTACTAGCACAAGTAGATTCTAGCATTGGGGGTAAAACTGCTGTAAATACAGTTGCAGCTAAAAATTTAGTAGGCACATTTTATCAACCTGAAGGTGTTCTTATCGACCCGGATGTTTTGTCCACTTTGCCCCAAAAACACTTAGAAGAAGGCATTGCTGAAATTGTCAAAGCAGCGGCGATCGCTGACGATCAATTATGGCAATACCTTGATCGTTTGCAGGATACAGTTGATTTAAGACAACATGCTGAAGATGTCATCATTGCCGCTTTAAAAGTAAAACAAGAGGTGGTTGAAAAAGATGAATTCGATCAAAATCAACGTTTAATACTGAATTTTGGTCATACAATTGGTCATGCAATTGAAAAAACAGTTGGTTACGGTAAAATCAGTCATGGCGAAAGTGTGGCGATTGGCATGCTAAAGATTACAGAACATGCCGAAGAAATTGGACTAACAGCTAAAACAACAGCAATAAAATTACAGCAAATATTAGATAAGTTTCATTTACCTACTGATCTTGCAGATTGGGATCCATCACCGATCAATGAAGCGATCGTTCATGATAAAAAAGTAAGAGACGATCAGTTAAACATTATTTTGCTAGAAAAAATCGGTCAAGCTAAGATCGTCCCTATTCGTTTGGAAAAAATGAAAGAATACTTATAAAGGAGAACTAAATTATGCGCTATATCACAGCAGGAGAATCACACGGACCGCAATTAACTGCAATTATTGAAGGTTTACCAGCAGGTTTAGCTTTATCACCAGAAGATATCAATGACGAACTAGCTCGTCGGCAAGTCGGTTATGGCCGAGGCGGTAGAATGATCATCGAGACCGATCAAGTGCAAATTACTTCAGGCTTGCGCCACGGAAAAACATTAGGATCACCGTTAACCTTAGTTATTGAAAATAAAGACTGGAAAAATTGGCAAAAAGTTATGGGAATAGAAGCTGTGCCTGAAAAGCAAAAAAAAATGCGGCGAGTGGCTAGACCCCGTCCAGGCCACGCAGATTTAGCTGGCGGTATGAAATATCATCATCAGGATTTGCGTAATGTGTTGGAACGGTCGTCAGCTAGAGAAACTGCATTACGTACAGCTATTGGTGCAGTAAGTAAAAAAATATTGAAAGAACTTGGTATTGAAGTGGCAGGACACGTCCGCATGTTAGGTGGCATTGAGTCTACAATACCTGAGGCGATTAACCTTAAAGAAATTAAAGAGAAATCCGAAGCTTCTGATGTAAGAGTTATTGATCCAAAGGTTGAACAGCCTATCCGCGATTTGATCGATCAAACAAAGAAAAACGGTGATACCATCGGGGGTATCGTAGAAGTTTTAGTAGGAGGCGTTCCTGCTGGGCTGGGAAGTTATGTACAATGGGATAAAAAATTAGATGCTAAAATCGCCCAAGCAGTGGTGAGTATTAACGCCTTTAAAGGCGCAGAATTTGGCGTAGGATTTGAGGCTGGGAAACTAACTGGTTCAAAGGTGATGGATGAAATTATTTGGAGTGAAGAGGAAGGCTACACTCGTCGCTCAAACAATCTAGGAGGATTTGAAGGAGGAATGACAAATGGTCAACCGATTGTTGTTCGTGGGGTTATGAAACCTATTCCTACTTTGTATAAACCATTAAAAAGTGTTGATATCGATAGCAAAGAAGCTTATAAGGCTAGTGTGGAACGTTCCGATAGTACAGCAGTCCCAGCAGCTAGCGTTGTTTGTGAAAATGTTGTGGCCACAGTTGTTGCACAAGAAATCTTAGAAAAATTTTCTAGTGATTCATTTACAGAATTACAAGAGGCCGTCACAAATTACCGAGAGTATCTAAAAAATTATTAGGAGAACTTCGCATGTCAAAACAAAATATTATGATCATCGGGCTAGGTTTAATCGGTTCATCTTTGGCTGTATGTATAAAAAAAGAGCACCCCCATGTTTTTTTGTATGGTTGGGATAATGAAGAAACAAGTAAAATAGCAAAAGAAAATAAAATCGTTGACCAAATTCCACAAGACTTTGCTGAAACTGCAATAAATAGCGATGTTATCCTATTAGCTGTTCCTATAATGATCGCACAACATTATTTGAAAAAATTAGCAGCACTTCCATTAAAAAAGGAAGTAATTATTACAGATACCGGGAGTACAAAACAAAAAATGGTGGAAATAGCAAGTTTTTACCATTTAAATTTCATTGGTGGGCATCCAATGGCTGGTTCTCATAAATCAGGAATTCTAGCATGCGATGAATTTCTTTTTGAAAATGCTTATTATATTTTTACCCCTATATATAAAGAACAAAAGCATCAAGTTGAACAATTAAAAAAATTGTTTTTGGGTACAAGAGCAAAATACGTATTACTAAAACCAGAAGAGCATGATGAAATCACCGGCATGTTAAGCCATTTACCACATATTATTGCTTCGGCGCTAGTCGAGCAAGCAGATTTTTTTAACCAAAAATATCCACGAGCACAACAATTAGCAGCAGGCGGTTTTCGTGATATCACGCGAATCGCTTCATCTGATCCGCAGATGTGGACTGATATTTTGCTGAGCAATCGTCAAATATTGCTAGAGCTGATAGAGCAGTGGCAAATAAAGGTTTCTGAAATTTCTACTTTATTAAAAGCTGGAGATGGCAAGCAAATACAACAATTTTTTGCTAATGCCAAAGACTTGCGCGATCATCTTCCGATCGATGACAAGGGAGCTATACCTGCTTTTTATGATTTATTTGTGGATGTGCCGGATCAACCAGGTAGTATTGCCGAAATTACTGGTTTACTGGGGAAATTTCAAATTTCTT
Source organism: Tetragenococcus halophilus subsp. flandriensis (assembly GCF_030161475.1). Classification (GTDB taxonomy): domain Bacteria; phylum Bacillota; class Bacilli; order Lactobacillales; family Enterococcaceae; genus Tetragenococcus; species Tetragenococcus halophilus_C. The sequence continues at coordinate 52,435 of NZ_BSUG01000020.1, read as the reverse complement.
TAACCAATATTAAAATTTTAGAAACGCGCGAAGAAATCAGCGGCGTATTACAATTAACTTTTAAAACAGAAGAAGATTTGCAGGCGGCAAAGGTCTATATTGAAGAAAATACCGATTATCATTGTCGTTTCGCCTAAGGAGGAGAAATATGAAATTAATAAATGCTGATTACTTGCAAGGTACAGTTGAAATACCCTCAGATAAATCTATTGCCCATCGTAGTATTATGTTCGGTGCAATCGCTGAAGGGCAAACGACCATTCATAACTTTTTACGAGCAGAAGACTGTTTGAATACATTACAAGCTTTTCAAGCACTAGGCGTTCCTATCCATGATGATAAAAAAACTATCAGGATAACTGGTGTAGGTCCTGCGGGTTTAAAACCGGCAAATAGTGTTATTAATGTAGGAAACTCGGGAACAACAATGCGTTTACTTTTGGGAATTTTAGCAGCTACATCTTTTGAAACAACATTATCCGGGGACGCTTCATTAAATCAGCGTCCTATGGCACGAGTGATGGATCCTTTGAAACAAATGGGTGCAGAAATAACCGGCAACAATCATAGTGAGTTTCCGCCCATTACGGTAAAAACGAATACTAAATTACAAGCGATTGAATATCATATGCCGATCGCAAGTGCTCAAGTAAAATCTGCTATTCTTTTTGCAGCATTGCAAGCTGTGGGCACGACAAAGATCATTGAAAAAGAAGTCTCTCGCAACCACACAGAAGAGATGATTAGACAATTTGGCGGAAACATTCAAGTTAGCAAAAAAACAATTACGCTTTCTGGTTCTCAAAGACTACAAGGACAAGAATTACTTGTTCCCGGAGATATCTCTTCAGCTGCTTTCTTTTTAGTCGCAGGCGCTATTGTTCCAAATAGTAAGATAACTTTAAAAAATGTTGGTCTCAATCCTACTCGTACTGGCATTATTGATGTCATGCAAGAGATGGGAGCAAATATCCAATTTACACAAACAGATCAAAAAAATAATGCTGCGACCTTAATAGTAAAAAGTTCAGAATTAAAAGCAACGACCATCGAGGGTTCCTTGATTCCACGCGTCATTGATGAATTGCCCATTATAGCATTACTAGCCACTCAAGCAAAAGGAATGACAGTGATCAAAGATGCGCAAGAATTGAAAGTAAAAGAAACAAACCGAATTGATACAACCGCGCAAGAATTGAAAAAAATGGGCGCAAATATCGTTACAACAGATGATGGACTGCTTATTAAAGGAAAAACAACTTTGCATGCCGCCAAAGTCTCTAGTCATAAAGACCATCGAATCGGCATGATGTTACAAATTGCAGCACTTATTAGCAGGGGAGATGTAGAGCTAGAAAATCCAGAAGCGATTGCTGTATCTTATCCTCATTTTTTTCAAGATATCCAGTATTTAGCAAAAAGGAAGTGTTAACCATGAATATTATATTAATCGGCTTTATGGGAGCAGGCAAAACAACAATTGGGCAACTTTTAGCACAAAAACTTCATACAGAGCAACATGATTTTGATAAAATTATAGTAGAACAGATAGGGATGAGTATTGCTGATTATTTTGCCAGTTATGGCAGTGAGTCATTTCGTGAAATTGAAACAAAGGTTTTGGAACAAAGTTTGGCTTTAGATGGTATTATTTCAACAGGTGGCGGTATCGTAATGAAAAAAGAAAATCGACACTTTTTACAAGGACATCCCAATGTGATTTACTTAAAAGCTGATTTAGATGAGTTAGTCCAGCGCGTAGTATTAGACAAGCGTAATGTTCGCCCGCTAGCAAGTTCAAAATCAAAAGATGAAATTCGGGAAGTTTACCTTCCACGAATTTCCTTATATGAAAAAAGCGCAAATTTAATTATTGATACAACAACAAAAAAACCGGAAGATATCGTAGAAGAAATTTTAGATAAAGTAGAGGTATTTCAATGAAAGTTGGCTATTTAGGTCCTAAGAGTTCATTTACTTTCCAAGCAGCAAATGAAATTTTCCCAGAAAATACATTAATTCCTTTTGCTTCTATTCCATTGACGATTGAGCAACTTGAAAACAAGTCGCTTGATTTTGCCGTTGTTCCTATTGAAAATTCTTTGGAAGGGTCGGTACACGCTACGGTCGATTATTTATTTGACCAGACAGCTATTACTATAAAGAAAGAAGTGATCTTGCCCATACGTCAGCAACTGTTGGGCACGCATTTTGACGAACAAGTCGAGAAAATCCTTTCTCACCCTCAAGCACTGGCACAAACAGAGCAGTATTTAAAAAAGCATTATCCAGACGTATCATTAGAGGCAGTCAGCTCAACAACAGCCGCAGCTCAGTATGTGAGAGAACATCCTCATGATAAAGTTTTAGCGATTGCTTCAAAAAAAGCTGCTGAAGAATATGGCTTACAGGTTTTAGCAAAAGATATTCAAGATAACTCAATGAATAAAACACGTTTTTGGCTATTAAGCGTGGACAAAAATAAACAAAACCTTACTAGATACCAAAATAAAAAAGTAACTCTATTTGTTAGCTTACCAGCCAATTTACCCGGCGCTCTTCATCAAGTATTATCAGCTTTTGCTTGGCGTAAAATCGATCTAGCAAAAATCGAATCCAGACCCTTAAAGACTTATTTAGGGGAGTACTTTTTCATTATTGATATCCTACTCGATGAAAATGAAGTATTGATTGAAAACGCAATAAAAGAAATTGAATTATTACATGCCAAGGTTCAATGGGTAGGGACTTATCCAGTGGATGAAATTACTTAAAAACAATGCAGATGGCGTTGTTTTTTTGTTAAAATATCTTTAAAATGATTAATTCTTTGATTTTCATTTTGCTTTATTACATAAGTATTGTATGCTATAAATTGAACAACGGTTTGGAGGAAAGTAAATGAGCCGGATGGATAGATATAGACATGAAAAAGAGCAAACATCCAAGAAAAATTCAAATAATAATATTTTTGCTCGAAGACAACGTAGACAATCATCAGATGAGGATAACGATCATTTAGATGATTATGAACAAGATTATCAAAATGATTGGCAGTCATTTGATGATGAGTATTATGAAGATAACGGACAATATACAGAGGGCAAACCTCCTGGAAAACGCCCAAAAAAGAAAATTAAAAAAAAGCGCAAAAAGAAACACCCTTTTTTTCGTTTTATTCTCACAGTACTCATTTTATTGATTGCCTATTCTGGGATTTCATTTTATATAGGTGAAAAAGTAGGAGAAAGTGAAGATAATGAAGTCCCGGAAACAGAAAACTTCAATGGTTTTTCAGACGCCAATGGTGGCAATAATATTTTGCTTATTGGTAATGATAGTCGTGGTGAAGAAAACGCGCGAGCCGATACGATCATGGTTTTACAATTAGACGGTCCAGCTAAAAAGCCTAAATTAGTTTCCTTTATGCGAGATACCTATGTGAATATACCTGGTGCAGGAGACAATAAAATTAATGCTTCCTATGCCTATGGGGGCGCAGATCTGGTACGTCAGACAATATCAGAAAATTTTGGTATTGATTGTAAATATTACATGACATTGGATTTTGAAACCTTTGAAAAAGTTATTGATACCTTATTTTCTAGTGGTGTAGATATTGACGCCGAAAAAGATATGAGTAAGAATCTAGAAACACCGATTAAAAAAGGACCACAAAAAATGGATGGTCTAACGCTATTACAATACGCACGTTTCCGTATGGATGAAGAAGGGGACTTTGGCCGTGTTAGGCGTCAGCAACAAGTCATTTCTGCTATTTTTAGTGAATTAAAAAATCCTATTGCGTTATTAAAACTACCTTATGCCGCAGGAAAAGCAATGGGCTATTCTGCTAATGATGTTCCGATGAGCTTTTTAGCAAAAAATAGTTTTTCAATTGCTAAAGGAGCTTCTGGCGTGGATCGTTTAAGCATACCTGCTGAAGATACTTGGAGTTATGGTCAAAGTTATGATGGCAGTAGTGTTTTGATTATGGACCAACAAGCAAATCAGCAAGCCATCCAAGACTTTCTAGCAAAATAATAACAAATGCTTCCAAATAAGTACTTGTTTATGCTATGATAATTACCGGAGTATGAAAAATGCTTGAATTGAAACGAGGATAAAGGATGAAATTAGCAATAGTCACTGATAGTACAGCTTTCCTACCTGAAAGGGTGAGGAGGCATCCAGATTTGTTTGTTATACCCATTCCAGTCATTTTGGACGGTAAGGTTTATAATGAGGATGTCGATATTCAAGCTGATGGATACTATAAGTTAATGAATGAAAGTAAAGAATTTCCCAAAACTTCACAACCAACTTTTGGTGAAACATTGGATTTATACAAGAAATTAAAAGAAAAAGGATATGACACGATTATAAGTATTCATTTATCTTCTGGTATTTCAGGATATGTTAACAATCTTGATAGTATCAAAGATAGTGTAGAAGGGATGACCATCGTTCCTTATGATACTTTAATTACCAGCATGCCTATGGGACATATGGTGGAAGCAGCTTTGGATATGTGGGATGCCGATAATGATTTAGATGAAATTTTAGAACATTTAAATATCATCCGTGCTAATACTTATGCCTATTTAATCGTAGATGATTTAAATCATTTAGTACGTGGAGGTCGTTTGACTAATGGTGCTGCTTTGATTGGTGGTTTATTAAAAATTAAGCCGGTACTCAAGTTCGAAGACGGAAAAATTGTATTATTTGAAAAAATAAGATCCACAAAAAAAGCACTGCGTCGTTGTGAAGAAGTTATCGGGGAACGAAAAAAAGAAATCAAGCATCCAGTAAAATTGTATGTTATTCATGGAAATCACTTAGAATTAGCGAAAAAAGAAAAAGCACGCCTTGAAAAAAGTTACCCTGATATTACAGTGGAGATTGGACATTTCGGTCCAGTAATCGGTACTCATTTAGGTGAAAAAGCATTAGGATTTGCTATATGTGCCGAATAAAATATGATGAATTTTATCAAGTTAACCATAATGAAATTATGTAAACTAAATAGCTATTATTATAAACTATAAAAAATGCACAGAATGTTGCTTAAGGCTTCTGTGCATTTTTATTTGTAATAAACTTTGTACAATTAGTGATAAAAAATAGTGGAAGGATGAATTATTGTTCATTCAATGATTGAACGAATAAAAAAGCTGGAAAATATTACTCATTCAGTATTTGGATGAACAAAAGAATCAAGAAAAATGATTCGTTCAGTAGTTGAATGAGTGATAAAATGACAAATTATAATTTATTCAGCTGACAAATGACTCATAAAAATGATTATAAGATAAGGGAATAATGGTAATTAAAACAAATTTGAGCCCATCAAAAAAAGGAGTCCTCGTAAAAACGAGAACTCTTTTTTTGGTTATTGATCTTTAAATAATAAGACTTTATCTTCTGGGAAAGTAGGGAATTTATTCATTGGCACTGTCCAATCCTGTTCAGGTACAGAGAATTTATATGCATTCACTAATTTATCACTAAATACTCTTAATGTATGCAAGGTAATCCATTCTCCAGCACAACGGTGCATTGCTCGAAAATCTCCGCCACCTTGAGCGATCATTTCATATTCTTCATCATAAGAGATTTGTTTTGTTTTACCTACATAACGATCGATTTCAAAAGATTCTGGGTTATCTATCGAACGTGCGTCATGATTTGTTCCGTAAAGATCTAATACGACCCAGCTGCCTTCTGGAATCCGGTAGCTATCAATATCTACATCTTTTTTACTGATAGCAGGGACCATTGGGAAAAATGGATAATAACGTCTTAATTCTTGAATAAAGGAATCTTGTAAGTGATCGAAATTTTGTTTAAGCTCATCATAGACATTATTAGGACCAAATAAAGCATGCCCCATCAAGTTTACCCAAACTGTAATAGCAACAGTTGGACGAATGATATTTAGAAAATCTACTGCAGCAATATTTAGAGGTAATAATTCGCCGTCAACGCCACGTGCGTCAGCAAAAGCGTATAAAGCTACATTTTCTTTTCCTGGTACCGGATTTTCACGAGCTTCAGCCAGTAATTCTTGCGCCCATTTCTCAGCTTTTTTACGGCCTTCTAAGCCTTCTAAGTGTTGACTTACTGAATTGACTGTTCCTTCGAACATATTTACTTGTGTATCAGCTAGTTCGTCAATTTCTTCTGCGGAATAATTACCTAAATTAACACCTGCCCATTTACAAATCGCTTTAAACAAAACATTTTTCGTCAAATGATATAATTCAAATTTTCCTGTTTGAGCGTTTAAGGTTTCTGTTAATGTTTCATCTAAAATTTTTCGATAATCTTCCATGCGATCAGGCGTCATTAAATCCATAAAAATACTTTTACGTTTATAATGTTGCTCGCCATCTAAGGTTTGTACACCACCTTCACCTTGAAGTGTTTTTAAAATGGGGGTAGGCATAGCACGATCACGTTTAAAATTTTCGGAATCATAAAACTTTTTAGCTGCGTTTTGTCCGTAAACAGCTATAATATCTTGGTTTAAAAGAGAAGCTTTAACAACCGGAGCGTTAACTTCGTTGCGTAGTTCGCTTAAGACCTCGTAACCAGCGTTATATAGGTCTTTTACTTCCGTTAATTTTACTTTTGTTTCAGGAATTTCTTTGAATGCCATTTTCAATATTCCTCCTCAGTAATGATATCGTTACACTTCTAGTTTAACGTATTTTAAAAATTGAAACAAACATTTGTCATTTTATAAGAGTTATAAGAGAGCTTTTCTTTTTTTACTTTTTCGTTATAATTTAAAAAGAAGGGGAGGTAGGAAAAGTGTTATTCGTCTTAATAAACATGATTCTGTTATTTTCTTTAGCGTTTATTCTATTTTATACTGAAAAAATTCGCTTTTTGAAAAAGGATTCATCCGAAATTTTACTAGATATTTTAAAACGGTATCCAGATTTATATAAAGCATTTAAAAACACAACATTAGATACTATGACTTTTTCAATTCCAGGTTTATTTAAAGCACAAACTTTAGAAAAGGATAGTAAAAAGTTGGATGACTGTTATGATATAACGCCACAAGGTTTAGCTGTAACTGAAAATTATATATTTATCTCTGCTTATTGTTACAGTCACAAACATTATTCTGTTATCTTTATGCTTGATAAAAAAGAAAACAACTCCCTAAAAATAATAATTTTAAAAGACCGAACGCATGCAGGAGGTCTTGTTTATGACGAGAATCGACAATGTTTATGGGTTTGTTCTGCCGCAAAAATTCATGGACGAGTTTCCGCTATTTTTAAAGAGGATATATTGAATTATCCATTGTCAAAGCATGAAGCAATTTCTTATTATCATAACATAAACTTTCCCACAATCCTTCAAGCTTCATTTATCACAATGAAGGAAAATACTTTATTTGTAGGAACTTTTAATAAAAGAAAAAATGGCGTAGTGTTAAAAACAACATTTGAACACGAAGACTTTGATAATAGTAGGAAAGAAGAGTCTATTCGTATCCCTAAAAAAGCTCAAGGTATGGCTTTTTATAAAGAATACTGTCTAATATCTCAATCCTTTGGCCCTAGTAGTTCTAAAATTTATATTTTTTCAAATGAACAGCTTTCTAGTGGTAAACTAGATATTAAAAACGCTCTAAAAATCGTCAAGACACCACCTTACCTTGAACAAATCACAGTATTTGAAGACCATTTGTACGCAATTTTTGAAAGTGGTGCTAGAAATTATCGCGAGAAGACAGCAAAGTTTCTTATGGAAGTTCTAGCATTTCATTTGCCAACTTTACTTGATACAGTAGAATGATATATTGCTTGGGAGGTTATCATGTATATTCGAAATTATACTTTTTCTGATAAAAAAGAAACGCTTGAAATGATCAAGCAAACAATTCAAGAAGTTAATAAAAACGATTATAGCAAAGAACAGTTAGATGCTTGGTCGTCTATAGATGAATATTTATGGACAAATTCTTTAAAAGATCATTCAGCAATCCTTATGATTAGTAATAAAATCATTGGTTTTGCCGATATGGATAACGATGGTTATTTGGATCGATTATTCGTGCACAAAGATTTTCAAAATCAAACAATAGCTAGTAAGCTGGTTAATTATTTGGAAAAAAGCAACAGGAGCAAAAAATTTTCAACTTTTGCGTCAATTACAGCAAAGCCATTTTTCATAGCACGTGGTTACAAAGTAATCAGGAAAAATACAGTAAATTTAAGAGGAGAACAGTTTAAAAACTATTATATGGAAAAAATAAACGAGAATAAAGATTCCGTATAATTGTAAAAAATGATTGTACGAATTGAAGTTAAAGACAAGAAGCAGTTATAAAAACTGCGAGTAAGGTATAAAAAGATAAGAATATGTTCAAAATTGAGAAATGTTTTCCAACGATAACTTTGTATAATATATATTATGTAAACTAAAATAGTTAAATTTAATTTACACGGTCAATATACCACCGTGTCAACAAAAATGTCGTTTGTTTTCAAGTCATTTATTTCACACTCTAAAACTAACATAATTTTCTATAACTTTCAACCCCTTTTTATTATTTTCTTTTCATGTAATCCGAATACATATCAAATTTCACTTTAAAGCGTTTAACATCAGGAATATAAAAAAGTCTAAACGCACGATAAGCTGTAGTTTGATACAATACATTCAAACGACCGCTTTTTACATGACGATTCAATGTGGCTAATGTTACACCAAGATGTTGACGCGTCTGGTTAGCTGTCCAAACATTATCACGAAGAAGTTGCTGAACACGGTAACGTTCAGAAGTTTGAATTTGTTTATGATAAACTTCATAAGTATCATTCTTTTTCTTTGTATCATGATATTTTTTAAACGCAATAATATCTGGATAATAAAATAATCTATACATAGTTTTACCCAAATTCCAACCGTAAATTTCTACTAAATTTCCTCTATCAATTTGTTGCTGAAGAGCACTTCTCGTCATATCTAAAAAAGACGTAACATCTTTCAAAGTCATCAACATGCCTTCATTAAATAATTCCTTTAATTCTTGTTTCACTGGATCTTTTTTATTTATCGCCATCTTTCTTTTTAATCCTTCCCTTTCTATCTAGGTAAATAGTCACGTATTACTTGTTGTTTTCTTTTAATTGTCAATTTCTCATAAGAACTTACTGATTGTACATGATCATGACCGACCATTAACTGTAATACACGCAAATCTATTCCTTGATTTAGAAGATAAACAATCAAACTACGCCTTAATTTAAGTGGAGTTAACACAATATTATAACTTTCACTAACTTTATCAAATACTCTTTTAACAGAATAACTTGTTGCACGTTTCCCTTGATCCGTCACTAAAACATAATTATGTTTTTCATTAGCTTCAAATAAGCGGTGATTCCGATAATTAATGTAATCATACCATCTTTCACGAATGAATGCATTACCTAAAAAATAATGGTTACCGTACGTAGTAAAAAATAAGTTATCTTCTTCGAAAAAGACACGGTTCATTTTTAAATTTAAAATTTCCTTTGTTTTCCCCATGGTGGCAATAAACATTTCAAGTAAAAATCGCTCAGGAAAATAAAGAACCGGTTTCAAGTCTAAATAATCAAAAAATTTAAATAGCTCTGGCTCATACAAAATATCACTTGATATATGTTTTTTCGGTACCCAATCCATCCTTTCAAAAGGATTTTCAGTCAACAGATTTCTAGAAACGCAATAACAATAAAAGTTATTAACTAAATGATACTTCACATAAACCGTTGTATACTGATTTCTCCGCATAAGCATTTCCAAATATTTATAACGTTCTATTCTACTAATCAACAAAGAATCTTTAGAAGATAAATAATTTAAAAACTCAGATAAAGTCGCTCGTATATTTGCAATCGTTTCATTAGTACAACTTTTCTTTTTAAAGTCTAAAAATTCTCTTACTACAGCTTTATTTTTCATACACTAATCCTTGAAATTAATTTCTTTAATTCAAAATCGTTGCAACAAATTTAAACCACCATTGCGTTTTCTACTTAACTATAACTCATAAACCTACTTATCCACGTTCTCTTCTTTTGCATATTCTGTAGCTTTATCTATATCTACATCTTCGTTGCCACCAAGGTATTCTAAGTCATCTGTTTCCTTTTCATAACATACCAATCAGTTTCATAATTAACCTTACCAGTAGAAGGAGATTCAGACGGGTAATATACTTGAATCATAATAGCGTCATCTTCATGACCGTTAACAGTGTAAAGCGTTGTATTACTCTCATCACGATCACCATACTCAACCTTGTCATCACTTTTCTCTTGAATTTCCTTATAAACACTATCAATGACATCATCATACTCTGATATTTTACTATTACACGCAGACAATGTGACAACAAAAATTCCCAACAATAACCCTTTCAACCATTTTCGTTTCATTACACTCCACCCCTAACACTATTTTTTAAATTATAAAGCAAGTCTAACACAAGTTAAATCATTCACACAACCAACAAAAGAACATAAAACCCATCATCAAGGATTTTTAATAAAATTAACTACTTAAAATTTAATCTATCTTTTTCACAATTTTCTCTATATCTTCCAAAGAATAACGATTTAAAAATTTAGATACTTTTAAAATTCTTTGTACTTTCACATCATATTTATCAATTCGATCCAAAATGTTAGGTACATCAGACACTGCAATTTCTTTATCTGTTCCAAATAATTGAATAGGCGTCGCTTTAAAAATCTTTGCTATCTTCTCTAAGGATTCAAAAGTTGGATAACGGTTTCCTCGTTCAATGTTTGAAATCGTTTGTTTCTTAACTTCAAGCCTACTTGCCAACTCTTCTTGTGAATAGCCAAATTCTTTTCTTAACCGAGCAACATTTTTCCCAAAATTTTCAATCATAACGATTCACTCCTCATATTCAGTATCTACATATCTTGCTTTAAAGTTTTCGATCTGTTCTTGTTCAATCTCAGCCTCAATCAACATGGTACTTTTTTGTCCACGTGCTTCTTCATCAGCAATAACAATATAACTTTGCTGATCCTGACTATTAACTTTTGCAATCTTTTTAATCGTTCCTTCACTTTTAAATTCCACATTCAAATCTGCATTAATACCATTTTCTTCAATTGCTTCATTTGATAAAAGTTCCTTAACTGAAGCATTACGGTCTTCAATCGAACTAAAATTTGTCCATTTTTCTGTAAAATCTTTTAAAAGTTCTTGATTCTTTTCTTCTTGGTCTGCATTATTTTCATTAGGATCTGTTAACTCTGTTACTTGATTTTCTAAATCCGAAACTTGCTCATTCAAATTTTCTACCTGAACTGTCAATTGCTTGTTTTTTTGTTTTTCATCCCTAATAACTTCTTCTCTCTCTTTTGCTTTTGTCTGAGTTATCATTTCTTGAATTGCTCCCCCATTCGCAAATAAAAAAGTCATTAAGACAATAAGAAAAATAATAACGATTAAATTTCTACCTTTATTTGTTTTTTTCATAAAACCACCTTATATTCTTTATATATGCGCAACATTTTTTTAATATAAAACTGAATTTCAAAAGAATGTCGATTATTTAAAGAATCTTCTAAAAGTTTTTTTATTTCTTTTAAAGCTAAAAATACAGTGTCTGGATACTCTTTATCCGTTAAATTTTCCATCCAATCTGCTAATTGAATATAAAATGCTAAATCATTCAAGTTAATAAAATTTCTCGTGTCCCAATAGTTCTCAATTTTTAATGTTCTTATTCCTAAAAAATAATACTTCATTAAATCTAAAGCTAATTGTTCCATTCTATCCATATTACATCACTTCCCGTTTCTCAAAATTGGTAATGGATCTTCCCAATACCCATTATCTGTAAACGCATAAGCTAACCCTTTACGCCATTCTTTTTTTGTCATGCTTAAATGTAAATGATCTGTGTCCCTAGTACCAATGGTATCTCCCATTTTGACTTCGTCCCCTTCTTTTACCATTGCACTTGATTTTGACGAAGCAAACTCTTGGTACAATAACTCATATTCTCCGGTATCAATTACAATCACAACTGCACCTAAAGCGGAAACTCCGGGATCATCTACAAATTTTACTTTTCCATCATGTACAGCAACAATTTCATCTCCCTTATGGTCTGTACTTCCAAAATCTAAACCATGGTGCCATCCATTCTGACGAAACTCACCACCTGCATGCCGACCAAACAATTGTCCTCCTTGAAAACTTGTTTTTTCTAAACTTGTACCGGGTAAAGGATTAGTCCATTCACCATCATACACTTTATCAGATTTTGAATTACCAGAACCATTTAAATCACTACTAGAACCCCACTGCTTCATTGCAGTTTTGTCATACTCTTTTAACTTATTATCATCAATAATTCCCATAGCTCCTGTATAATAAGGTGAACTTTTTGTAATTCCAGCTGCCGCATAACCACCACGACCTAATATCAATAAAACTTTTCCGGGATCCTTTTCACCCACGCTAGCATTAAAATTATCCTGACTTGCTAGCATGTAACCATAGTAGTTAAACGCTTCCTCATCATTAGGAAACTTAACATAGTTTCCCCCTTCAGAGCCTCCTACACCACGAGAAGAACCCTTAGGATAAGGTGCACCACTAAACCATGTAACCCCAAAATAGTTATTATCTTCCTTGCCAGACTGAGATTTTCCCCACTCACTCTCATAAGCATATTGACTTAAAATCACTGAAGGTAAGAGTTTATATTTTATAGCGGTTCCTACGGCATATTGAGCAATTTCATCACTTATTTGCCCCCTACCCTTCACTCCTTCCACAGAAGGCAAACCTTTTGTAAATTTATCTGTAAAAGGTTCACCTTCAATATTTACGCCCTCACTACTATCTTCTTGACCTTCTGAACCGGCAAATAAAAGTATAACTAAGAAGAACATTAAAAATAATCCACTAATACCAACAACGATTAATTTTTTTAGGATTTTTTTCTTCATACATCATCCCCATCCAATTCATCTTCTAAAGTTGGTTCATTTTCTAAATTCTCCTCCTGATCTTGTCGCCTGAAACGTCCAACATTTTCTGTTTCATCTATATCTACTTCCCGTTGACCGGAAACCTGTTGCTCTATATTAATTTCTTGAGTTTCATCTACATCATCAGGGATATGTTGTTCTAAATCATTCAAATCTGCTTCATCTGTTTTTACATCTACGTTAACAGCTTGCTCAACATCATCTAATTTTTCTTCTTCTAAAGCCTGATCCATTCTATCATGATTTAAAATAGGCTCAACATCTACTTGCTGTTGCGTCCGATCATTTGGATCAACTTTACCATCTTCTTCATCTATTTGATCTAATGACTGTTCATCTCGTTGCTCATCATTAGAACCTAATCCAGAATCATTCGCTATATCGCTAAACTCTTCCTGATCTACTTCTTGATCCGTTTGGTTGCCACCCAATGAACCCTCAGTGTCAGCCGTTTCTGTTTCAGCATAAACTGGACCTTTCTGTTGTTCTGTACGTTCTTGAGTACCAGATTCTCCATGACCATGTTGAACAGATTCTTTTGACTCTTTCTCGTCCACAGTTTGTTCTGTACGTTCAGTTGTTGAAGTTTCATCATTCGAAGAACCAGTTGCGTAATAATGCTGTGTCGTTCGCTGTTCTGAATAATCTGGTCTTTCAGCCGATCCTCCAGTTTCTGCCACTTCCGTATTTCCATCCTCTTTTTGATATTTTTTACGTCCATTAGAAAAAACATCTTGTACCTTATCTTGTACTTTATCTTGTGCTTTAGACATCCCATCATTAATTACTTTCGGTGCTTTCATCTGCGCTTGTACAATACCGTTTGTTATAACTTTAATAATCTTCTCACGTGACTTCCATGCTACAACTAATACAAGACCCTTAATAATCATATTCAAAGCAAACATAAAAATACCTGTAGGAGCAAATAAAGTATCTACAATTAAGGTTAATAGAGAAATAACCAAAATACCTAAGCCCAAAATAGCCTTCATCAGCAACAATTGAAATACTTTTGCAATGCCATTAAAAAGAGCGTTTGAATACATAGGAATAATACTAAGTAACGCCAGCAACGGTAACGCATAATAAAGTAACAATGCTCCCATTTGTAACACAAAGTTTAAAAAGGCGATCACAAATAAACAAATACTATACAAAATAACTGAAACAAACGAAAAAATCACCACTGTTGTCTTATGATCGATCTTATCTGACGTCAGATAAGAATTATCGTAGTCACCACTATCTGCTTGTTTTTTGTAATTACTTTCAATTTTTTCTACATTCTTTTTAGTAGCCTTTTTTGCTAATAAATCTGTTGGTTCTCCGTATTTCTTATTCTTTTTAATTGAATTTTCATTTGCTGTACCATAATTTAATAAATAAAATGGTTTCTTCACTGCTTGATCAAAATACATATTACGTATTACCGTAATATTATCATCAATCTCACCATTCTCTACTTCAACATCATTCATAAAATCAGTACCATTTGCCGACGACATAATATTCGCTTGCAAATCATTTGTAAAATCATTAAACGTATTTAAAATACTCTCTCCACTACCAAACCAAAGCATGGAAACAAAGACAACTAAAAAAAGTTTTGCTAATTGTTTAATGGCCTGTTGACTACTCTTTGTTACAAAAGTAAAAGCAATCACTAACAAAGCTAAAACAATCATTAGAGGTAAATAATTATCTTCGATCTTTTCCCATAAAGAATTTGCCATTTCAGTTACAGTACTTGTTGTTTCTTTTAAAGGATCTGCGCCAAACATTAACGCTAATGCTTTATCAACAATACCCCAAATAACTTTAATAATAGAAAAAAGCACATTAACAATACTATGCCATATATTTACCTCAGTATCTCCCATAACAAACCCCCAAAAACCTTTGGAAGTATCCATGTAAGATTTATAAGTATCTAAAGAATACTGCTTAGATAACAGTGATTCTGCTTTTTGAATTACCACATCAGCATACACTGTCACTGAAGTAACTAAAGGAATAAGAAAAGCGAACGAAGCTAACCATTTCAATTTTTTATTATGCTTCTTTACTATCTGCATTTTCTCACCCCCCTAAACTAATTGATATTTTTCCTCAATATTACCTGAAGCTCCTTTGTTTACTGTTTTAGACGCTAAATCCATTTCCTCAAATAAACAATGAACAGTAATTTTTCCAACCTTGCCATAAATATCACGAAACAAACATTGTCCTTGCATCATATTTTCTAACCATTCATGGTTTTTTTCCGTATCTTCCAATTGCATATATTTTAAAATTTCCGAACGCTCACTTGATTCATCAAAAGCAAAAATCATTCCTTCCTGTCCTTGATTTTCCTGATCAGAATCATGTATAGATTGCGTTCCCAACACACACATATTACTCATAGACCGTCCAACACGTTTAATACTCTTTAATACTTGTTTTCCACCTTTGGCAACGGTAAAAATCCAAGCTTCATCAAAAAATTCAACCGTATATTCTTTTGGATTTTGTGATCCAAACATCTCACAAAACTTACCTAATGGAAGCATTAAACAAACAGATTTCTTTTCTACATCAGAATAATTATCTGGTTCATCATCTGCTTTAGGTAAATTTAAACCAGAAATTTCTAAAATTGTTATTCGCTCGTCTAATGAAACACCTGCATGTTCACCATAGGAAAAGCCCAACTGCAATAAACTATCTTGAATAGATTCACGTAAAAGATCTCCACAAGCTTTAACTAGAGTATCTTCACTTGCCTGTAAAACATCCACCACATGTAACATACCAACTGTCTCACCTTCATCACGTCGATCTAATACATCATTAATAGCTCTTGAAATTGCTACATGAGCTTGTTCACGACCACGTACATCATAAAGTTGGAAAAACATACTTTCAGCTGTTTCTTTGGCTTGCATACGATCTAAAAATACTAGCGGATCTAACGCGCCCCAATTTTCTTTTGAAGAAGCGTCCAATGTTACGTAGTGTACTGATTTCAAATGTTCAATAAATGCAGGATATTTTTCCTGCATAGAAACATCCTCAATTACTTTATTAAACCACTGACGCATTTCTTTTTTTGGATCAATATATAAAACTTTCATATTCATAAAAGATAAATAATAAAATAGTAACTTAATCAAATAAGACTTTCCTTTTCCGGTTTGTCCAGTAATCGAAATATGAGGACTAGCAGTTACAGCTCCTTGAATATTCTGGTTGGTTGCAATTGGATTCAATAAAACAATCTTATTGGAACTATATAAGCTAACATCACGATCTTTCCCATCTCGTGTATCATCAACACGTCCAACATACCAACCTGTATTATTTCCAATCGTATTTGTTACTGCAAATAAACTTTCACTTATCCCATATGCATTTGAATATTGTACCCATTTCTTATAATCAGCAATCGGTTCACCTTGCAACATCTTATAAAACAATTCCAATTGATCAGACACGGGTCGAAAAACATTAATTTTACGAACACCCAACATTCGTATCAAAGAATCTCCATGTTTTCGGCATTCATCAATTGTTTTTCCGTAAACGACAAAACAACCTAACCATTTTAAAATTGGTACATCTGTGTCCAAATCATCCTTCATTACTTCTAATACCGCACGATTTTGTGATAATTTTTTTCCAACTGAATCACCATCTTGTACAACATCCCTCGTATTCACTTTAAACTTCCGATTTTTACCACTTACCTTCCCTTTCAAACCATTAATTCCATTCGGTTGCTCAAAATGTGCTTTAAGGTGAAATTCACAAGGAAATTTCACTTCTTGTGCCAAAGCAAATAAATGATTATTAACAAGATTTACAGGAAATTCACCCACAGGCAAAAAACTAACGTAACTATCACCTTCGGCATTACTAACTTTCAAAAATCCCATACGTTCCGTGGGATCTAATACAGAATCACTTAAATGATACATACTTTTAGATTGACTTTCTTTTCTCATCGAATGGTCAATATCACGAATAAAATTGAAACGATTCAGATAAATCATATCTTCCTCTGTCATCCGAATTGCATTTATAATTCCTAATGAAGAAAATAAATTTTTTTCCGCTTCTTGAAAACGATCAAAAAAAGATTGATCCGCTTCAACATCATACCCCAACAATGACATTAAATGACTTGTTACATTTTCATAGCTTTCTTTTAAAGCTTCCTTCAAATTATCAGCAACTTGGTTTTCACGTAATTTAACACCTAAAACAAAAGACGAATACGTGATCATACCCATTTCTTTTTTCAGTAATCGCACAGTTTCTTGCGCATAATATCGACCGATTGCTTTATTATCCTCCGCAAAATCTTCCTCAAATTCCTCATATTGCGCAGACAAATCACGTTCGGGCGGATATAATTCTAAATGAAAATCTCCATACCTTTTTAAACTATTAAGAGTATAAGCCCATGTATTTTTCGACTGTTGTCTTTGCTGACGATTCTGACTAGCAATATATTTAGGTTTAATCTTATAATAAGCCCAAATATCACCATCTTTGGTCAATAACAAATTCTCATGTATCATTTTCTGTGGTAACGTTAACTTCATTTACTGACCCCCTATTTTCTTCAACTTCCATTCCTATAAATTCAATCGATTCATCTAACCAATCTACCTTTTCTTCATGACAATATTTATTCTTTGGTACTTTTTCCATTACATAAAACACAACAAAATCCTTTAAATAATTCCACAATGACTTACCATCTGTGGATCGTCCAATCAAAAAAATAGTAATTAAATAAGGTAGCCCAAAAAGCACTACCTTACCTAATCCAGCAACTAAACTATCTAACCAATTGATAGGAACACGTAAAAAGACCCATAAAAATAAAAAAGAAACAACATAAATCACTGCTGTTTCTAGTCTAAAAATCCAAGGAAGATTAATCTTCCAAAATGAAATTTTAAATGTACTTGGTGCGTTCATTACTCCTGTATAATTTACAGTTCTTTTATGATCTTCCAAACCTATTCACACCCCTTTAATTTCCACTTATAAGATCCGTGAGTGCTTGCATCCAAGCAATAACTGTTCCTTGCGGATTCTTCAAAAATACATAAAATAAAGCGATAGAAATAACAGCTATAATTCCTTTCGTCAAATCCTTCTTAAATGCAAAAAAACCTAACGTAAAGATCAACGCAATAAGTACAATATTTCCACCTTCACCTTGAAACCAACTTAAAACAGGTCCTGCTGAAGGCAAATCCTCTGTACCCGCTGCAAGCACCCAATTTGTTATTTTCATCATTATAATTCCCTCTTTCTTTTTTTAATGAATTACTTGTTCCATTTTATCTACAAAATATTTTTCATCCTTTGTAACCAACGATAATTGCATTTGTTGAGGATACGACACGTCTGTATCTTTCTGTCGCACAATCAATTGAACTTCCACAATAGGTTTTTCATTTGAACCATAAACTTCAAAACTATCTACCGATAATTGATATTGTCCATTCAACCCTTCCGGATTATTCATCAAATAACCTAATTGCTTAACATCACCTTCTTGATAAGTAGTTAGGAATTGTTCTAAAAAGTCATTTACACGTTTCTCAGTTGTTTTAGAATCATTTTTTTCTTGCGTAATAGAACTCGTTAAACGATTACCTGAACCATTTAAATCATTAACGTTAAAATCAGTAATAAACGGTTCCGCAACCACTACAAACTCATCATTTCCCAATCGCTGAACAGGAATATTAAATCCTACTGAATATTCTTCTTCTTTTTCCTTTGTTTTTAACTCATAAACAACATTATAAGTTGCCACATCAAACTCATCATAAGACCTATAATTAAAAGGTAAAATACTTGTCAACGATTGACTACCTTCTTGTAACTTCTTATCTTCAATTTCTAAATCACTTGCCGACATAGATTCTAATACATTTAACCGATTTTCCATTTGATCATCATCGTCACTTAAAGATAAATAGTTCGTCGCATACCGTTTCAAAAACGTATCCAACGAACTATCTTGATTCAATAAATTAACTGATTCAGTCTTTTTTTGCAAAGTTTCAACCTGCGACTTCATTTCCCGATTACTTGTAGAAATAGCATTCATACGTATAAAGGAAAATACAGTTAGCAATATCCAAAAAATTATCCCTCCCCATAATAAACGAGCAATCAATTTGCTATTTACCGCTTTTTTCTGTTTTGGTATCTTTTGCTTTTTTGGCTTTGATTGCCGTTTAAATTTCATTTTCAAACTCAACCACCTCCTTGACCATTACTAAATGTTCTAAAGAAACTTCTTAATTTTAAAAACATTTGATTATAAGATAACCCCTCACCATAAGTTTCAATTACTTCACTACCTAAGCCATTAATGCGACGTTGTTTATAAAAATCGTACTTTGTTTCCCTCAATGTCTGATTAGTTACCTTCTTTTCCACAAATAAAATCGTATATTGCGAAATTTGTTTATAATAAATACCACCCAAAACAGGTACAAAATCTAAATCCGTTCGTTTCAAACGATCGCATAATTCAAAGTATTGCCGGTAATCTTCATCAGTTATTTCATCCTCTACATAGATAAATCCCTGCTCATTCAAGAAACTATGTAAGGACAACATCATAAATTCCATTTTCTCACCTCAATTTTTCCACTAGATACTCCTCCAAAAATACCTTATTTTTTTGATCCATCTCTAAAATTTCCTTTACAGCCAAACTATTTTTATAACTATTTAATACAATTTGGGGTATCGATTCATCATTTTCAAAAATCCCCCAATCATCTCCAACAGGTTTTACAATTAACTTAGCCATTAAACAACACCTCTTTAATAAAAAACTCTGTTTCAATCGATTGTTTCTCTTTTGTTTAATTTATCTTCATAAACAATTAATAATTGTCCATTAGAAATTTTTCTATAAACAATCTCAAAGCCTTTACTAACAATCGATCTTTCAAACCAATAAATTTTAAGTTTTCTTTTAATTAGGCTCCTTGGTAAATCCACTATCATCAACGATTTCAAAAACAAACACCACCTCTTTAAATAATCCAATCAACAGGTCTTTCTGCCTGTCTTTCAATCATATGATAATTTTTATCTGTTAACTCCATAGCCTCAAAGATATTGCTCATTTCATCTGTGCCATTTAAATTGTCAACTTCTTGCACCATTTGTAAACTTCTCGAAGCGCTTGATTTCAACCAATTTATCGTTTTTTCGTAAAAATCTTCTCTTGGATCTAATTTAAGTGGTAGAATCTCGACATCACGAACTAATCTCAACCACTCCTTATTCGTTGGACAATCATATTTTCTTATACTCCCTCTGGGATCAATAAAACGTAACTGCGCTCGAATAAAACCTAAAACTAACGTACCAATATCGCCTTCTCGACAATAATTTTCAATCAACAATTCCGCCCGTTCATCTTTTACTCGTACCTCATAACGATTTTTTATTTCTGTTTCTTCCAAAGGTATTTTCTTTTTAACTGCTTGTTCATAGTCTTTCTGATAAAAACAGAAAAAAGCTGTCGAATCCCACGATCCAAAATAAATCGTGACACCCTCGCTTTCTTGTGTTTCAAGGGATAAAGAACCTCTATGACTAATTTTTTTAAATCGACTAACAACTTCACCTCTATAACATTTCTTCAGAAGTTCTGGTATTGAAACTAACTCTTGATAATCATTAATTGCCACATCAACACGGGTAAAATGCCCACCTTTTCGTTTACATGTTTCAAAAAAAGACATCCATGTTCGATTCTGTGCTTCTAAAATAGCTTCCATTTGACGACAGCCTCGACCACTTAATTCAATTAACATCCCCCGTTCATCTTCTTCTGCACTTTTTAATACTCGAACAGCGTCCAATCGAAACATACGATTGTAACCCCATTGGTGCCACTCTTCCTCAAAAAAAATATCTTCATCTATTTTCAAAACCTCATCAAACACCAACCGATTATTATGAACGGGAAACTGAACACGAATATAATCAAAGATTGCTTCTAAATCCGCATGATCATCTAAATAAGCTAAAGCGTCTAAAATTTTATTTTTAACTTCTTCATGCGGTACAACTTGTCCTTTTTCAACACGAATCAAAGTTTGTCTACCAATTCCCGCTAAATCTGCAAATTCTTTTTGGGAGTACCCATATTTATTACGTGCCCTTTTCACTTCCTCTGCTACAATGACATCTACGTCAACATCTTCCATAAAATTCACCTGTTTTCCGTCAAAAGTGGTACATTTTTAGTAATTTTTCAAAAGGCAATGTACCACTTTCAAATGTTACTTAAAACCAGTCATGACAATTGGTTCAGCGTTTTGACTTTCTATTTTTTACGTAATACTACCCCCCTCTTAGACTCGGGGGGTAAATTTTATGTTTTATGGTCTACTATGCTTCACTTTTGTGCTCCTCACCCTCCGCTACGCCTACCGGCTCAGGCTCCGCCTCTGACGCTACGGGTGACTCGCCTAAAAGTTCCGCCACAGTCGCCACAAAATCATACCCTTCCGGCATAAACGGCGCAAAAAATTGGTGAACATTTGCGTCTCCAGCAATCGCATAGCCCCATGCTTTCACTTCATCAGGCTGTTTTTTAAAAGCTTTATCCGTGTCACCATACATCATTGCATACCCTTGTTGCGACATAGCTCCTAAAGATACACGAAGTCCAAACTGATCACGCATACCATTAGGTAAAAAACTTGCGTCCGGCCGTTGCATTCCCATAACTAAATAGAAACCTAACTGACGTCCTAGCAAAACAATTTGTTGTAAATTTTTCATAATCTTCTCTTGTTCCTTAAAATCTAAAGCAGATAAAAAAGCAACATACTCATCAAAAAAGAGCACCCTAGGTTTCATATCGAAATCACGATAATCCAATCCAGCTTGCCCTTTACTTAATTCTTTCAATTTATTTTTCCTTTTATCCATATCCTCTCGAAACTCACGAATGCACATAGCAATGCCATCCTGCGTATCGAAAACCTTTCCTCGAAATGACGGAATAACTTCAAAATACGACATATCCGACCGTTTAAAATCACAAATATCGCAATCAAATCCCATTTCAACAAACTCTTTCAAAATATACATCATAAATACAGATTTCCCACCGCCAGTAACACCTGAAACCAAAGCATGAGGAAATTTAATATAATTCCAATCATATTCTTTCATTAAAGGAACTTTTCCTTCCTTGATCTGTACATCAGGTACATTCAAACGAGCTTTTTCCGGAGCATAAAGCAACTTATACCTTACAAAATCCTGTTCATTGACTATTTCTACCATATCGCCAAAAAAAGCATGTTCAAGATTCGCTTCCATCTTCAAAAACTTATCCTGATCCTTTTGCAAATCAGTAGGAAAACGAACCGTAATATAACCGTTCTTTCGTTTATAATAAATTTTAGGAAAATAAACAATTTTTCTTTTTGACTTTCCATTCCTTCCTTGTACATTTTTTTCTACATACATTTTATTATTCATAACCATTTTTCCAAGATAGTCCATATGCTTCATACTTGTTAAAAAGGATCCATTCATCTTAAACTTCTTCCAAAATATAAGAAAAAGGACTTCAAATAAAACACTTATACCAATAATCATACCAATACTCAAATGAAAATCTGACTGGTAAACAAGTACCTCAACATCTGTACTTAAAACTAATTGATCATAAACAAAAAAGTAATAACCTAAACCTAATAAAATATAAAATACAATATGAACCGCCAAACCAAAATAAAACATAAATTTATTATGATATCGACGTATCCGCCAACCTTTCTTTCCCATCTTCTCACCTCAAAAAATTTAAAACCAATCGCTCCTTGCTTCAAAGAAGCTTTGTCTCGAACACTTCATCAAAGATTGCAAAACCCTCTTCCAAGTTAACAAGTATAAACTGACAAATTCATCTCATACTAATTTGCTTTCACAATCTTTGATTCAGTACCATTTAAAATCATATACCACAAACCTACGGCACTTCTATTACAACATCATCAACTTGATAAATATTTCCATCACTTGCTTGAATATCATATCCTACACTATCCCAATCAATATTATTTCGAACAATTTCAGGTAAGCCTTGAACAGCTCCCATTTCTTCAAAGACAACATAAGCATAATCACCAAAGTTCTTACAATCCGGATAAACATGAATATCATCAATCTGCTCCACAGCTATTTCAAAAGTTTCAAAGACACCCATTTCATTCACCAAGTATGGAATATATTTCATTGCTTCATTACTAGCATATTCTTCAAACAACTCAGCAACCCTATTCAAACGATCAATATTCTCGTTCTCACTAATCTCAAATGGTGCTTCATAATCTAAAATAATATACTCTTCTTCTACCCCATTTAACTGACACCTATGTTCAATATTTGACCAAGAAACAGGCAATTCAAACCAATCACCAATAGTTGTTCCTTGTTTATACTGACTTAAATTTGCTACATAAATACTAATTGTTAAACCTGCCATAAATCACACCCCACTTAACCTAGTTCTCTCCCGACTAAGGCTTCTAACTCATTCTTATCTGAATGCAATTCAACCAACGAATACCATTCTGGTTGATCTTTTTCGTTAAAACTATTCAATAACTCCTTCATTGAAGAAAAATGTTCCTCTGTACCCTCCGATAAATGGTTCTCCAAAAAACGGCTCCAATCAACATTTTTACCATCCTCTTGTCCAGCTTGCACATACCGAATACAATAACTGACTTCTTGCTTCATTCTATCTAAAAGCTGATAGCGAAATTTCTTATCTTTACTCAAAACACTACTATTCATCTTACACTCACCTTCTTACTAATGAATCGATTCATAACCAGCACTGTCATAATAAAGCACTCGAATATCATCAAGAACCCTCTCTGAACGAATTAAACGATCTTGAATCCCTTCCAATTCTTGTCCAATTAACTTCAATGCTCTACCATCAGAACCATCAATATCACGAACTCGACTAATTTTATCTTTAGATTCCCTTAACTCATTTTCTATTACACTACATAAAACACTTTTTGAAGTATTCAAATTCTCACTCATTACAATCACCTCCAACGATCACCAAACCATCACCAACTTTTAAAAGATTTCACAAATTTTATTAACCGATATACTAAAAACGCACCCAACGGTATAAAAACAAAAGCCATTATAAACTTTTGAGAAACAAAATCTAATTCATTCCACCATTCAACAATACCCGAAAACACCAAAATCACTCCTAAATATGTTATTTAACTCCCAAGTTTACATAATCATTGCTATACCAAGTTGTCTATTTCTCAATGGTTTCAAAAGCTAAATTTGTGAAATAAAATTGGTATACCTCAAAACAAATAAAAAACGTTAAAAAATCAACTACCTAACTCACACCTAGATTGTGAAAAATCAATGTTTAGGAAAACTAATTTTGTTATTTTCCAATAAACTCAAACCAATTCAACTTTGTATAATAAGCAATAAAATACGAAATTAATGAAACTAATAAAGCTAAAATAAAGAATAAAACAATCGTAATATTTCGCAAAGTACGTCGCTTCACCTTTTTCCCTATAAAATAATCCATACATAACATTAAAGGTATAACAAATAATCTACACAATATAAAAACTACAAGAACAAAAACCAAATAACTAAAAAATTCAACAAACATTTCAAAAACCATATATTTATCACCTCATTCAACTCTACGGAACATAAATATACTAGAATTGAACCAATAAGAAAGGCTACCCTTATTAGGATAGCCCACACTTTCTCTATTCAACTAAACATATAGTGTCACCAGCATAAATTAAATCTGGATCTTCGATATTGTTTATTTCTACCAATTTTTCTATCGTAGTATTTGCCTTAATCGCAATTGCCCAAAGCGTATCTCCCCATTGGATTTCATACTCAGTATCACCAGTTTTTATATCAATATCTTCTGGTGCATTCGCTATCCAATCACTTTTTTGTTCAAAAGAGTTGTTTTCTTCATTACTTGGCTGCTCATTAACTGATTTCTTATCAGCAGTTACTACATTTGCTTTATTATTATCTTCTTTTCCTACAGGTATAGCCTCATTTTCTTCTTCTGAAACATCTGAATCTCTAGTTTGATCATTAGGTGAATCAGATTCTACCACTTCATTTGATCCATTTTTAGAACTACTAGAATTATCTTTTGAATCAACTTTTTCATCAGCTTCCGTATTAAAATTCGTATGTGGCACTTCATTTGATTCTAATTTGTTTGTTTCAGAATCATCTTTGGCTTCATCAGAGTTATCTGATACATTTGAATTACTATCTGAAACAATTATTTCGGAAGAATTACTTCTTTTTCTTGAATCTTTTGTTTCATTTAAATCCTTAGATTTTTCAGTTTCTTCTGGTTTATCTGATATCTCAGGTTTATTTGGCTCAGTTGATTCTTCTGTTTTATCAGGTGTCTCTGATTCACTTGGCTCAGTCGGCTCTTCCGTTTCAGGAACTTCAGGCTCCTCTGTTTCTTCTGTTTCATCCGGAACTTCTGGTTCGCTTGGCTCAGTCGGTTCTTCCGTTTCATCCGGAACTTCTGGTTCGCTTGGCTCAGTCGGCTCTTCCGTTTCATCTGGAACTTCTGGTTCGCTTGGCTCAGTCGGTTCTTCTGTTTCATCCGGAACTTCTGGTTCCTCTGTTTCGTCAGGCACTTCTGGTTCACTTGGCTCAGTCGATTCTTCCGTTTCACCAGGAACTTCTGGTTCCTCCGTTTCTTCTATTTCGTCAGGCACCTCTAGTTCACCTTCATTCTCCAGAAGATCTACATAACCATTAGAAACAGTATCAGCACTCACAATTATAGGTACAACCGTACTTCCCATCAAAAGCGTAGCACTAAATAAACCAGCTAAAATTCTTTTTTTCAATTACATCACCTTCTAAACAATTAATTTATCTACTTAATTAAAAAGTTATTTATCATCTTTCTTACCAGCTTCAACTTTTTGTTCTTCTTTCTTTGGTTCACTCTTATTTACTGGCTCTGCTGTCTGACCCTTTTTAACAATATTATCAGCAAGCACCCGAATATCCATATTTCCACGTCCTACATTATAAGGATCAAACCTTGGATTTACTAATTCAACTAATGTATTTTGGTCAAAATCAACATCTATTGTTGGTGGAACAATTACATTAAAATATGACTGTTGTGCTGAACTAATCACTTCATAACGCTTATCAATTATCTCACCTGTATTTATGTTTCGTTCTTGATCCTCATCATACTCATACTCATAACTTTCTCTTGCTAAACCTACAAAAAACAAATCTCCAAATGTACCATTCACATCTACAACTAAATCTTCATTTCTAATCTTCATAATTTATTTACCCACCTTTTCAATTTGATCTGCATAAACTACCCAATCAGTATAACCTCGATTGCGTCCATTATTATCTTGAATCATATCACCTGTTACACTTACAATTGGATTTGTTAATCTAATTTCACCCATAAATGGTGGAGTAACTAATGAATTGTCTGTTGGTACATACACGTTAAAAGCTCCTCTTTTTTCACTGGTAACTTGATAACAATAATGTGTAACCTTTTGGTTACGACCAAATCCTTCTGTTAAATTGTCTTCCTTCCTATAACTAATAAAACTTACTTTTCCAAAGGTTTCATTTTTAATTTTCACAAAATCTACTGCCATAATTTTCTCTCTCCCTTTAATTCGCTTTTCTATTCATTTTCTCAATTTTCTTTTTTTATAATACTTATTAAACTAATCGCTCAACTACATAACCAATTTAAGTGGCTTTTTGATTCATAGACATAACTTCTTTCTCGTTATAATGTTCTTCAAACCAATCCCAAAACCTTTCTGACAATGCATTTACTAATTGATAATCAATGGAATTCTCAAAATTTGGATCATCATAATCATTTCTGCTTATACGATCAACAAGCATTGTCAAATAATAAAACGACGCGTCGATAATATCATCCTTTACTGTTTCCTTAACCGTTTCATACTTTACATTCACAAAGCGTTTCACTTCAGAAAATAATCGCTCTTTTTCTAGCTCTAACGCTTCAACAGTTCTATAATTCAACTCACTATCCTCCCATTTTTAAAAATAAAAAAGCATGCAAGAATATTTTTCTTACATGCTTTGTTAACTCAATATTTAATTAAACAAATCAGAATGTGATCCTGTCCTAATCAATTCTAATTCTGACACATCTTTATGAATTTTAAAAATCAAAAGCCAATCTGGACGAATATGACATTCTTCGCAATTGACATAGTCACCCTTCAAGGAGTGACGTTTATATTTTTCAGACAGTGGATCATTCACTCTTAACTTTTTTACAACTGTATCTATTTCACTTAGCGGTAATCCTTTTTTATGACATCGTTTCATATCTTTTTTAAAACGGTTAGTATAAAAAACTTCATACATAGACTAATCCTCTAAAATATCTTTCCACATTTCATCCGTATCTGTATACCTTTTTGCATTAGTTGTATCTTCATTAATAGCCTTAATAGTTTCAGTGTTTGGAATCTCAGGACGCTTCATTTCAAAAGGCAAACCGTTATTCCATACAACTTGTCTATAAAAAATCCGAAATGCTGTTGAACGATCAATCCCTAGATCGTTAAAAATATCTTCTGCTTCATCAACCAATTCTTTATCTATTCGAGCTTGTACAACTTTACTTTCGTTCTTTTCTTTTAATTCTTTACTCATAGTTATCACCTCAAATAGATTGTACTACAAACAACTGCAATTTGCAATGTTTTTGCAAACCTATTTATTATCACCTTTTTATCCTTTCTCTATCCACCTTAAAACTTAATTTGTTATCCTTGCACATTCCCATTACGGCATCTTTCGACGCTAGGTCTTATAAATATGCTAAACAATAGATAGCATTAAGCTTAGTACAATGTAGCACCATCAACATCTTGCCCTTATTCCGACAAGATGGTTCCATTTCTTTTTGTATAAGGTTCGAAATAGATAATCCTAGTGACAATCCGGAGTTTATATGTTATAATTTATATTGCTAATATATAAATATTCCCATTTTTAAACTTTTGGGATCGTCAAAAATATCAAATTTTCAAGGAACATTTGACTTGAAAGTTCGATATTTTTTGTTATCTGATTTTGTAGTATATATTATGTAAACTAAAATAGTTAAATTTAATTTACACGATAAAAACCCTATCATGTCGCATAAGGTCCAATGTTAAAAACTAACGTATTAATCTATATATTCAAGTTAGCACACGTATTTTCAAAAATCATCCTCCTAATTTATCAGTCAATTAGGCCAATACATATCTTCAATAAGTAATTCTAAATGTTTATAGCGTTCTAATTTACTTTAATCGGCAGCAAGGAATATTCAGAAAACAAATACTTTAAAAACTCAGACTTATTCTTTTTTTCCAAGCCTCGAGAATAAAAATACGCTTGCCCGTCATACTAAAAAAGCATGCAAGAATATTTTTCTTACATGTTTCGTTAATTCAATGTTTATCAAATAAATCAGAATGTGTACCAGTTCGTAACAAATAAATATACTTCTCATCAGTTTCATAAAACAATAACCAATCAGGCTCATGCTTCCATCATAGCGCCCTCTTAAAATATGATTTTTATACTTTTTTCGCATATCTAATCCTCGTTTAGAACATAACTTAGTATCCCTTTTAAACTTGTTAGTAGCCTTAGTTTCTAACATATACTAAACTCCTAATTCTTTCCACAACTCCTCAGAACTAGAATAAGAAGGAGCATTAGTTAAATCTTCCTCTAATGCTTTAATTGTCTCTGCATTTGGAGTATCCGGATACTTAATTTCAAATGGTAATCCGTTATTCAAAACAATTTGTTTATAAAATATCCTTAAAGCAGTCGTACGATCTAATCCTAAATCTTTTAGAATACTTTCTGCTTTTTCAACTAACTCTTTATCCAGCTGTACTTGTACAACTTTGCTTTCTTTGGATTTTTTGCTCATATTTATCACCTCAAACAGTTTGTGTTGTAAGCGGTTACCAGCGGAAACACACAAAACTTTTAAACGTTTCTAATATTTTCAACAGCAAATTCGAAATAATTTTTGTATAGTTGTATTTCGTCATTATCTTTTTTGCTACTGAAAAATTCAATTCTTCCTCTAGAATTACGATTAGTTAATGCGTCTTTATCTTTTAGTTGCTGTTCTAATTGTTTGGCCACGCCGGTAAAGCCAGTAAAAAAATTGATTTCTTTATCGAAGAGTTTCTGTATTCTGTCTTTGACAAAAGGATAATGTGTACAGCCCAAAACGATTGAATCAATATCTTCATTTAAGAAAGGTTTTAATAATTTTTCTAATAACTGATCGATTGCATCTGTATCACTAATATCTTGCTCAATTAAATCAGCTAAGCCAGGACATGCTAATCGATGGATAGCGGTATTTGAAGAATATTGGCTTAAAAGCTTATTAAATTTCTCTAGTTCTAAGGTTAATTTTGTCCCCATAACTAAAATACTTTGACTGCCAGAATCAACTGCTTTTTTTAATGCAGGTTCAATGCCAATGATAGGTATATACGGATATAGTTCACACAGTTCATTTTTAGCAGCGCTTGTTGCTGTGTTACATGCTATGACGATAGCTTTTACAGGAAATTGCAACAATTGATTTACGATATTTTCTGAAAGTTGAATTACCTTAGATTTTTCTTTATCACCATATGGAGCATTTAATGAATCTCCTAAGAAAACGAAATTTTCATTAGGAAAATACTGATTTAATACAGACAAAGTGCTAATTCCACCTACACCAGAATCAAACACTCCGACTGAAAGATTTTCTTTATCCAATTTTATCTCTCCTAAAAATTTACTAAAGAAAATTATATCACACGACTTATTTTTTTGCTATATTTGCTACTTTCCTAAAGGCCATTAATTTATTTTAATTTCCAACAACTAATTCTGCTTGATAGTTACAACGATCGTAATCATCAATATCCACTGGAACTTCTTTAAAGCCAAAAGAATGATAGATATGTAATGCAGGTTTTAAAGAATGATTCGAATAAACAACGGCTTTTTTGCTCCATTTTCAATTGCGTAGTCTAAAGCAGCTTAAAAAACAGCTTTTCCAGCCCCTTTACCCTGAGCGTTTTTATTAGTCGCAAATTTGCAAATTTCCCAAGTTTCATTTTTTATAGGAGAAGCCATGCATGTTGACAGTACTTCTTCGTTTTCAACTGCAAAATATATCATAGCGCCAGCTGCCATTAACTTATCAATATCATTTAACTGCTCTAAGTCATGTGCTTCAAGGGTGAAATATTCTTGAATCCAACTTTTGTTCATTGCAATAAAATCTTGCTTAAAACGTTCTTCATATCGAATAATTTCCATCCTATACTCTCCTACTCTTTTGCGACATCAATCCAGTCTTTAGCGGATGAATATTTTTCTAATTCACCGGGTGTTAATTCTACTGCACTTTGACTATCTCCCGCTGCAGGATAAATCCAGTCAAATTTTTCTAATGTTTTGTCTAAATACACTTCTACATCAGCATTGATCGCAAAAGGACAAACCCCACCAGGAGAATGACCAATGGCTTGTTCGACAGCGTCTTTAGGAATCATTTTTGCTCTTTTTCCGAAAAAAGTTTTATATTTTTTGTTATCGACTCTAGCATCTCCTGCCATCACAATAAGGATACTTTTACTTTCATTTAAGGAAAATGACATTGTTTTAGCGATTTTTTCAGGTAAGCAACCTAATGTTTGGGCTGCTTGTTCGACAGTTGCGCTAGACCCATTCAAAACTTTCACTCGATTTTCCATTCCTAGTGTTGAAAAATAATTTTTTACACGATCTAAAGACATAAACATTCCTACCTTTCATCTTCTTATCCTATTTTATAAATGCAATTTATTTTATTAAAGTAAATTAGGGGCAAAAACACTAATTAACACTGTAATAAGAATAATTATTGTTACTGTTATCAATATAAAAAAAGTACTAACACCATCAAAATATGTTTTATTCTCAAAAGAAATTGCTTTAAAACTATGGCCGTTACTAAAGTAGTAAACAGTTGGAATAATAACTAACAAGACAAATAATGCCCCTATCAAGTTTATCCAATGAAATCGTTGAAAAAGAAAATAAATCATTATTAAAAATGCACTTCCCCAAAAAACCTGTTTAAAAGTGAGCTCTTTTCTTTTTCGAAACATTAGTACAACTCCTCTACTTCTAACTGAGAAAATTAACTTAGTAATTACTTTACAATAAAAATAACTGCAATTCAATTAAAGATTTACTTTCTCTAGAGATAAAAGATAAGGGAATTTTTATCAATTATATCGTATAAAACAAAAACTTCATTCGTTAGGAATTTTTAACTTTCCTGTTGAATGAAGTTTCGTACTCACTTATTTAAAACTAGCTGTTAGCTAGTAACTGTATTTTGTTTTCGGCCAGCTAGAAATTCTGTTAAATTGTTAACGACAATATCCAATAATCGTCTCCTTGTTTCTTGTGGTGCCCAAGCTATGTGTGGTGTAATGTAACAATTCTTAGCCGCTAATAAAGGACTATCTTTATTGATTGGCTCATGTTGTGCTACATCCATTGCTGCTGCAGCAATCTGTTCATTATTCAACGCCTCAGCAACGTCTTTTTCATTGATCAAACCACCACGCGCAGTGTTTATCAAAATAGCAGTGTTCTTCATTTTTTGCAGTGCAGAACTGTTAATTAATTCTTTGGTATCAGGAGTTTGTGGTACATGTAAGCTAACGACATCAGATTCACTTAGCAGTTCATTTAAGCTAACTTGTTGCAACCATTCATGCTTACTATTTTTAGGACGATGGTTATAAAAAATAACCTTCATTCCAAACGCATGACCGATTTCAGCAACTTTTTGTGCAATTCGTCCAAAGCCAACCAGACCTAGCGTTTTTCCTTGTAATTCTGTCAGTGGTTTAACAAAGAAACTAAAATCAAAATTACTTGACCACTCACCATTGTGTACCAGCTGATTGTGTAAACCGACTTGACTCGTGATTTCCAACAACAAAGCAAAGGTAAATTGTGCTACAGCCTCTGTCCCGTATGCCGGAACATTAGTTACTGTAATTCCGGCTTTAGCTGCTGCATCAATATCGATAATGTTATAGCCAGTAGCTAAGACACCTATATATTCTAAATTAGGTGCAGCGTTAAGAACTTCTTCATCCAAAGGCGTTTTATTCGTCAAAACGATTCGCGCATCATCGATTCTTTGCAAGATTTCTTCTTTATCAGTAAATGACGTTCGATCATATATCTCGCATTCTCCGATATCTTTTAACGGACCCCAATCAATGTCACCAGGATTTAAAGAATATCCGTCTAAAACTACAATTTTCATTCATTATACCTCCAAAGTTGTGTCGAGTTTAATTCTTACACAAATCATAACATTACTATTACTCCTTTTCTAACAATTAAGAGGCTTCCTTTATATGTAACTGAGCCATTGAACAAGCAATGAAAACAAAAAACACTGTTTGTTCACGGAGCGAATGAACAATGTAAAGAGAAAATATTGTTTATTCGATAGCTGAACAAACAAAAGAATAAGAAAGTATTGTTCGTTCGCTAGCCGAGCGACCAAAGGAAAGCAAAAACGTTGTTTATTCATAAACGATTCGAAAAAAATGACCGGTTCAAATAACGAACCGGTCATTTTCAAAACAATAATTTAAGGTTTTTCTTTGATTGATCCAACTAATTGATCATTGTCAGCAGGTGGATTTGCTAGTAGATTTCGTACATCGTCTAAATCTACATTAACGTTCCAGACTAACACACCTGCAAGTTGCTCATTTTGCAAGAAGTAAACGATCGTTCCATTTTCTCTTTTATCAAAGATTTGTGGCAATGTTGGATCCATTGTACCGATTGCTTGCCATGAGATATTAAATATATTGGAATAAAAATAAGGAGTATGCGTATAAGCTTCATGTACACCTGCCATATTTCTTCCCACTTGCTCACCGGAATTTCTTGCATGGTCTACGTGTTCAATTCTTTGATATCCTAAAATCTTATCAGGGTAATAAGCGATATCACCAGCAGACCAGATAGAAGAGTCGCTAGTTTGTAGATATTCATCTACTTCAACACCGTCTCCATCTAATTTTAGACCACTTGCTTTTGCAAGTTCGATTCTTGGTGATACGCCTAAACCTACAACAATGGTATCTCCCTTGATTTGTGAACCATCATCTAAAGCAACAACCAATTGGTCACCATCACGTTGATAAGATTCAGCTTTTTTACCGCTAATTAATTCGACACCGTTCTTTTTAAAAGTACCTTCATATTCAGCTGTTATTTCTTCTGGAAATTGATTTTCGCCTAAAGTATTTTCTAAATAAACCATCGTCACTTGTGTATTGTTTTGCGCTAGCGCTGCTGCAATTTCGCTTCCAATATAACCGCCACCGATAAGGATAACATGTTTGTTATTTCCGCTAAATTGACGCAACTTACGATAATCGGACCAGTCTCTAAAGACGATGACATGATTATCATCTGCACCATCAATAGTTATCGGTTCGCCACCCGTTGCTAGTAATAATTTATTATAATAAACTACACTATCGTCACCTAACTGTATACTCTTATTTTCTCGATCGATTTTGTTTACTGTTGTATTAAACTTAAAACTAACATTAGGATAATCTTCTGCGCCTACTCGGATATCTTCTTCTGTAAATTCATCGTCTAACCATAATTTCTTACTTAAAGCAGGACGTTCATAAGGCACGTCCGCATCTTTTGAAACAAGTAAGATAGAACCATTCGCATCTTCTTGACGTATACCCTTAACTGCATATCCTGCGACCATACCGCCACCAACAATCACGTATTCATAGCTATTGTTATTTTGCAATTGACTCATTTTAACCCTCCTGTTTTTCTCTTTGTTGTGTATCTATTTCTATTGTAATAAAAAAGTTCATAAAGATAAAAAATTATGCATTATAATTGTAAAAAGAAAAAAGTATAGACGCTATATTATTAGCAACCTATACTCTTTCAAAAATTATCTTATTTTATAATAAGAATGGATCATTCATAGGATCTGCTAAGAAGAACGGATCCTCTACATTCGTATCGCGCCCTTCAGGTCCTAAATCTTTCGCAGTTTCAGGCATAACCGGTTCTGTTGGCACGTTTAAGTCTTGGTAACCTCGCGCATTGGCTTTGTCATTAGCTTCTTCTGAATCACGAGGCGTTGGTGTTAAGTCAACGTCGTTTAAATCAATGCCCAATGCATCAGCAACGCCTTTACCATAATTTGGGTCTGCTTGATAACAGTTATTGATATGACGATGCTTGATTTGTAAGGTACTATCTCCCATATTACGAGCCGTATTTTCAAATAATACCAACTGTTGCTCTTTTGTCATCCTACGGAAAAGCATGCCAGGCTGAGTATAATAATCATGGTCATCTTCTCTAAAATCATAATGTTTTACATCTCCACCTTGCATCGATGGTTCTCCCATAGATTTATGGTCTGTATAGTTTCCATAACTATTTGGCGTATAATGAACTTCACTACCTGAATTTCCATCCATTCGACCTTGACCATCACGACTATAGGAATGAGGATTTTTCACTCCTCGAGGCGCATTCACTGGAATTTGATGGTGATTTACACCCAGACGATAACGTGCCGCGTCTTGATAAGCAAAAACACGTGCTTGTAGCATACGGTCTGGTGAAATACCGATTCCTGGTACTTGTTCTGCTGGGTTAAATGCGGCTTCTTCCACATCCTGGAAGTAATTTTCCGGGTTTTTGTTTAATTCAAATTCTCCCACTTCCATTAAAGGAAAATCTTCTTTGTACCAAACTTTTGTTAAATCAAAAGGATTATAGTCCAATTGGCTAGCTTCTTCTTCAGTCATCACTTGAATATACATTTTCCATTTAGGATATTTTCCTTGTTCAATGGCATTGTATAAGTCTGCTTGATGAGATTCGCGAGTATTAGCGTTAACTACATCTGCTTCTTGATCGGTTAAATTTTGTATTCCTTGTTGAGAACGGAAGTAAAATTTCACCCAAACGCGTTCGTTATCGGCATTGATCAGACTATAAGCATGAGAACTAAAGCCATGCATAAAACGATAAGAAGATGGAATTCCACGATCACTCATCGTAATAGTTACTTGGTGTAAGGATTCTGGAAGTGATGTCCAAAAATCCCAATTATTGTTAGGGCTTCTCATGTTTGTTCGTGGATCTCTTTTAATCGCACGGTTTAAATCAATAAAGTGTTTCGGATCACGGTGGAAAAATACAGGGGTATTATTTCCAACTAAGTTCCAATTCCCTTCTTCTGTATAAAATTTTAATGCAAAACCGCGAATATCTCGTTCCGCATCTGCAGCGCCACGTTCTCCGGCAACTGTAGAAAAACGAGCAAACATCTCCGTTTGTTTACCTATTTCAGAAAATATTTTAGCTTTTGTATACTGGGTAATATCGTGGGTCACGGTAAAAGTTCCAAAGGCACCTGAACCTTTAGCATGCATACGACGTTCAGGAATCACTTCACGATTGAAATCAGCAAGTTTTTCGAGTAACCAAACGTCTTGCAGCATACTAGGGCCACGTTCACCAGCTGTCATAGTATTATCGTTGTTGTAAACCGGCGCGCCCGCACTTGTTTGTAATTCAGGGTTACTACCAACATTTTGATTACGGCTACTTTGATAAGAATCTAGCCCATTTTTAGCCATAGGGTCTTTTTCCATATAAAAATCTCCTCCACTATTTTTTTACTGACAAACATATTATCAAAGTTTTTATTTCCACTGTCAATAATTTTTAAAAACAAATTTTATTTATAAATTTCTCATGTTTTCCTTAAAAAGTGCCTTCTAGGTCAGTTTTTATCGGATTTAAAAAGATTTTTGTTATCTAATGCCAAATAAAAAAAGTATGTGATGATTTTAGTCACCACATACTTTTTTGAAAACTTTATCACCAAATTTTTACACCAAATAGTTCTTTGATTCCTGACAAAATAAGTGTAGGTAATGCAGGAATAAGTAAAACCATCAAATAAACATATCCATCAAGTGGTGCTGTTCCCATAACTGTATTAAAGAATGGAATAATTGTAACTAAGTAAGAAGTAATTCCAGCAAACAATACAGCAGCTACCAAGTATTTATTTTCAAATGGACTACGTTCAAATAATGTTCTATTACTACGAGCATCGAAAACGTGCCATAATTGACCATAAACTAATGTTAAGAAAGCGACTGTTTGTGCTTGGTTACTTCCCATACCTTCATGAGCGGCCCAAAGGAACGCTACAAATACCAGCAGTCCCATAAAGAAACCTCTAATCAATACGCGAGACCAAGTATAATTGGCTAGAACTGATTCATTTGGATCACGTGGGTCTTCATCCATGATGTTGGCTTCTGGAACGTCATAACCTAGAGAAAAGGACGGGACGGCGTCACTGATCATATTAACCCATAGTACCATCAAAGCGGTTAATGTAGGTGTTGCACCAGGTACATTGCCAATTGTTTGGGTGAAAAACAGCAGTCCAATAAGGATAGATAGTACCTCAGCAACGTTTGTTGTCAATTCGTGGCGGACAAAGTTTTTAATATTACCATAAATCGTCCGACCGCTTTTAACAGCATTTTCAATAGTCGTAAATTTATCATCTAGTAAAACTAAGTCTGCAGAATCTTTGGTTACTTCTGTCCCTGCAATTCCCATCGCAATACCAATATCTGCAACGCGCAATGCAGGAGCATCGTTTACACCATCACCAGTCATAGCTGTAATTTGACCGTCTCTTTGTAATTGTTTAACAATACGTTGTTTGTGTTCTGGTGATACACGAGCATAAACATTGGTTGTTTTAACTGTTTCAAATAATTCATCGTCAGACATTTGTTCAATATCTGCCCCTCTAACAACAGGCGCTGTTTTACTATCAACAATACCTAGCTCATATGCAATAGCACGTGCTGTTTTTTCGTGGTCACCTGTAATCATAACAACTTCAACATTAGCGTTATGCAATGTTTGAACAGAAACTTTAACCTCTTCACGTGCTGGGTCAATAATACCTGCAACACCTGTCAATATTAGAGAATTTTCCAATGTATCTGTTGTGCCATTTAAAGCTTCATCTTCTGTAATTTCTCTTTGGCCAACAGCAAGTGTTCTTAAAGCATCGTCTGCATAATCATCAACAATCGATAAGAAATTATTTTTTTCTTCTTCTGTTTTATCAATTTCGTCATCTTTTAAAATGCCGTTACTACGGTTGATCATAACATCAGGTGCACCTTTAGTGTATAAGATGTATTTTCCATCTTCTTTTACAATGACACTCATCATTTTACGACTACTAGAAAATGGTAACGTACGGATAATTTCTTTATCTTGTTCTAAATCTTCCCGACTAATATCTACTTTTTTGCCTAATACCGTTAAAGCTACTTCAGTTGGAAGTCCAAGAGGTGTATATTCACCATTATCATTTTCTTGTACAGAAGAATCATTACATAAAACTGCACCATATAAGAAATCTCTTGAAGCTGCGACCAGATCAGATCCCTCATTTTTAATTTCACCATTAGGATTATAACCTAAGCCAGTAACTTGATACTTATGACCATTTGCATAGTATTGGACAACGGTCATTTCGTTTTTTGTCAATGTCCCGGTTTTATCAGAACAAATATATGAAGTGGCACCTAAGGTTTCTACACTGTTTAACGACTTGATCAATCCCTTGTTTTTAGCCATGGCACTAGCGCCGATAGTCAAAACAATAGATAAAACAGCCGGCAATGCGTCTGGAATAGAGGCAACTGCCAGTGCGATTGCAGTTGATAATACGGAACCAATCGATTCAAAGCTCAACTCACCTGCTTGAATAATTCCTGCAATAATGGTGAAGACAACCACAGCGCCAGAAACCCACATAAGGGTCTTTGTTAATCTATTAATCGTATTTTGTAATGGAGAAGGTTTAGTTTCAACCGACTCGATCATTTGCGCAATATTTCCTAGTTCGGTTTGTTGTCCTACTGCAACGACAACACCAATCCCTTGACCATTAGAAACTGTAGAACCAGAAAAGCCCATATTGGTTCGATCGCCAAGTTCAGCTTCTTCATTGATAGCTTCAGTGTCTTTTTCAATTGCGTCAGCTTCACCTGTTAAATGAGATTCGATGACTTGTAATTCGTTAACATCTAACCAGCGAACGTCTGCTTCAACAAAGTCTCCAACTTGGTTATTGACAACATCTCCGACAACCATTTCATTTACATTAACAGTTTGCCATTTACCATTACGTAACACCGTAGTATGTCGCGTGTTCATTTCTTTTAAGGCATTTAAACTTTTCCGAGCGCTAATTTCTTGCCAAAATCCTAGAAATGCATTAATGATAATTAAGATAAAAATAGCCGCTGCTTCATATAATGATTCAAGTCCAGTTTCCATATTACCTTGGATTTGAATATCATGAAAAGCACTTAATAGAGAGAGTACAATTGCGCCCATTAATACAATTACGATAGGTTCTTTGAAATTTTTAAGAAAGACTTTCCAATAAGGGTCCTCTTTTTTCTCGGGTAATTTATTTTCTCCGAACTTTTCACGTTGTTGCGTGACTTGCTCATCTGTTAACCCATTGTCTAAATCAACATTAAAATCCTCTATTATTTTGTCCTTTGTTTGTTGATAGAGCTTCACATGTTTCATCCTTTCTCATTTCATGATAAAAACATAAAAAAGCGCAAACTAACAAGATCTTCCTCACCCTTGGAAGAGATGTCTTGAAAGCTTGCGCTTCAACCTGTTTTTTATTTAAATACATAAATACTATAGCAAAAAAGTGTAATCTTGTCTACTTTATATTCCGATATTTTTAATTTTGAAATCGTCTAACGAAAGTATTGAATTACCGTTAAAGACCATTAGTAAGCCTAGAATCTGTAAAATTAGAGTAAGTCTGACAAACTAGCCCTAGAATTTGTAAATTTAGCGTAATATTGTCAGAGTGACCCTAAACTTCGTAAAACTAGGGTAAGTTTGCTGAAGTAGCTCTCTAAGAATAAAATTTAAAAAAACGAAAGATAAATCCCTATGAAATAAGGTCTTATCTTCCGTTTTCCTTTTTATTACACTTGCAATTACTTGTAAGTCAAAAACTTACCACATCATGATTTATTCAAATTATTTAAACAGTGCTTTGACTTCTAAATAATCTTCCAAACCATAAAGGCCATTTTCACGGCCGATACCGGATTGTTTATAACCGCCAAATGGAGCTTTTGGTGAACGAGCACCGCCATTGACCGTAATATTTCCTGTTCTTAGTTGACGAGCGACATCCATCGCTTCTTTTTCAGGTCCTACTACAGCACCAGATAGACCATAAGAAGAATCATTGGCAATTTTAACGGCTTCTTCCTGCGTATCATAAGTGATAACGACTAAAACAGGACCGAAAATTTCTTCTTGGGCAATCGTCATATCATTAGTAACGTCTGTAAAGACAGTTGGTTCGACAAAGTATCCTTTGCGGTTGAGTCGATTGCCTCCAAGGAATACATTTGCTCCTTCATCTATACCCGTTTGAATGTAATCCAAAACAGTATTCATTTGATCTTCAGATACCATAGGTCCTACTCGTGTATCATCTTCAGCAGGATCTCCTACCTTGATATCCTTATAGTAATCTTGGATAACTTCTTTAGTTCTTTCAAGTTCATCTTTTGGAACTAATAAGCGAGTCAGTGCCGAACAAGTTTGACCTTGGTTATCTAGTACCGTACTTGCAGCTGATTTTACAGCTAATTGTAAATCGCCGCCTTTAAGATAAACCATTGGAGATTTACCACCTAGTTCAAGAACTAATTTTTTCACTGAAGTTGCAGCATTTTCATATAGTCCTTTGCCGACAGCTGTTGAACCAGTAAAGGAGACAACTGCTACGTCTGGATGCTTGGTCAAGTAATCGCCTGTATCACCACCGCTACCAGTTACTAAATTGAAGACGCCTTTTGGTAATCCTGCTTCTTCAATAATTTCAGCATAGATAATTGCAGTAAGTGGCGTATTGGTTGCCGGATTTACCACAACTGTATTTCCTGCAAGTAAAGCGGGCGTAATTTTACGTTGAATTTGGTTCATTGGATAGTTCCAAGGTGTCACACAAGCAACTACACCATAACCTTCTTTAATAATTGTCGCATTATCGACTTCTTCTTCAAAGTTAAAGTTTTTAAATTCGTCTAACGTTCCTTGAATTTCATTTAAGGACTGTGGTACTTGTCCATTTTGAGCAAATGTTTTAGAAGCGCCTAATTCTTGCACCATCGTATCAGCAATTTCATCTTGGCGATCTTCTATGCCCTTTTTGATTTTTTCAATATATTTAGCACGTGTTTCAGGAGAAGTATTGTTCCATTGTTCAAAAGCCGCTTTTGCAGCAGCGACTGCTTGATCTACATCTTTATGAGAGCCTTTGACCACCTTTGCAATCACTTCTTCATTTGCCGTATTGATAACATCTGAATAATCATTTGATTGCGCATCTTGCCACTTGCCATCATAAAATAATTTATCGTATGTCTTCATGGTTATTTCCTCCTTGCTCAAATTAAGCTGTTTTAAGCTCTACTTTTATTTTAACAAATCGAAAAAAACGCTACAAATAATTCATTTCATTCACTAAGTCGTTATTCCTCTTCCGCTGGTCCTAGCTCATCTTCTGTAACCCATTTATGGTTGGTGAATGCTTCACTTCCGTCTGCGGGTTCAAAATCGATCATATAAGCTGGTCCTTCATGAACACCCGTGATTTCAGCAGTTTGTCCTTGCATACCTGCCATATGATCAGCAGTAAGGGTTACTTCGTCTCCTTCTTCATAATCTTCATTATCATCATCAGATTCCATCTCTTCTGCTACTACCCACTTATGATCTTCCATAGGTTCATCGCTATCTTCAGGTGTAAATGTCACTTGATATAAAGTAGTATCATAAGCACCGCTAATGGTTGCCGTAACACCTTCCATAATATCCATATGCGCATCAGTAACTTCTACTTCATCCCCTACTGGATACTCTGGATCACTTGCATCTTGCATATCTTCTGGTTCATCTTCATT
Source organism: Tetragenococcus halophilus subsp. flandriensis (assembly GCF_030161475.1). Taxonomy (GTDB): domain Bacteria; phylum Bacillota; class Bacilli; order Lactobacillales; family Enterococcaceae; genus Tetragenococcus; species Tetragenococcus halophilus_C. The sequence goes on along the minus strand of NZ_BSUG01000020.1, from coordinate 11,055 downwards.
GCGGTTATGCTCCATTTCCATATCGCCATGGTCCATATGTCCGCTTGAGTCTTCCATATGGTGATCAGAATCATCCATGTGGCTCATTTCTGTACTTTCCGCAGTACTGCTTGCTTGTTGTCCTTCTTGCTCATTATCATTACTACTGCAAGCACCTAACAAAGCAACAGAAGTGAATAATGTAACAAATGTCAGTACTTTCCTTTTCCTCATTTTTTCCATCTCCTTTTTTAGTATCCATCTATAATGTAACACTAACGTTTACACTAGTAAATTTAAATGGTCGAAATCATCATTTATTATTTTCCAAATAACGGCTCATTAATTCCATATGATGCATGACAGAAGCTTTACGCATGACGCCCATGCCAGGAAATTTTTCTTTATCAGTATAATCAAACAAAATCGCTAACCCTAAGGTGAGCTGTTCACTACATAAAATATTACGCCAAGACCTTACTTCTTCCATTAATACTAAAAATTTCTCTTTTGGTGTTGCTGCTTCTTCTGACGATAGGAAATGGTGGATACGAAGTGTATCTTGAAAAAAATAAACGAGATGCAAACTTAATATCGGAGAGGGATAGCCTTTCTCATAATAAATACGATTATCGATTGAAAAATCACTAAAGCCTACAAAACCTCTTTTTTTATAGTTTAAATAATCTGTGGAAAACAATTCATCAGGACATTCTTGATAAAAATTGAGATTTGGTAAGCGAGTAAAATGATCTAAAGAAAGGATTTTGTCTCCTTTTATCTTACTTAGCAAACGAAACTCAGGTGGGACTAATACTTTTCTTTGATTATTTTCCCAATCACTTGCCAAAGCAATGGAAGGCTGGTCAATAATTAGCATTTCAGACATTTGTGTCATGGTTTCTAGCGCCTGGCTAACAACACTTGCTTTTCTTGCTGGAAAAGTTTCTAATTTCATATTCCCTGTTTCTGTATTAAACTCGCCTAACTGCGGATTTTGAATCAAGTAAATAGGGTGTTGGTAGTTTTGCGCGCTTAATAAAAATTTTTGAAAAGTGGCAGTATTTTTTACAGGTTCAATGATAGGCTGGACTTTTTGAGATAATAATCCTTTTTCTATCAGTTCTCGCAAGGCTAATAGATCAAACTGCTTTCCTCTGAAATAAGGGTAATACATTATTCATTCTCCTCTAAAAAGCGTTGTTCCAATTGAAAATATGCAGTTCGAGTTGCTTCTAGTTCCTCTTTTAGCGCTTCTACAGTTTGACTTTGAGTTTCTTCAATAAAACGATCATAGTAATTGACGCCGCCTCCAAACAAATCGTACTCTGGTTGACGTTTTTTCAACTCTTGATAAAGTTGTTTTGTCCCAAATACTCGCAAACCACGTGCTGTTTGTTTGGCTTTATTTACTTCTCGTGCTTGTGAGGTGATCAAACGATAGAGTAATTCCTGTTCATTGACTTGCAAAGCTTGTTTTTTGGGCTTTTTCTCAGTAGTAAAAAAACCAGGAGCGCCTACATCCTCTGACAAGTAAGGGTGATAAACTAAGGCGCCGATATGAGAAGGGATTTCTTCACTCACCATTGTATATAGATTTTCTGGCAAAACAAAATAATTATAATGGCCAATAAACGAAAGTTTTGCTTTAGAGCGAAAATCAGCTTTGCTGACTTTTAGTTCATAACAGCGCCATTCGAATTGCTGCTGGTTGTTCAAATGACAGCTGAGCGTATCAACGATCCCTTGTTCTTCAGGCATCGTGACTTCTTCGACAACTACAGCGCCATTTTCTCTAATATAATAATAAAGCGTTTCTTCCATTTGTGTTGTTAATGGGGTCTTCATTTTAACCCTCCTTATGTTTTAGATAGGATTTATTTCTTTAAAGTTAGTACAAAAACCAATAGAAACATCTCGTTTACTATTTTGAGTAATTCAGATGCTTCTATTGGTAATTGTTACTTCTCTATTTTTTTAACCTTTATCCGATAATCACATTTTCTTCTGGATATTTATAATTTGTTTTTCTTTTATGTGTTTGATTAATCGTCGAAAAGATCATTGTTAAAATCCCCACTCTGCCGATAAACATCAAGAAAATAAGCACTAATTTTCCTATCCAAGTCAGATGTGCAGATAAGCCTAAACTTAATCCAACCGTTCCCATAGCAGAGATCACTTCAAAAACAATATACTCTAATCCTAACTGATAAACATTAGGGATTGTTTCAGTAACAGATAAAATCATTGTGCTACTTATAATCATGATTAAAAAGATAAAAAATAACATAAACGCTTGTGAAATCGTGTTTTCTTTAATAGTGCGTCCCTTATATTGCGCTTTTGAACGTCCCCTTATCACACTATATAATTTAATTAAAATGATTCCTAATGTTGTAGTCTTAAAGCCTCCCGCAGTAGATCCAGAACTTCCACCAATAAACATTAGTATCATCGTTAATACAAGACCTGCAGGACTCATCATTGCATAATCAATAGAAAAAAATCCTGCTGTTCGCGGCGTGACCGCTAAGAAAAAAGCATTAGATAGCCGCAATAAGCCATTTGAACCGATTGTATTAGTAAAGTAAAAGAAAATACTACCTAACACTAATAATATCCCTGTTACTTTTAATGTGATCTGACTGTGCAAGCGTAATTTCTTGAATGTTTTATTCTTTAATAAATCTTGCCATACGATAAAACCCAGTCCTCCTGCGATAATCAGAAAACTGATTATCATTAAAACCCAAGGATCGTTTTGAAAACTAATCATACTATTGCCAAAAAGATCAAAACCAGCGTTACAAAAGCTAGAAACAGCATGGAAAAAACTATACCAAAGCCCTTTTTCCCATCCAAAACGCGGGATAAAGTCTACGCTTAGTAACAAAAACCCTAAAAATTGAATAATAAAAGCTATGCGTAAAATTGCAAACATTAAGCCAACTGTCCCAGACATATCAAAGGTGTTTAGAGAATCTTTTAAAACCATACGCATACTTAAATTTATTTTTCTTTTGGTAAGTGTAAAATAAAGGATTGGTAAAGACATAAAACCTAAACCCCCGACTTCGATCAACAGTAAAATAACCGCTTGGCCGAACATATTCCAATGCCCGGCAGTAGAAACCGTGGTCAAACCAGTGACACATACCGCAGAAGTTGCAGTAAAGAGCGCGTCCAAAAAGTTGGTACTATGACCGCTTCGTGTAGCAAAAGGTAACATTAAGATAAAAGTCCCTAATAAAATAATACTAGCAAATCCCAGTAGAATTTGTTGGGGCGCTTTAAAGAAAACGTCACGGTCCAAGTGGCTCATTTACTCATCACTTCTTCTGTTTTTAATAGACACTAAGTTTTATGGCAATAAAACATTTAACTAACCTATAAATATAGTAAAAATGTCTTTTTGTCAACTTAAAAAGGACTAATTTACAAAAAATAATTAATACCTATTTGCGTTAAACATTAGCTTGACTTTTTTAGTAAATAATAACAAGTAATGATACTCGTAAAAGGTAATATGAAAGCAACACTAATACTTGAAAGAATGATCACGGCAAATTCAAAAACAAAAGCTTGTGAGTTCATCATTTCATGCCAAGGAATTTCTAAGTCCTGATACCAAAAAATAAGCGCTAGTCCTGTACTGATAAAGGCAAATAATAATGTATTGACCGTTGAATTCAGGATACTTCTAACGACTGTCATACTGGACTTAAATAACATTTTTACATCTAGTTTTTGAGAACGTTGATGAAAAATTTCTGCTGTAGAACTAGCAATCGACATACTACCATCGATCAATGCCCCTGAAACACCAATTAAGATCACCGAAACACTTAACTGAGTGAAGGAAATAGGAACATTGAGGTTAAATGCTGCAAGCTCTTCTAATTCTTGAGAAGAAAAGCCTGAAATCGATAATTTCTGAATAAAAGGAATAAATACCAAAGATACGATAATGGAAAACAATATTAAACTATAAAAAGCCGCTCTCGTTTTTTCATTCCAGCCATTTACATATCCTAGGGTAATCAAACTATTTAAAAGAATGTAGGCAAGCGCCGCTAGATAAACTGAAAGACCCAAATGCAGGCAAAAAATCAAAAGAAAAAACAGCAAAACATTCATGAACAAGCCGCTCAATACAAAGAAAGAAGATCTTCCTAAAATTAAAACCAATAATAAGATAAATACAAGCAATAAACTAGAGATCACATTCATTGGTTTGCCTCCTTTCTACTTAGCTGGAAGAAAAGAAGTGAAAACGGAATAGAAAGTAAAATGCCAAAACCACCGCACAATACTCGTACCACTTCTAGCGATAGTAGCATACTAACCGTTTGCCCAAAGAGCCAACCATTATGTAGATAGACTAACATCATTGGAATCGCACTACTAAAATAAGAACAGATGAGTACGTTAACCATGGTAGAGCTAACATCTTGACCGACCCTTTTTCCTGAGCGAATTAGCTGATTCAGTGTTACTGCTGGATTTTTACGTTCGATTTCTTCTAATGTCGAAACCACAGAAACTACAGTATCTAGTGAAGCGCCGATTGCCCCTACAAGTAAACCAGATAAAAATATCGGACGATAAGGGCGAGTCAAAATCCCCATGTCTTCAAAGCGTAATCCTTCGTCCTGGTAAAATTCCATTGCGATAAAACAAATAAAAAAAGCACTAAAGACGGTTAAAAGTGTTGCAAAAAACTTTTGTAAACTATCCTTTTTAATGCCATCAATAAGAAATAAAGTAATAGCTATGGAAAGCACCGTATAAATCGCAGTAAAAATAACCAGAGAAATGTTTGTATAACTTCGATATAAACTAACGATTAAAAACAAGGCTGCACTATTTAAAACCACACTAATAAAAGTAGTTACGCCTGATTTTCCACCTACAAAAATTAAGGTGAACAGTAAAGAAGCTATCATAAAAAAGACATAACCATCGCGTTTTTTTTCGTTGACTTCATTTTGCGAATAAAAGACTTGCTCGCCTTTAGAATAATCAATTGTATCTAATTCGTTTTTACGATAATCAGCTGTTAAATGAACAGTATCTCCTTTGTCCTCTCCATTCATTTTAGTTGCACTAATTTCTTGTTGATTATTATTTATTTCTACTTGATCGATTTTTGCAACTGGCTGATTATATAAAGAGCTACTTTTCAGCTGTATGCCAAAACTTACGATGACACAAAAAATAAAAAAAATGATTCCGCTGATTACTTTTTTATTCATCGATTTTCTCCTATCTTTTGTTTGTTCAATCCTTAATAGTAAAGCAATAAAATTTAGGAAACAAGTTTTAATCGATGAATTTAAGAAAAAATAAGCAGCTCAATTGTCATTTTTTCAATAAAGTAAATTTTAGAAATAATAAAGTTATTGCGTGATAAGTGCTTCCATTGCCAAATCATTTAAAAAATGCAAAGGAAGAGACAGTTTTGGATTAAAATAAAAATCCATAGTGCTAAGTTGATTCAAATCAGCTTGCATTGTGATCAAACTGGACAAAGTATTTACCATTTCCACTTGTTCACGTTGATTTGTCATCAATTGTCCACCTAAAATCTGTTTACTTTTAGCATCAAAAACCAGTTTTAAAGTGAGTTCAAAAGTTTGGCTTTCTGCCAATAAATCTTGCCTGGTATAAGTTTTTGTCAATGAAGAAACTTTAAAGCCATAATAGGGTGCTTCTTCTTCATTGATACCCGCACTAGCAAAATAAGAGCCAAAAAGTTCTGTTACTATCGTACGTTGTACTTTGGGAAAAGCAATTTTTTCTGCTAATAAAATATTGCTTGCCGCAATCATAGCGCTACGATAAGCATTCGTGACAAGTGGAACATAAATTGAAGAAGCCGTTTCATTAAAGTTTATAGAAACCAAATCACCTACAGCATAGATAAAAGGGTTCGAAGTTTGCAGGTATTCATTGGTAGTTATCGTCCCATCCATATTAACCGCTAAGTCATCTTCTGCTAAAGATACATTAGGTCTTGGATTGATAGCAAAAACAACGGCATCACAACTTAACGTTTGGTCATTTGTCAAAATTAAAGCTGACACCTTCTCATTTTTATCTAATAGCACTTCTTTAACATTGCTATTTAAGATAATATGGACGTTATCTGGTAATTTTTCCAGTAATTTCTGAGTAATCTCCTTATCAAAATAACGAAATAAGACATTGTCCATGCGATCGATCAAATAAATCTCTTTTTTTAACTTGCTTAAAGACGCTACCAACTCAAACCCAATTAGTCCCGCGCCAATGACCGCAGTTTGATTTACTTTATTTAAGGTATTAATAGCTTGTTGTGCTTGTTCTAAAGTTTTGTAATTTGTAATTTCGCGCTCGCTTTGTAAAGAAAATCCTGTTTGGTACTGACTAGACCCCATAGCTAATATCAAATAATCATAAGAGAAACGATCTTTTCTTTGTTTTTGGTCCATTTTCGTTAAAGCAAGAACTTCTTTTTTTTCAGTGTCTATATCTATAGCTTCTGTGTCAATAAATACATTGATATTTTCTGCCATCAATTGTGATACAGTGGCGGTTTTTGCTTTCTCTAAATCAGCAATTGTTCCTTCTAAATAAAGATTTAAGCTGCTTCCAATATAGCCTAAAACATTGGAGCGTTCCAGAATCAATACTTCAACATTAGAATCGATTTTTTTCAAATGTCTGGCAGCTGCAATTCCTGCATGAGATCCGCCAATAATAACAACACGCATAGTGTTACCGCCCTTCTACTTTTTGTGAATAATTGCTGTTACAGTTTGTTCTAAACGTTCTTTTTCAAACAGAGATAAACTCCCCGTTAAATAATAAAGCGCGTGATAATGGTACTCTTCTATAGCTAAACCGTCAGAAGCAATCAGTAAATCGTAGGTTTTTTTCTTAGCTTTTTTTACTGTAACATGGGACATCCCTGCTAAAGTCTGCCTAGTAAAACGAAAAGCTTCTTCAGCTTGTAGCGAACCATCATCCACTACGCCCACCAAAACTTCTTTTTGTTGTCGTCTTTGATGAATATCCCAAATCAGACCATAAGAATGATCTAGCATTTCCCATTGCGCATTTGAGACCTTACGGGATAAATTTTTTTCAACAAGGGACATACATTGGTTCATAGCTTGCGGATCAATATCGGACAAGAGCAATTGATGGTCATAGTTAAAGTTCATTTCTCCTTTATAAAAAGTCACCTTTACATGGTTTTGTAAAAGAAAACTAGCAAAAGCAGGATCATACACTTCTTCTTTTGTAATCGTTTGATAAATTTGTTTATCGATCGTTAAAAAGTGTTGAATAAAAGGTGAATTTTTCCACCACTGACTGCTTTGTGGTAAAAGTCCTTCAGTGATAAAAAAAAGATACAAATAGACCACTTCATATCCAGTTGCTGCTAAAGCAAAACGACTTAAAAATCGTTTGAAAATATTATCTAGTTCTTGATAAAAATGGTCTTGTTCTATTTGTCTAAACATAGACTCGGAGATTTCACGTTGAGGTATTTTCCGATAATCGAGCCTTCGTTGTAAAATATGTAGGTGTAAGCTTAACATATGCTTTTGTTTTTTACTAAACTGTAACTGAAAATGGTCTTCAATGACAGGGATTAAATTTTTGATTGCCTGATTAGTTATTAAGCTTGTTAAATACTTTTTAGGTATAACGCCATTAAAAAGTTGAAAGTAAAAAAATTGAATTTGTAGTTCACTACCATATAATTTTTTATTTTTAAACTGTAAGTTAAATTCATCTAACAGCTGGTTGATCGCTTTCAAACGCCTAAAAATTGAAGCTTCGCTTAGATTATTATCCAAAGCCAGTTTTGTTATAGTTAGCTCTTTTTCTTTATAAATACTAACTAGCAAACGATAATCTAAGGCTTGTGTTAAATAGCTATACAAGAAATTTTTAACAGAGAAATCGTGCGGTAAACTTAATTGTAAAAAATCACTATCTTTTCGATTTAACTCAGCACTTATCTCAAAATGATACAGTCTGTCGGCAAGCGCTGTAATCCCCTTTTGCAATGTAGGATAAGAGACATCCATATAATCATTAAGATCTTTTACTCTAATAGTCTTTGCATGTTGCAAAAAATACATTAAGATTCTGACCTGAACTTTTTGATCCTTATCTAACAGATCAATAAATCGCATCTTTTCACCTCACTTAATTTTTACTTTGCTAAGTGGCAATAAAGTAATTCAAAGGTATAATGTGTTGTATTTTCAATTGCTTTTTGCCCCTGAAATAATGCTTCAATTGTTTTTTCTAGTTCGTCACTAGCCAATTCGTCTTTAAAATATAAATAAAAGAAGTGTGTACTAATCGTTTCGCTTGTTGTATAGTGAAAAGCTTTATTCTGATAGGCATTTTTGAACCAGCTTTTATAAGTAGACATCCAAGCTAAGGATTCTTTTTTACCGTATAATTTTTCTTCAACAGGAGAAAATAATTTGTCGTCTTCTTTTACTAGCCGTAGAATACAGACATATTTTTTCGCAACCCTTATCATTTCTTTTAATTGCGATTTTGAAGTCAATGCTGGATTCATAGCGCTAAAAACAATATCAAAAGTATTATCCTTTGTTTGCTGTAAAAAAGATTGTTGACTACTTTCAATCAAGCTTAAATTTTTATAGGGATACTTATTTGAAGCAAGTTTTAACATTTCAGAAGATAAATCTACTAGTACATAATTTTGTAGCTGGGAAATAAAGAATGGAACATATTTTCCACTTCCTCCCGCTAAATCTAGCAAACTATTTTGCGGTAAAATCCCTTGCTTTTTAAAAAAATCAAACACATCTTTTTGGATGGTTAGTTGTGATTCTTCTTGGATGTCTGTATACTCCTTAGCAAAATCATCCCAAAACTGCTTTACCTCTTCTAATTTTTCTGGCATAATTTTCATCCTTATTAATGAAAAAAGTCCGGAATTTAACTCCAGACTTTTCTACTTATTCTCGAACGATCAAGGGCACAAAGAATGGATAATGAGTGAAAAAATCCAAGATTGAACGACGACGGTTATTGGAATCGATGAATAGGTGTGTTCTATTTTTCTTTGATTGGATATACACATTTTGCTCTTGATTTAATTTTACTTGATAATACCTTTGACCAATTTTATCAAAGTCGTACTCGGTGGAGTCCATAGCAGTAATAAAAATATCGTCTAAAATGTTGGTTTCTAAAGGAAAATCACTTTCCAGATCCACTGAAAGTGCTCGAGTATTATCTAAAAGACTTGCGGAAACATTAAAGCCTAATTGTTTAAAATTCGCCAACAAGCGATTCAAGTCGTAATTGATCAAAGTCAACTGGTTACGAGAAAATATTTTCTCAGAATACCATAAACGAATGAGTTCTAACACCTGACGTTCGTCTACTGTAACTGACATCTCTTGTAAATCCAGTAAAAATAAAGGCATGAATTTCGCTTCAAAACGAGTATCAATTACGTTCATTTTAAAACTTAACGCCAAATCTCTTTTGTCAGTCAACTGATATTTGATCGAAAAATATTTTGCTTCCCATACATTATAGCTATCAGTTTGTTTTAATGTAGCATCATTTAAAGGCTTCAATAATTCATAAGTAAGATAGGCCAGCAAACTGGTTTTAGCAACTGTTGAGATAGCCGCATCTGTTACGATCAAACGTCTGTATTCATTTAGTAACTCAGTAAAATCATCTTCGAGTAAAGTTTTTCGTAAGCGTAAATCAGCTAGTTCTTTTTCAGCTGAAGCGATCCAGGAAACCATTTCATCATGGTTTTGTGCCTTTTCTTTGTAGTAAGGATCCGTTTCCTCTTTATTTTGTGATGTTTTTTTTAATTCTGTGGATTTATTTTCTTTTTCACTCATGCGTGATTCCCTCCTTTAGCTGAACCTAGATAAGCTGTTAGAAAATCTTGAATCTGTTGATTCATTGCTTTTAATGAGCCGAAATATTGCTGGATCAAGCGAAATTCTTTAGTCACGACTGCCTGTTTTAGACGCATATCGTGATGATTTTTCATCAATTGCTCTCTTTGCTTATTGGTTTTACTTTTATCTTCTATATAAGGTAACCAACCTTCTCTTTTTTCTGCTAATGCTTGTAATTTGTTATCTAGATCTTCAATTTCTTCCTCAGTTTTGTTTCGATTAAACAAACCTTTGGTATTTTCCACCGATGCTTTTTCATTTTCAATCTCTTTTATCTGCTCATCGATATTTGAGATTTCTGATTCAGCAGTGATAATGTTGGCATCGAGTTCGTCCATTTCTTTTTCAATTTTGTTTAAAGCATCGCGTTTACCCGGCGCAAATTCACGCCATTCTTTATCAATATTGGGTAAAACAAATATCTCGGGCGTACTAGCATCAATACCGATCGTTGCACGTTCACGATAGTAATCACCTAGACGGTAGTAATTCATAGTGGGAGATATTTTTTGTTCGTGATGAATAAAAGGAAAAGCCTGGGTAAAACTATCATGAATTTTTTGTGCTAATAATTCATCGATTTCATGGTTTTTATTTGATGTTTTCTTTAATTCTTCGTGTAATTTCCCTTTATAAATACGATAGATTTCAGCAATATCTTCATTTTGAATCGCTTGTTCAAAAGCTTGTAAGTCTTTAAGCATCGAGCCTACATTTTGAAAAGCGACCTCTTTAATTTCATCAAAACTTGGCCCTTGTAATTTATCTGTAGAATCTTCGTTATTTTGGCGCCCTGTTTGTTTAGGCATAGTGTAACCTCCTCTGTTGCTTTGTTACCATTTTATCATGTTTATTAGAAAAAAGAAGCTTTGTTCTTAGTATCTTCATAAATTATTTCGAAATAAAAATAATGTGATTTTGACAACTCTTTCATAAAAATCATATCAAAAATAGGGCGAATATGCTATTTAATTTTAGTTTCGGGTCTTTGACACTTAATTTTTCTTACGACTATTCAAAAGCTTGTTAAACAGGCTTTTTTTTATTGTTTTTATGTCAAATCTATTATTTTATTTGTAGTAATGTGTAGCAATTTATGGTATAA
>NZ_BSUG01000019.1 GCF_030161475.1 Tetragenococcus halophilus subsp. flandriensis | reverse complement strand
CCATATTAAGTTCCTTTGTATTGGTCTTGGATAAGTCATCCAAGCTCAGTATAAAGGATTTTTTTATGAATGAAAATAGTGTGAAACATAAAGAGCTAATTTAAAATGTTTCATGCACCACTAGTGAAGTTTTCATCAAAAAATAGTCTTTTATTTAAAGAGATCTGCATGAGTGCCCGTATCGATAAACCGGATAAACTCACCATCATATTTATAAATCAATAACCAATCCGGCTTGATATGCAAATCACGTTCAGGTTTTCGATTTACCACAGGATGATCGTTGTATCTAGGTTCCAGTGGTTCATCATACAAAAGTTTCCAATAAACTTTTTCAAAATCCTCTTTTTTATAACGACCACCCTTAAGCATACTTTTATAATACTTCTTAAATTTTCTTTCAAAAGCTGGCTTACATTTAGGCTTATTCTTCTACATTTAACCAATCCAAACCTTCCTCACCGTCTTCAAATTCAATATAATCCTGGCTTTTAATAGCCTCCTCTAATTGAAAAGATGGATCCGAAACTTCAAATGGTATTCCTCCAACTTCGATTGCCTTTTTAACAAAGATCCGATAAGCTTCGTTAGGCCCTAACCCTATACGTTGCATTATAATTCTAAATCTTTCTTCATCCTCTTCATCTATTCTGAAATGTACTTGATCAGTCATGATAAGCACCTCCTATAGTCATGGTACCATGACTAGCAATACTTTTTATTATAGATTTTTTCTTTTTCTCATTCATTGCAAAACAAGTTATTAATGAACCAAATCAGCCTTTCATGTAAAATATTGGCATCGGGTATCGCCTTTTGTATTGAAAAACAATCGAAGCGTTCATATTCTTTGTAAGAAAAAGATGATTTGAAGATAGTTATCGGAAAAACACATTAATAATAAAAAAATATCGAGAATAAATGTTGTGAAAACAAACAATTATTTCCAATATTCATTTATATCTAGAGCTTTTGAAGGCTTGCCATTGCATTAAATTTTATACTCAATATAGAATATTAATATTTTCTATGTTATCTTATTAAGTAACAGTAAAGTTTATGGCGGTGGCTACCTTTTTCGGAAGTGAGGTGGTGCGTATGTACGTACTAACTAAATCAAAAGAAAGGAGAAGCCTTTTGTCTGCATTCGAGACGATTCAAGTAATTTTAGGTTTTGGTACATTTACCATTGCTTTAATTGCTTTGATCGTTGAATTGCTAAAAAACGACAGAAAAAAATAACCGTCAACTTTAGCAGGACGACGGTTACTTTCTTATAAATTAACCCTTGCCACCGTCTTAATCGGTGCTGTTATTGAAGAGTTGTTATCCACAACTCTTCTTTACACAATCATTATAGCAAAAGCTTGCGCTTTACTCAAATAATTTATAGACAATATATCAGAAACAACATCTCTAAAAAAGAGCTTGTCAATTATTGAACAATTCTTGGAAAATATATAAATCATTCAGGATAATACTAACTACTTTTATTCATCAAACGATTAATATGAACACCTAAATATACAACTTCTTCTTCTGATATGGTTTTACCATACATTTTAGTTAAATAGTCTTGAACTTTAATACCAATTTCCATTGACGAAGGATATAGTGTCCACATTTGTTTGTACAACTCACTTCCACCCTCGTCATCCATCAATTTTCCAGTATAAAATCGTTCCACAAAATATTTAACGTGAGTAATAAAACGAAGATAATGTACTGAATTTTCATCAACTTCAGTCTGAATAGAGTATCTAACCATATTTACAATACCACCAATCATTTTGGCAGATGCCAAACTATCCGTTGAGTCACTTTCTGACTGAGCGTTAATAAGATGGAAAGCAATATTAGCCGCTTCTTCTTGTGGGAGTGTTACATCAAAATACTGATTAATCAACTCTACTGCTTTAGTACTAATAGCATATTCTTTCGGGTAATAATTTTTGATTTCCCAATATAAACGATTTGCGATGTTGATTCCTTTTTGATAACGATCCAAGGCAAAATGAAGATGATCTGTTAAAGTGAGAAAAATATTATTATTTAATTTTGCATTTAAACGTTCTTCAGCTAATGCAACAATTTTTTTAGTCAGTTCAAAAAAAGCTAGCGGAATATCATCTATTAGTTCCAAAATATATTCATTTTTACTTTCATTTAGAGGAATGAATATTTTATCAATATCATTTTCATCGAGTAATTCTTCCTTTTTACGAGAAAAACCAATGCCTTTTCCTAAAACGATCATTTCTGAGCCATCTTTATCAGCCAATACAACACTAGAATTCAACACTTTCTTAATCGTTAGCACTTCGACTCCTCCTAATAAATTCTATTCATCAAAAAGCGCTGCACCATTGGTTTGAATTATGTTTTGATACCATTCAAAAGAATCTTTTTTCATCCGATCATAACTGCCGTTTCCTTCATCATCGGCATCTACATAAATAAAACCATATCGTTTAGACATTTGCGAAGTACCAGCACTCACTAAATCGATAGGTGCCCAGCTTGTATAGCCAATTAAATCAACACCTTCATCAATGGCTGCTTTCATTTGTTTAAAGTGTGCTTGGAAATAATCAATTCGATAATCGTCATGGATCTTACCATCAGAGCTAATTGTATCAATAGCCCCCATACCATTTTCAACAATCATTAAAGGTAACTGATAACGATCATATAAATCAATTAAAGAAATTTTCAAGCCTTGTGGGTCAATTTGCCAACCCCACTCAGTTTCTGGTAAATATGGGTTTTTCACACCAAGAACAGTATTACCTGGTGTACGTTCTGCCTTTGGATCTCCAGATTCTGCCATTGACATATAATAACTAAAAGTAATGAAATCAACTGTGTTTTCTTTCAGAATACGACGATCATCTGACGCCATGTCGATATGAATTCCTTCATTTTCCAAGTGACGTTCAATCATTTTAGGGTATTCGCCTTTTACTTGTACGTCGGCATAAAAATTATTCTCTAGATTCTTTTTCAAAGTTAGTTCAACATCTTGTGGATCACAAGTAAGTGGATACGTCATTAGTTTTGTTAACATACAACCGACCATAACGTTTGAAATCTTTTCATGTGCTGCTTTGGTTACCAGTGCACTAGCTATAAATTGATGGTGTAAGGCTTGATAGATATCTTGTATCTCTTCACCAGAATCTGATTTTTCTTCAATGACACCAGCTGTTTTGAATGGGTGGCGATGGATACTATCGATTTCGTTAAAAGTCAACCAATACTTCACATATTGACCAAACTCATCAAAACAAACATTGGCAAAACGCACGAAATAGTCGATAACACGACGATCGACCCAGCCATTATATTTTACACTTAAGGCTAAAGGCATTTCATAATGTGATAGCGTCACAATCGGTTCAATATTCAACCGTTTCATTTCTATAAATAGATTGTGGTAGAATTTGATACCTTCTGGGTTAGCTTCTTGTTCTTCTCCACTAGGAAATAACCTAGACCAAGCAATAGAAACGCGCAATGTTTTAAAACCCAGCTCAGCAAATAATGCTAAATCCTCTTTATAGCGATGATAAAAATCGATGCCGCGTCTTTTAGGATACCAAGTATCAGTAGGGTCCTCCATTGCTTTTTTTATTGTTTCTAAGTTTATTGCTGCATGTGCATTATAGTCTTTATTGGAAGCTTTAGGCTTATATGTGTCAACGTCAGCAACTGATAAACCTTTACCACCTTCATTCCAAGCACCTTCTACTTGATTAGCAGCAATTGCACCGCCCCATAAAAATCCTTCGGGAAATTGTTTTGTTTGTTGCATCTATATCCTCTCCTTTTTCTATTATCCTAGTTGACTCACTGTTAATAATTGATCATCAAAAGATACATTTCCTTGGTTGACTGATGGTCTTACTTCAAAATTATTATTAGTTACCACACAGATTACAGTGGCTTCAAAACCATTATTCTTAATTTGATCGATATCAAAAGTGATTAACTGCTGTCCCTGCTCTACATGGTCGCCTTGTTGAACATAAGACTGAAAACCTTCACCTTCCATTTTGACGGTATCAACACCAATATGCAAAAGTAATTCAGCGCCATTATCTGTTTTTAAGCCAAGCGCATGATTTGTCTCAAAAATCATAGTGATTTTTCCTGATACAGGTGCAGTCAGCTTGCCTTCTGTCGGTTCAACAGCAATTCCATCTCCAACTAAACCGCTGGAAAATACTTCATCATTAATATTTGTTAATGGTAAAACTTCACCTTTAACAGGGCTTTCCAAAATGACATCTTTAGTTTCATCAATTACCGTGGCTTCTCCTTCATCTTTTTCTTCGTCACTTACCTCATCCTTATAAAGGATAATAGCAGAAACAAAAGCGGCTACAAAAGAAATACCAAAAGCTACAAATGCCCACACAATATTCATTGCATTTTGTGGGTTAATAAACATTGTAATACTAGCAAGCCCTGGTCCAACAACTGCAAATGCCTCGAGAACCATCACTCCACTGAAAGATCCTCCGATAAGACTGGCTATAATCACGCTGTATAATACCTTTTTGTGTAAAATTGTCACCCCGTATAAAGCAGGTTCTGTAATACCAAAAAGTGCAGAAATCCCGGCCGAAATAGCAGTAGGTCTTAATCTTTGATCCTTTGTTTTCAGTGCAACAGCAAAACAAGCTCCTGATTCAGCAATATTATGCGCTAAAGACGCTGGCATATATAATGATTCTTTTCCTAAAGAACTCATTGAACTAATCGCATATGGGATCATCGCTTTATGCATACCTGTAACTACCATGAATGGTAAAATTCCTGCTAGTACTCCGGTAGCGACCCAACCAAAATTACTATATAACCAAATAATAGCTGAAGAAAATAAAGTACCAAAGTTATACCCCAATGGTCCCAAAATTACTAAAGAAATCGGTACTGTAAGTAATAAACTCATCATTGGAACAAAAAATACACGAATTGATTTTGGTGTAATCTTATTAAATCCTTTTTCCATCAGTGCATAAAATAAAACAGTCAAAATAGCAGGAAATACCTGGGAACTATAATCGATTTCTTGAATATTTATCGACAAAAAACTTGCATTACCCGCAATTAACTCATTCATAGTTGGTAGCAACAAAGCCCCAACAGCAGATATAGCGACAAGTGGATTAACTTTTAATTTATTTGCTGAGGTTACTGCAACTAACATGGGCAGAAAATATAGTGGTGCGGTCCCGACATTATCTAAAATTTGATAAGTAGAACTTCCGTCGTCCATCACCCCAATTGCTGCTAATAAAAGCAAAATAGACTTAAGAACTCCGCCGCCAGCAATAGCTGGAACTAATGGTTGAAAGACTGCGATAATAAAATCAAGAATGGTACTACCAATACTTCTTTTTTGTGTTGTTTTTTCTTGTACATCTTCATTTGAAATATTTCCTATAATGTTATTTACTTCCTGATAAACTTCGACAACATCATTACCGATAATGATTTGATACTGAACATTTTTACGAACGCCTAATACTCCGTCAATTTTCTCTAACTTTGCACTATCAGCTTTATCATCATCGTTTAAAGTAATCCTTAAACGTGTTGAGCAATGATTTAAAAGTGAGATGTTTTCTTTTCCACCAAGTGCTGCAACAATTTCTTTTGCTGTCTGCTTGTAATTCATAAGATATCCTCCATTTATCTATTGAGTATAGTCAGCTAAATAAAAAAAGACAGAACCAAATATACTAGGAACGAAATTCCTAACATAAAAGGTCCTGCCTGCATTACCAGTCACATGCCTGTATTTAACTGTTATTAATTTAACACAATTTAGTTGGAAACGCAAACACATTATTCACTAAATACTTCGATTTTCTAACAAGATATTAAGTATACTTTTATAATACTTTTTAAAACTAAGTGAAAAATAACAAAATTTAAGGTAGTATAGGAACCTAAACATAATTTTTTCAGAAAATTTTTTTAAGGAGGCGTTGATTTTGGAATGGATAAAACTTATTGGTATTCTTATTATTTTGATAGGTTTTTTATTTAAATTTGATACTATCGCAGTTGTTGTCCTTGCTGCTTTTACAACGGCTATGGTTTCAGGAATATCAATTATGGACTTTTTAGAAGCCTTCGGGCAAGCATTTGTTGAAAACCGGCTTGTTACCATATTCTTATTAACTTTACCGATGATTGGCCTTTCAGAACGGTTTGGTTTAAGACAACAAGCAGTCATTTTAATTCAGAAAATTAAAGGGATGACACCTGGAAAGTTCTTAACATTATATACAGCTATTCGTGAAATTGCCGGACTTTTAGGAATCCGTATTTCAGGACACCCACAGTTTGTTCGCCCGATCGTCAATCCTATGACACAAGCTGCAGCAAAAACAAACTATGGAAAGATCTCAGAAGAGGATAGTGAAGAATTAAAAGCAAGGGCCGCAGCAAATGAAAACTATGCGAACTTTTATGGACAAAATACCTTTGTGGCTGCTTCTGGTGTCTTATTAATTGCTGGAACATTACGTGATCTAAACTATAATGTATCAGAAGCTGGCATTGTACAGATTGCTTTAATCATTGCAATTATTGCACTTGTTCTAACTGCGATTTCTAATATGCTATTTGATCGTAAGTTAGCAAAAAAATATAACATAAAAAAGGAAGGAGAAACAAACAATGACTCAGACCGTTGATGCTATTCTTGAGTTTTTCTACATCTTAATCGGACTTTTATCTATGATGACTGCTGTACGTTCGTTTAGGGACCATACTAATTCTGCTCGACTAGGCACAGGGTTATTCTGGTTATTATTTGGTATTATTTTTGCTTTTGGTAACTTCCTTCCTTATGCTGCATCTGGTATCATGTTAGTAATTATTGGTATTCTTACATTGTTTAAACAAGTAAAAATTGGAAATATTGCTAAATTAGACGAAGAACAAGGAGAAGAAGCAGCGAAAAAGATTGGCAGCTGGGTATTCTTTCCTTCGGTGGTGCTTGCATTAACAGCAGTAGGAATTTCCTATACGCCTTTAGGAGGTCAAGTAGGAATTGGCGTTGCGTCGATTGTCGCTTTAATCGTAGCTGTAGCAATCACTTCAGCTAAGCCCAAAACAATTATAGATGATACCGATCGTATGTTTCAATCTGTGGGAACAACAGGCATCTTACCACAATTATTAGCTGCTTTAGGTGTGATTTTTAACCTAGCTGGCGTAGGCGAAGTGATCTCCGATGCAATTGCAAATATCATTCCCGTTGGCAATCAGCTGCTAGGTGTCGTCGCTTATTGTTTAGGTATGGTTTTATTTACTATGGCTATGGGAAATGCTTTTGCTGCATTTACTGTCATTACGGCCGGTATTGGCGTTCCCTTTGTTATCGCTCAAGGTGGCGACCCAGTGATTGCAGGCACTTTAGCAATGACAGCTGGTTTTTGTGGTACTTTATTGACACCGATGGGCGCAAACTTTAACGCTTTGCCTGTCGCTTTACTAGAAATGAAAGATACAAATGGCGTAATCAAAGCACAAATTCCTATGGCTTTTACA
This sequence comes from Tetragenococcus halophilus subsp. flandriensis, assembly GCF_030161475.1. Classification (GTDB taxonomy): domain Bacteria; phylum Bacillota; class Bacilli; order Lactobacillales; family Enterococcaceae; genus Tetragenococcus; species Tetragenococcus halophilus_C. The sequence goes on along the minus strand of NZ_BSUG01000019.1, from coordinate 35,145 downwards.
ATGATTATTGTTCATATTATCTTAATGTATGTTCTAGCTTTTTAAAACTAAAATATTGAAGAATAAAATAAAGAAACGTTACTCATCTTTGAAATGTTGAGTAACAAAATGGAAAAACGCTCCTTATAATTAAAGTATTGAGTAATCAATCAAAAAAGTTTTGCTCATAAATTACGTATTTCTAATATAAACTGTAAAAATATTAGTTTTAATCCGAATACGGAGTAATGAAATAAAAATTTCTTACTCATTATTTGAATAATGGATAAGGAATTTAAAATGTTTTACTCATAAATGGCATATTGAAGAATAAAAAACATTACTCAAGAAAGAAGGAAAATTAACATGAAAATTTTAGTTACTGGATTCGATCCATTTGGTGGAGAAAAAATAAATCCTGCTTGGGAAGCAGTAAAAAAGCTGCCTGATACAATCAAAGAAGCACAAATTGTAAAAGAAGAAATTCCAACTGTTTATCATAAATCAGCCGATATCTGTAAACAAGCGATCCAAATCCACCAACCAGATATTGTTTTAAATATCGGACAGGCTGGCGGTCGTTTTACTATTACACCTGAAAGAATTGCTATTAATGTGGATGATGCACGAATTCCAGATAATGAAGAGAACCAACCGATTGATCAAACTATTCAAACTGATGGACAAGCGGCTTACTTTACTCAACTTCCTGTCAAAGCTATGGTTGAAAACGTCAGAAACAATGGCTTTCCTGCCGCAGTTTCAAATAGTGCTGGTACCTTTGTTTGTAATCATATCATGTATCAAGTGCAATATATGATCGATAAAGAATTTCCGAATATGAAAGGTGGCTTTATCCACGTGCCTTTTATTGCAGAACAAGTCGTTGATAAACCAAATCAACCTTTCATGCAAATTGCGGATATTGCTTTTTGTATAGAAAAGGCAATTGAAGCAATTGTATCATTTGAAGGAAAAGATGATTTGGAAGCTATCGGTGGAGAAATACATTAGCGATTAATAAAATACCGGGAACAAACATTAATTCTCACATGTTTGTTCCCGGTATTAGTTTACGACGGTGGCTATCTTTATCGAAAGCGAGGTGGTGCGTGTGTACTTATTCACTAAATCTTAAAAAAGGAGAAGCCCGTTGTCTGCATTTGAGACCTTCCTAGCAATTTTAGATTTTGGTACATTTGTCACCGTTTTAGTCGGTGCAATAGGGGTTGTTTCAGTAGCAACCCCTATTAATAAATTTATTACAACGAACAGTTAGCGCTTACACAAGAAAAATAAAAAACAAAGCCTTGGGAAAAATAAACATGCTAAGGATTAAATGGGCTCTTGAAAAACTTTTAGCTCATAATGAATACAATATTTCGCTGTTTAGGGCCATATATCAAGTTCTCCCTCTTCGGAGACATAGCCGATGTCTTCTTCTGGCACGTAATATTCTTCTCCTCTAACATTTGCAAAATGATCTTTTTCCTTAGGAATAAGAGTAATGGCGCCATTACCTTTTTGAACTAAAAAGAACTCTTCACCTTCCTCAACTCCGAAAGCACTAGGAATAGTTATCATAATTGAATTTCCTTGCTTTCTAGCTTTAGTTGTAGTCATAACAGTTCCTCCTTTAAAAATTATACAAACTCAGCCAAGCAAATTAATCAATATTAAATTGTTAACTTTCTACTTCAATCTTTCTCGGGCTTTTTCTCCTGCTAAAATTCTACCTTAAAAAATCAGTCATCAAGAAGAAAGCATATATTTCCCTTACTAGTTCTTCAGTCATACACGTTTTTTCTATGTCCAACTTGAATAGCAAGGACCACTAGTCGTTTATCTTCTATTTCAACAATAACACGATACTTTCCAATCCTATAACGCCATTGGCCAGCGCGATCTGTAGTTAAAGCTTTTCCAAATTTACGAGGATCATCAGTCCCATCAATATACTGATACAGCCAGCGTGTAATCAAAGTAGCTTGATATTTGTCCATTTTTCTAAACTGCTTTTGCACTTCAGAGGTAAATGCTAAACGGTAGCTCATTCCAACCCCCCAAATTCAGAAAGAATTTCACCCATTGATACTGTTTGCTTGCCATCTTCTAACCAACGTTTATAAGCAATTTCAGCCGTTTGTCGGTCATATTCATCTTCTAGCTGTGCCATCGAATAAGTTTTTAAAAGGTCAGATAAAGAAACCCCGTAAAAATCAGCCATATAGTTTAGCCACTCTTTTTCCGAATCGCTAACACGTACTGTAATCATAGCCATAACATAGTCACCTCCACCTGTAATACATTGTAATACATTCATTAAATTTTTTCAAGTTGTATTTTCCCGTGCGTGTCAAATCATTATAAATTACAATCATTGTTTAAAAACGTGGGGGAGTAAAAGCTAATCTAAATTCCATGTTTAAAAAGATAGGAAACGTCTTCGTTTCTACACTCCCCCGTTATGCTAAAGGTAGGTAATGAGTTCTTAAAACACTCTCTGATAAATCAACATCAGGGAGTGTTTTTCTTGGTGGTATGTATGAGAAAAACAAACCTTTTTTCGAGTAAAAAACGTTGCTTATCTCAATAAATTTTACACTTTACTCTCATCGATAAATTTGTATATCTGAGCAATTAGCTGTATAATATATATAAGAGATATATTTAAATTAGGAGTGATTAGCATGTCAGTTAAACTTCGTAAAGTTGGCACTTCCCATGTTCTGACTGTTCCAAACAATTTTAAAGTAGCAGAAAATGCAGAATTTGATGTTTTTCATGGCCGCGATGGTAGCATCATCTATACACCTAAACGAAATAACCCGTTTGAAGGAGATTGGTATGACCATGATCTCCAACAAGAAAGTGTATTTGAAGACGTGGAGGATTTGAATATTGAACTCGAGGAAAACTGAGATGTATATTCCGCAACGTCAAGATATTGTTTGGATTGACTTTGACCCAAGTAAAGGAAAAGAGATCCAAAAACGGCGTCCTGCTGTAATTGTTAGTTCAAAAAAATATAGTCAACTAACTGGACTCACTGTTGTTATTCCAATTACCCATGCAACGAACAACCGATTTTTAAATGCAGATTTTTTAGTTTCTGTTCAAGATGGTAAGATTAAGGGTTTTGCAAATCCACTACAAATTTTTTCTTTTGATTTTGCAAAAAGGAATATTACAAAAGCCGGGCAAGTAGACGATGCAGCTTACGCTAAAATTCAGCAGACACTGTTGTTTGTGATTAGCCCTGATAAGAGCTAAGCTAAACAAAGTAAACTGTAACTGTAAATGTAATAGAAATAATAAAGCCGAGGTAGATTTTAGTAACAGAAACCGACCTTGGCTTTATTCGTTAAATCTATTTAACTACGTCATACTCATCTTCTAATTATACCATCGAATACGTTTTTAAAAGTTCAGATAAAGAAATCCCATAAAAATCAGCCATGTAGTTTATCCACTCTTTTTCCGAACCGCTAACACCTACTGTAATCTTTGTCATAGCTTAACTACTTTTAAAATATTTTATAATACGAATGACTGAATTATTTAGCTATACTTTTTAATTTTTCTATTGAATAATCGCTTGTTTTATAAAAATGTCTTTCATTAAATATTACTATGTTATGATTACATAAAATAAAATTAAAAGGAGGAGGTTAGCATGTTGGCAGATATCTTAGACGACGATTTAATAACAACCTTAAACACTAACGAATTGTTTATATTACAATATATATATGCTCATTCTGAAGAAATAAAGGACTTGACTATAAGACAGTTAGCAACGCGACTATCCTGCTCAACGACAACTATTTTACGTTTTTGTCAAAAAATCAACTTATCCGGATACAACGAATTAAAATATCATATAAAAAATCATACGACCCATTCTCTTAAGGATGATTATACTTTAACAGATCAAGAACAATTTTTTGAACAACAATTTATACAAGATATTGAGAATACATTGCTCCTTTTAAAAGAACACGAGGTCGATAAAACTATCGAAAAAATAAAGGGAGCCAAAAACATCCATTTATTTAGCGGCGCTGGTATTACAGGTCGAGTCCTTGAGTACTTAGAAAAAATGATGTTTTCTTATGGTATACAGAATGTTTATCGTTATGAATCCTCTTCCTTAGCTTTTCACGTTGCAGAGAAAATGAACAAACAAGACGTGTTATTTGTCATCAGCTCCAGTGGTAAATATGCACCAGTATTAAAATTAGCAAACTTAGCTAAAACTCACCAAGCAACAGTGATCGCTATTACGCCCATTTCAAATAACGTTCTTGCATCTATTGCAGATATTAGTCTACGTTTTTTTGGACGAGAGCAAAAAAATAAAGATACAGAATTTACTTCTCGTTTACCAATCTTTTATATTATTGAAACAATTTTTGAAACTTACCGATTTACAAAAGAGAGTGAATGATAATGAACAATTTTTTTGACAGAATAGATCCTACAGAATTTACCGATACTGACTATGGAATTATGAATTTCATTGTAGATAATTTTAAAACAGTTTCAACTATTTCTTTACATGAGCTTGCAAAACAATTGTACACATCAGAAGCCACGATTGTACGATTTTGTCAAAAAGCTGGTTTTTCAGGTTTTAACGAGTTAAAATTCACAATAAAAACTCAACAATTTAAACTTGTACAACCAACAAATTTTCGTGATCAAATCGAACTAAAAACAACAGAGTTAAAACAATTTCTACATAATATCTCAACAGACAATATGCAACAAATTGTTGATCTCTTAAGTAGTAAGAAATCCTTGTACTTACATGGCCGAAGTCTTAGTTCGATTCCTGTTAGATATCTACACACTGTTTTAAATTCATTAGATAGACGTTGTATTTTAGTTGAAGATTTACATTTGATTTCAAGTATAAGTCAAACCATAAATTCAAATGCTATTCTTCTGATCATTTCAGCAGGTGCTTCTTATGATGTATATGAACCAATCTTCAAAGCAGCTCAAAGAAACCACGCAACAACGGTCTTATTGTCCTGTAATCAACACTCGAGATTAACAACTCTTGCTGACTTTACTTTATTTAGTGATGATAAATTTATAACCTATCATGGTACCGATGTAAACTCTAGGATCCACTTGCTTACGTTAGTACAGCTGTTAATCGAATCTGTAAGTAAACGATTGGTTTAATGACTTCTTAAAAATATATACCATCCAAAAAAAGATCACCCAGGCGGATGATCTTTTTTAATTTTGATATTTCAAAGTCTCTCTAACGGCTCCTGCAACTTCTTCAATTTTAGGCCCATAAACGACTTGAATATGCGAATCTGAAGGTTTCATAATTCCTAAACTACCAGATTTTTTTAATTTATTCTCTTGCACTAATTCCATATTATCAACGTCAACTCGCAAACGAGAAATACAATTATTAACGGCTTTTATATTCTCTTTTCCTCCCAACCCCTCAATAACAAGTTGGGCTAGACCAAGATCGCCGTTGATAATTTCACTTGTTTCGGTTGCTTCTTCATCATCATCTTCTGCTACATCGATCGACAGATTTTTAGCTGTCAAATAACGTTTAAATACAAAATAGTAAGTAATAGCATAAAACGGACCCACAATTAAAACCATATACCAACGAGAACCAGGCTGTAATACACCCCAAACGATAAAATCAATTAAACCACCACCAGTATTTCCTACGGCTACCCCTAACACTGACATCAAGAAAAAGGAGAGTCCCCCCATGATGGAGTGAAATAAAAATAGCATAGGTGCGATAAACATAAAAGAAAATTCCAGTGGTTCAGTAATTCCTGAAATAATACTTGCTGCGATTCCAGCAATCATTAATGCTTTCACTCGTTCTTTCTTTTCAGATGGACTGGAACGATAAATAGCATACGCCGCAGCTGGTAAGCCAAACATCATAAACGGCATCTTGCCTTGACCTAAAAATTGTGTGAAGGGTCTCATTGTTTCAATGTTAACTTCATCAAAAAATTGTAAGAAGATATTTAAACAACCTTCAACACCTTCATATACACCACCTACTGCTGTTGTTCGGAAAATACCATTCAATACGTGATGTAGCCCTGTGGGGATCAATAATCGTTCTAAGAAACCGAAAATAAATACACCAATTGACCCTGCATTTCCAATGGCTGTACCTACAGCGGTAATACCAGCTGCAACGGGTTGCCAAATAAAAGGTATGATTTGTCCTAGTAATGCCATAACTAAAATCACGACAATTGTGACAAATCGTTTTCCTCCGTAAAAAGAAATGGCAACCGGGAATTTAACATCGTGGTACTTATTATGAAGTATTGCCACGATAATACCCGTCATCATACCTGCGACTGCTCCCATGTCTAAGGTTTCAACACCAAGTATTGAATTAATCGGTAAAGAATTAAAATTACCAAAACCCGAGTCAATGAGTGCACCAGAACTTATCAAAAATGTATAGTAACCAACAAATCCAGCAAAAGCTGCGATCCCTTTATCTTCATTTGCCATTCCTAAAGAAATTGAAATAGCAAATAACACTGGTATTAAGGTAAATACACTGCCAGAAACAGTCTGTAATGTCTCCAAAATATAATACACGATTGAATTTTGTAATAACGGTGCTGATTCTACTACTTGTTCTTGTAACAAAGCACCAGAAATACCTAGAAAAATACCACTAACTGCCAAAGCAGCGATTGGCATCATTAAACTACTACCTAGGGCTGAAAAGAAATCCATTACTCTACTTTTTTTCATAGTTCAATCCTCTTTTTTATTCGTTTAGTTCAGGCCACATACCTTTGTTTGCTTTTATTAACGCATCTAATACTTCTCTAGCTTTTTTTGTATCATTGATAAGTCGGTTCAAAGTAAATGCTTCTAGTGCTTTCTGATAAGAATTTTCGTAGTAAGCATCAACTAGCAATTTTTCACTAGAAACTTGGTTAACTAATAAACCGAGATAAAATTGCGGAATATTTCCGACTCCTAAAGGTCGTGGTCCATTGGCTCCTAATTCACAAGCAACTTCAACCATAGCGTCATCCTGCATATTCGCAATTGCTCCATTATTTTCAACGATCATTATATGCCGATCATTTTTATTGTAGGCAATTGATATAGCTACTTCAATCATCATTTCTGCATGTGCATCACTAATATCGTCAAATTTATCTCCTAAAGTTCCTGCTGCTATTACCTCTTTGCACTCTTCAAATACTCGCTTTTCACGTCCGTTCATCACTTCATCCGCGCGTGTGTACCTATGATCTAAATGATTTACTTTATATTCAGGATATAAATAATATTGATTATAAGTGTTCGGTAAATAATCAGGAAAATCATTCAGCATTTCTTCCACCATACCGTAAGTATCTAACCAAGAAGGATCACGTTGTTCAGCATCTTGCGGTAAAAAACCGTTCTCTTTAACCAAGTTTCTGATCTTTGGTAATAAATCTTCCCCTGTATTAATGTCATAAATGTTTGTAAACCAGCCAAAATGATTTAACCCAAAGTAAACTGGGTCCAAATCTTCCCACGAACAGCCTAAAAGTCGACTACAAGAGCGCACTACATTTTCTGGTTGGTCACAAATATTTAAAATTCGGTTATCTTGCGGAAATTCTCTGCGTAAGGCTTCAGCTACGATTGCCGCCGGATTTGAGTAATTCAAAATCCATGCATCTGGAGCATAATAACGGATATCATGTACAGCCTTAATCATATCAACAGTAGACCGCAATCCATAAGCCATTCCTCCCGCGCCACAAGTTTCTTGCCCAATTAAGTTCATAGAAAATGGGATATGTTCATCTTTGGCACGCATTGTTAAACCACCAGTACGCATTTGCATGAAAACAAAGTCCATTCCTTCATAAGCTTCTTTTATATCTGTTGTGTACTTAAAATCCAACTCTGGAAACTGTTCTTTAAATAAAATATCGCCAAATTGTCCAATCGGATCTTGCCTTTCTCTGTCAGTATCAAATAGCACTAGTTTTTGTAACGGAAAATCTTTTTTCATTCGCACAAAAGATTTTAAAAAACCCAAAGTGTATGTGCTCCCTCCACCAACTATACAAACATTAAATTTTCTCATGATTTTTTCCTTCCTAGTTATAAATTAATAATACAAATGGCCATTGCTTATATTTATAATATTACATTACGTAAAAGCGATTACAATGCATTGCAGTAATTTACAAATCAATACCATAAAACGTTACTTGTTACTTTTTTCGGTACAAATTTCATATATAAAATAATACTTAATATTTGTTAATTATATTGTTTTTTCTTATATGACCACATGAATTTGAGTCACCTCCTGCTCTGTGCTAAACTGAAAGTAAGCTAAAAGCAAGCGCTTACTTTTTGTTGTTTGCTATTTTACATAAATTATTTTAGGAGGATTTAACATGACAAGTTTCATAGAATGGGATTTTTTGACTGATTTTATTGAAAAAGCCTTTGCTGCTTATGGGGTACCTCAAGAAGATGCTAAGATTTGCACGGATATTTTACTACAGGCAGATAAAAAAGGAATTGAAAGCCACGGCGTTAATCGTTTTAAGCCTATCTACATTGATCGTATTAAAGCGGGCATCCAAAATCCAATCACAAAATTTGATATCGTACGTGAAACGCCTACCACTGCTGTTGTCGACGGTCATGACGGTATGGGACAAGTAATTGGGCATCAATCAATGCAGCTAGCGATCGATAAAGCTAAAGAGTATGGTATGGGCATGGTCGCAGTGAGAAACTCAACGCATTATGGTATAGCTGGCTATTATACGGATATGGCAGCTGAGGCTGGTTGTATTGGTATGACAGGTACAAATGCTCGTCCATCTATCGCTCCTACTTTCAGCGTAGAAAATAAATTGGGAACCAATCCCTTAACGGTCAGCTTCCCCACTGATGAAGAATTTCCATTTTCATTAGACTGCGCTACTTCTATTATTCAAAGAGGAAAAATCGAACTATATGAAAGACAAGGTACAGACACGCCAGCTGGTGCAGTCATTGGTCGCGACGGTTCCGCTATGACCGATTCTCCTGAAATTTTAAAAGCATTACAGACAGGAAATGCTGCCTTAGCACCTCTAGGAGGTATCGGCGAAAAATTATCTGGTTATAAAGGCTACGGTTATGCCACTATTGTTGAAGTCCTATCTGCCGCGTTACAACAAGGAAACTTCTTGAGTATGTTATCAGGAATTGGTGACAATGGCGAAAAAACAAAATATCACCTTGGGCACTTCTTCATTGCTATTGATACAGAAGCCTTTACCGGGCTTGAAAACTTTAAGAAAACTGCTGGCGACATCCTTCGCGAATTACGCGCAGCTGAAAAAGCTCCTGATGCAGAACGAATTTACACACCCGGTGAAAAAGAATATCTCGTTTGGCAAGAACGTCAGAAAACCGGCTTACCTGTAAACGAATCTGTTCAAAAAGAATTGATTGAAATTCGGGATGAAGCAGGGTTAAATGATTATAAGTTTTCATTTGAAGAATAAAAAATTATAATTTGTTATTTTACAGTTTTTCTAAACTAAAGGTTGAAAAATCAGTAAATAATTGAAAATAAAGCCCGTTATTAAACTGAACCTTAATTTTAAGCGTGTTAAAAGCAAATATTTAACTATCAATATTTTTTAAATTAGGTTAAAATGTACTCACCCCAAAATGGGGAAATCATAAGGTAATTGTTATAGAAAACTAAATTTTTTCGAAACGACGAGAAGTAGATTAACTAGTATATAACTTTAGGGGTGAGTGGAGATGAGTAAAAAGAAAAAACATAAGAAAAGTCTAGCGGAAAAGTTGAAAAACATGGGACCAGCAGCCATAGTAACTAGCGCTTTTGTTGGTCCTGGTACGATTACAACAACGACATTAGCCGGCGTTAATTTTAAATATTCATTATTATGGGCAATACTTTTTTCGGGTCTGTCTCTGGTAGTTTTAATGGAAATGGCCGGAAGAATTGGCATTATTTCAAACCATGATATAGCAGAAGCAGCAACGGCAAGTTTTTCAAATAAAAAAGTTGCAGGAATTATCATCAAAAGTATTATTGTTGTCACTTTATTTGCTACGGCATTTGGACTTGAAGCGGGAAATCTTATCGGCGGATCATTAGGGATAGCTGATGGTGCGAATCTTCCACAATGGCTCTCAGCACTGATTCTTGGAGGAGCCGCATTTTATGCTGTGGCGGTTGGAACTGCTAAAACGCTTGAAAAATTGATGACTTTCTTTGTTAGTCTAATGGGTTTTATTTTTATACTTACCATGATACTTGTTTTGCCTAATTATGGTGAAGTATTAAGCGGTTTTATTCCCACAAATATCCCTGAAGGTTCAGGCGTAAATATTATCGCATTAATTGGCACGACATTGATCGGTATCAATATATTGATGCATGCCACAACCACTGCTGAAAAATGGCAAGGTTCCGAGCATTTAGAAGATGCTAATTTTGATATTTACTTTAACGTTGGAATAGGAACGATTATTTCCCTTGCTATTATTATTACGAGTGGAACTGTTTTATACGGAAGTGGAACTGTCGTAGACACACCCCTTGTATTTTCTCAAATGTTGGAACCAACACTAGGAAGCTACGCCAGAATTATTGGAAACATCGGTATTGTAGCCGCTGGATTATCTTCTGCGATTGCTACACCTCTTATTTTAAAAACTGTTTTAGCCAGATTGTTTAATTGGGAAGCTAATGGCATGAAAGCTCGAATAACAGGAGGTTCAGCTGTTATTTTTGGTTCGATATTTGCAGCCATTGGCACAAATCCAACGCAGATTATCGTATTTGCCTCTGCAATCAGTGGACTATTTTTACCCATCGTAGCTATTTTAATTATGATTGCTGCAAATAATAAGAAATTATTACAAGAATATAGAAACAATATAGTGCAAAATATACTTGGTGGGATAGCAACTCTTATTACTTTAGGTCTTGGAATCAATAGTTTGCTTAATTTCTTTGAAAATTTATCAAATCTGTAATACTAGATTTTTCAGTCTAAAATTGGGCGGACAGAATTTATTATTGCTTATTTTATTTTAACAATTGCAGATACCTTTCAGATTTTCCTAATTATTAATGAATTCGTGATAAACATTATATAGTTTGTAAAAATAATTTAACCAAACTAATACTAAGCAAAATATAAAAGCAGCTTTCATATCAACTCTTGCCAGTCTGATATGAAAGCTGCTTCTTTTGATACATAATAGAAACTTTGTTGAATTGCAGTAATGCAATTGCATAACTATTCAGTAGAATATTAGATATTCTCTTTTTCAAGTAAGTCAAAAAGGCTCAGATTAATACCATTCTAATGTCTACAAATTTTATACTTTCAATAATATCTGTATAATCATTATAATTTTTGTTCTATGCACTGTATAAATTGCTACTCTAAAAATTCCGGCAATTTAAAATCCGTATCAGCAATCAAATAAGAAGCATTTTGTTATTTTTATAGTGCCTCTATTTTTTTAAAGGTAGTTTTTTCTCGCTATTATTCATCTATAATCCCTTTTGCTCAATTTATATATGAAAAATTCTATCACTGTATTGATTTTCAAATTCTAAATTATATTCAAAACCACCATCGACATTTGCACTTTTATAAATTGGCGGTTCATAGCCTTTTTCAACCATCAAAGCATACGCTTCATACATCGTTTGTTGTAATAGTAAAGTTGCGGCAAATGAAGAAGTGCCACAAACTTTTGAATCAAGTCCTTTTATAGTTAAGGCTGCATCCCCAAAAGCAGAATGGTTATCTAGCACAACATCGGCAAATTCATATAATAATTTTCCGCTACTATGTCTAGAAGTAGAACTTTTTGAGATATCTAGAGCAGTTACAACGATTAACTTATTCCCATGTTCTTTTACCCACTTTGCTATTTCAATTCCCATAGGATTACGACCAGAATTCGAAATCAAGAAAAATATATCATTTGGTTTGATCATTACTCTATGTGTTAATAACTCCCCAACACCTTCACATTGTTCATACATTCCTCCTGCAGGATCCATAATTATTTTTGAAGGGATTAATCCGCCTGCTCTGCCACTAATTTCAAGCGCTCCCGCATGTGAATGTCCACTACCAAACGTTTGTACAATTCCGCCATTCATAATGCCCTCGGCTACTATTTCAGCCGCTTGAAAAATATGTTTTTGTTCATTTTCTTCTAGTATTTTTGTTAATCTTTTACATTCTTCAAAAAAAGCTAAAGTCATAATTTATCTCCCTTTATTTTTATTATTCTAAAATATTTAAATTATAAAATAGTATCGATAACAGCATAACCAATAAAATCGCTTTGGACGAAGTCATTTTTTTCCTGCCTAATAACCAATAAACCAAGCCCACTAACGCTGCAGGTATTAATGCTGGCATAATTTGATCTAAAATTTCTTGTAACTCCAACTCAACTTCTCCAGATTGGTAAACAAAAGAAACGTCAGCTGTTATAACAGTTGGTACCAAAGCTCCAACTACAGTAATACCCAATAAGATTGCTGCGTCTGTTAGCGCATTCAATTTGTCACTAAATTCATTAACTAATTTTAAACCTTGGCGATACCCAAAAGGTGTCAAAAACATTCTCCCAACGATAACAGCAATATTCACTAAAACCCATATAACAACACCAGTGATATTCCCTTGTCTTCCCATATAAGCTGCAATTGAACCGCATATCGTTGGAATTAGTACACCAAATATTGTATCTCCAACACCTGCAAATGGTCCCATTAAACCAGCTTTAATTCCAGTAATGACTTCTTTTGACTCCATTCCTTCTTGTTCTTCAATAGCCATATCAATCCCAAGTATAATATGCCCTACCATTGGATTCGTATTAAAAAATTGATTATGCGTATCCATTATTTCTTTTAATTGTTTTTTATCGTGACCATATTTTTTCTTAAGGAATGGAAGCATAGTATACAAGTAACCAGTTGACATCATACGTTCATAGTTCCAGCAGATTTGACTTGCTAATAACCATCGATAACTTGCTTGAAATAAATCTCTTTTTGTTACTAAGCTATTCTTCATATTCTCCATCGTCGAGTTCTCCTTCAGAAGTATTTTCGTTCAATTGCGAACCTACAGTTACTGCTTCTGCTTTTTTATTTGCTTGTTTAAAATGAATAATAGCTAGGGCTAAACCGATCATCGCCACCCCTAACATAGGAATTTCTAAGTATGAAGCAAAGAAAAAACCTACAAGTAAATAAGGAAAATAACTTGCCGTTGGAAGATATTTTAAAAGTACAGCTATACCAACAACCGGTAAAAGCCCGCCAGCAACCTCTAAACCTCCCATCAGCCAATCAGGCATCCTGTTTACAATAAAATCAACTACATTTTGTCCAAAAATTAGCATAATAGCTATAGGGATCATCCTAGAAAGTCCCCAAGGAATAATTCCTAAAATAATATTGTTAGCTACTTTTTGGGGATCGGCTTGGTCAATGCTTTTATCCGTTTGGTGTAAAAAAAATGTATTCGCAAATCGTGCTAGTACGTCTAATTGCACCATTAATAATCCAACCGGGACAGCTAAAGCCAGTGCAAATTCTAAGCCATTTCCCGTAGTATGAGCAAACACTGTACCTATAATTGCTCCTGAAGTAAAGTCTGGGATAGAAGCACCTCCATATGTTCCTACTCCTAAGACCATTAATTGTAAGGTAGCACCAATCATTAATCCTAGTTGTATATCCCCTACAATAATGCCTACCACAGTACCTACAATTACCGGATATTGCATTCCTATATTTAACGAAATCATGTCGAAAATGGAAAAAAAAGACAACAAAATTAAAACTATAATTTGCCAAGTTGCAAGCATAGTATCAATTCTCCTTTAATAAACTAATAAGATTTTTCTTTTCATCATTTGGCGTCATTTGTATAAATAATTTTACATGGCGCCTGTCTAACTCCTCAAAATTTTCTATATCGCTTTCTGTAATATTAATTGACTTAGTAATTTGTTTTGACCCTTTTTTACTTGACATGTTTCCTACATTTATTTCTGTTAAATTTACATTGTTTTCCAATAATTCAACTAAAATAGCAGAGCTTTTCACTAATATAAATATTCGCTCGTCTTCGTACTTACCAGCGTTAAACCTTCTTGATGCTCCTTTTATTGTTGAGATACTCAATTTACATGAACTAGGTTTAGCCATTTTTAAGACATCTTTTTCCATCTCATCCTGAACAATTTGATCATCTATTACAATGATACGATCTGCTTTTAAATGATTTGTCCACATAGTAGCCACTTGCCCGTGAATTAAGCGCTCGTCAATTCGTATACTTACTATCATTTAATATCCCACCTCACAGTTCCTTTATACTATTAATAGCACTCTTAACACTGTCATCAATAGTCTCACCCAACGCTAAAGTAAGTAGCATAGCTAAATTTAATCCAGTGAAGACACGCACATTTTTATGTTGCTTTTTATAAAGTAACGCAGCATTAGCAGGACTCCCTCCTGGGATGTCGCATAAAAGTAGAACTTTTTCATCAACGCCTTTAATGATAGCGTCATAAGAATAGTAAATATCTTTTACCGACATTTCTTCGGTAAAGTCTACTGTATAGATATTTTTCTGTTCACCACTAATCATTTCGGTACTACTTAATATGTTCTTTCCATAATTACCATGTCCACATAAAACAATCACTTCCTAAACACCTCTTCACTCTATGAACTAAGTTCATTTTGTATTTTTATCAAGGATTTTTCTATTTTGTTAAATCTTCTTTACAATAAATACAATCCTAAATAAAAAACCTAAATTTCCTTTCAATCAATATCGAAGGAAAATTTAGGTTAAGCCCACTAAGGGTTGCTCCCTTATTAAGAATTAAATACAAAACTATTATGACTACATTAATATGGTTTAAAATCTTTAAACTAAACTGATAAGCTTATCATACATTTACTATAGCACATATGTTCTCTAAAAGTAAATATTTTTGTTATAATATTTCCTTTTAGTATGTATAAATGAAATTTGTTTATTCCTATAATTAATATGTAAGTATTTCATTCCATTAGGAGAATTGCTATGAATCCAAAACAAATACACAAAATTAGTAAACATGTTGCTAGGTATCGAAAAAAAGCCAAATTAAGCCAGCAAGATGTAGCAGATAAAGTTGGTTTATCACAACATCATATTGGCTTATTGGAAAATGGACAACGGCAATGGACATTAGAAACTTTTATAAAAGTAACATCAGCTATTGGGATAGACCTAACCACCTTTTTTTTAGCTTTTGAACAAGAAGATGAAGACCTAAACCAGCTAATTCAAAATATTGAACATAGCTCTCAAAAAGAGGTATTTATCAAAGCGTTTAATGAAATTCTGAAAGCTTCAGAGGAAAATAAAAAAGCAAATTAACCCGATTACTAGTGGGAATTCGAGTTAATTTGCTTTTTTACATACTAAAAGTTTCTCTAGCCGCTACAATTTTCTTCCCAAATTCACTTTCTGGAAACTGGTCAACAGCAGCTTGTAGTTCTTCTTTGGCTAAATCTGCCCCAAACAATGGACTTCCTGGTTCTAAAATAATACCGTTTTTCAGTGACCCAATAAATAATGGATTAAAACCTAGATCATCGATGATTTGAGCTACTGTCTCCCCAGCTGTTTGACTATCTGTCGCATAAGCGATAGCTTTTCGATCGTTTTCTCCTATTGAGCGTGTTTCATCTTCTAAATCGTGATATCCCATGTGATTAAACGCTTTGACTACAATACTATTCTTTAAAAAGGTTTGAACAACTTCTGAAGAAGAGATTTGAAAATCTGAAATTGTATTTTCTTTACCGTCAATTTCCCACCAATAATTCATCGCATCAATCACAGTTTTACCCGCTAATTCTGTTTGGGGAATTGTTTGATATTTACCAAGGGGCAATGCTAATACAACAATATCGGCTTCTTCTGCAACTTCTTTTGCAGTCAGCGCTTGTGCACCCGGAACGAGCACTTCTACTGTTAGTGAAATCTTTTCTACAGAACCTGAACCAGCAATGAGCACATCATAACCAGCAGCTACTGCTAAACGTGCCAAAGTCGTCCCTAGTTTTCCGGCGCCTAAAATTCCTAATATCGTTTTATCCACTAGTTACACCAACCTTTAATAACTCTTTTACTCTTGGGATTACTTTTTCGCCGTATAATTGGATCATTTTAAAACGATCTTTTTGCAATTGGCCGCCACCGCCATATACCAAGTCAAAACGTTCAAGACCAACTTCTGACATTACCCGAGCCATTTTTTGTGCTACGGTTTCAGGACTACCAACATAATAAGAACCATTAGTAACTTCAAATTCAAAGCGATCTCTAGTCATCGCTGGCATGCCTTTCTCTTCACTAAGATGATCAATTGTCCGTTTCACATATTTCCAAGCAATTTCTTTAGCCTCTTCATCCGTATCAGCAATTACACCAGGCGAATGTATACCCACTGGATAAACAGGCATACCAAATTTTGCCGCTGCTTTTTTATAAAGGTCGATATATTGTTTAAAACGATAAGGATTACCTCCAATTACCGCTAACACTATAGGAAATCCATATCTAGCTGCGCGAATTACTGAATCGGGTGAACCACCAACACCAATACGTACCTGCAATGGTTTCTCCATTTTTGGATACAGCTGTACATCTTCTAAGGATTGAGTAAGATGACCTTCCCAAGTCAGAGGCTCGTCTTTTAACAATTCATTAAATAAAGCAACTTTTTCTTCAAATAAGTCTTCGTAATTTCTGACATCATGGCCAAACAATGGGAATGATTCAGTAAATGCACCACGACCCAACATCACTTGCGCACGT
Source organism: Tetragenococcus halophilus subsp. flandriensis (assembly GCF_030161475.1). Lineage (GTDB taxonomy): Bacteria > Bacillota > Bacilli > Lactobacillales > Enterococcaceae > Tetragenococcus > Tetragenococcus halophilus_C. The sequence continues at coordinate 18,208 of NZ_BSUG01000019.1, read as the reverse complement.
CCATTAGATATAGCGTTAATTGTCGCAAAACGTTCATAAACTCGCACCGGATCATCCGAACTTAATATTGTGACCCCTGTTCCCAAGGTAATATTTTCAGTCACTGTTGCTAAAGCCGCTAAAACTGTGTCCGGACTCGAAATTACATATTCTGAACGATGATGTTCACCTAAAGCAATCACGTCTACACCTACTTGATCCGCTAACTTTCCTTCTTCAATAATGTTTCTCAGTGATTGACCATAATTGAATCTTTCTTGCGTTTGATCATCATAAGCCATATCTCCGAATGTATCTAAACCAAATGTTAATTTATTACTATCTACCATTTCCATACCCCTCTACATTTATTATACCCTTACTATAAACTATTTTATGAGAATTCCAATTATTTTGCTTACAAAAAGTAAGAGATAATAAAAACGTATTTTTATATGATAAGTAACAACGAACTAAAAATCTACAATAAAAAACAAATTAACCCAAGACTTACTAAGCATCGTCTGGATTAATTTGCTTTCAACTTAAAAAATACATCTTATTGATTATTCGAATAATTTATCTCATTAGTTATCTCTATAACTTTATTACTTACATTTTCTATAGCTTTTTTAGACAATGATTTTACATCAAATGCATTATGATTATTCTCAAATTCTTTACCAAAAGTACTAATAAATGCATTTCTTAAATCTGAACCATAATTTACTTTTATTAAATTATTCTTTCGTGCTCGTCTTACTTGATCAAATGGGATGCCTGAACCACCATGTAAAACCAAAGGGACTGAAGAGATATTATATATATCTTCGAGTAGTTCAAAGTCTAAGTTAGGTTTTATATCTAACCCATGAACGTTTCCTACAGAAACCGCTAACAAATCACAATTAGTTCTTTCAATAAATTCTTTTACATCATTTGGATTAGTCTTACCTGCTTCGCTCAATTCATCATCTTCCTTGCCGCCAATTGCACCTAATTCTGCTTCTACGGGAATATTGAAAAAATGACAATATCTTACTATCTTAGCTACTTCCTCAATGTTTTTTTCAAATGGAAGATGTGACGCATCTACCATTATTGATGTAAAGCCAGCTTCAACACACTCTTTTACATCTTGAAAACTTTTTCCATGATCTAGATGAAGCGCTACGGGTACTTCAGCATCTTTCATTGCAAACCTTACCATACTTGCAATCATATTAGGACTTGAAAGCTCAAGATTACTTGATGAAATAGCTATATATCCTCCTGATTTTGTTTTTTGTATGCCTTGGATTATCCCTTGTGTTAACTCATAATTAGTCGTATTAAACGCAGGTAACACACTATGAGTTTCTGTTGCATAAGACATTAGTTTGTAGCCATTAACTAATTGCATTTAACTTTATCTCTCCTTTATTGAAAACCAATTTATAGCTTTAAAAACTTTAAACTATTGTTTTATAATAAGCTCATTCTTTTTATGCTTAGAGCAGTTTATTTACTCAGCTTCTTCATTTTTGTATAAAGTAATTTCCATTTTTGTTTTATAAAGTAATTCATATTTTTCCTTTATGTCTTTGATTTCTTTAGTATTTCTAGAATTTGGTTCTATTATATCTTTATTATATTTTTCATTTGATTGTTCTTTGTAAGCAGTTTTAACTCCGCCTAAAGAAACCACTTCGTCAGTATTAATGGAGACTATTTCTTTATTTAAAAAATCGGCCTTCAATTGTAGCCACAACTTATTTTTTATAGCAGGACCAATTACAACAACTCGGTCAATTTCTTTCAGTGGAAAACTTTTGGATACATAAGACATTTCCATACTTAACCCAATTAGTATACCTAACAAAAAATCTTTTTGATTAGTATTCGTTGTCAAACCATATACTAAACCTTTTGATGCACTATTTTTAAAAGGAGAACCTGACCCATTTAAATGAGGGATTACTGTTAAACAGTTTTCTAGATTTATATTACCATTCATATAGTCTCTGTAGAGTTCATCATTCATTTTATTAAATACATGAGAATCTATATTGAATAACCGCTGAATCCACTCAAAGGCAGCTCCTCCTGTAGGCATTGAGGAAAATAAAGTATAAAAACTTGGGTCAATATAAACTCCACTTGAGAGTTGTTTTTTATAGTTTTCTTGGTTAACATAAGCTTTATCACTTATATATAGTAAACCTTCAGTAGTACCTGTAGAATTTAACAACTCATTTTTTTGTAATTTAATTCCATATGCACCTACCATATGATCATGACCAGCTATCTTTACAGCTATCTTTTCTTTTCTTAAGCTTTTTGTTACAGAAAGATCAGTGTAACCAATAGTTGTCCCAGACAAAACTACTTCTGGAAATGCCACAAAGTCCTGTATATCGAAAATTTTTAATATTTCACTTGACCAACATTTTTTTTGAATATCAAAGCACATAGTACGTGAGGCTAAGGAATACTCAGTACGTAAACTGCCTGACAATAAATAAGCTATATAATCAGATATGTTTGCCCAAATGTACTGTTTAGTTATGCTAACATTGCCATATTCATATAACCATTTTAATTTACTTACTACATAATTAGTATGAGCGGGCAAACCTGTTATTTCATAAATCCTCTTTTTTTCTTCATTTGTAAGGTCTTCGATAAATTCACTTGAACGAATATCATACCAAGCAATTGCATCAGTTGCTCTTACAAAATCGTTAGTTAGCAATATCCCTACTTCACCAACACTAGTAATGTTTACTGAATCAATATTCCCTGAAAAACTTTTTATAAATTTATTTAAAACTTCTACAATTTTTTCATATATCTCATCAATATCAAATAGTTCTCCGTAGTTATCAGTAAACTTAGACGTTTTGAAACTTTCGTTTTTTTCTACGCTATAATCTTCTATACGATATAATGTTACTTTCGTATTCGTTGTCCCTATGTCCACAGAAATTACAAACTCTCTATTCATACTTATCCTTTCTCTCTGTAGAAACCAAAAATGCTCTGTTGTACGTAACTTTATAAATCCACCAAATTAAAATGAGTCCTATCGGAATTGCAATTAAGGCCCAAATATTACCATTAAATATTTCATAGATCCAATATCGTAATGGATTACCTCCATCTAGAAAACTGGTAACTAATCCGCCACCTTCTGGTAATGAGAAATTAACTGCTTCTGCCATACGAGTAATCAAAGGCGCTAAATTAGTAGCAACTAATAAATCAACGATAATCATAGGAATAGAAATAAGTAGTGCTCGGAAGATATTATTTCGAGAAGCTAACACCATCATCGAAGAAAATAATGCAAGGTTAGCAAGATCTCCTAAAGGCAACGCTCTATTTCCCGGCAGTATAAAAGCAATCAGCAAAGCGATGGGAGTTAATAATAATCCAGTAGAAATTACTGTAGATTGTCCTGCTGCTATCGCGTGATCAAGTCCAATATACAATTCATCTACGCCTTCATACCTTTTATTCAAAAAGTCGCGCACTCCGTCTGATATTGGTTGTAAACCTTCCATTAAGATTGCTACCATCCTTGGTAAAATGAACATTACAGCGCCCACATTAATAGCGATGGATAACACATTTTGAAGATCATAACCAGCCAAAACACCTATGAGGGCCCCCAAAAGAGTCCCGATGATTAAAGGTTCTCCAAAAATGCCAAATCTTTTTTGTATATTTTCTGGATTGATATCAATATTTCGGACACCTGGTATTTTATCTATAACCCAATTTCCAAATAAACCTATCGGGAAAAAGATTACGGAAGAAGCAGTTGGAAAGGAGATTCCCTCTAATCCCCATGTTTTTTGTAATAAAGGAGCAGACCAATCTGCCAGTAATAATGTTATTACCGTAAGTATTCCCGAAGCAACGACACCTAACCAAAGATTACCAGTTGTATAATATACAAATGCGCCTACGAGTGCAAAATGCCAATAATTCCAAACATCTACGTTTACAGTTTTAGTCCATTTAAATGTCAACATGATAATATTAATAATAATGGTAGTTAAAATAACTAATGGTGCAACTGGAGTTCCCCAAGTAATAGCAGCAAGTGGTGGCCAACCTAAATCAGCTATCGGTAAGTTAATACCAGCATTGTCAGCCATTCCTTGAGCAGCTGGGCTAACTATATCGGTGAAAAGTCCAAATATAGCAAAAATCCCTACAAACCCTACACCGATTGTTAAGGCAGATTTAAAAGCTTGACTGGGCTTCACTCTAAGTATCAAAGCCAGTATAAACATTACAATGGGTACTAAAACAGCTGCTTCAAAATCTAACACGTATTGTACTATATTGTATAAAGTCTCCATTTTACTCCCTCTCTTTTGTTAATATACTATATATTTCTTCCAACGTTTTATTCTGATTTGCTCCGGTCAAGATGGGCAACCCATTTATTACTGGTGGTGCTATATCGTAAGGGATGTTAGTAGTAGAAACTACTAAGTCTACTCCCTGTACATTAGATTGAACTGATGAGATATTCGTTTGTTTATATTTTATGTCTTTAACGCCTCTTTCTTTCAAATATTTAGTTACGGTTTGAGCAACGGCCGTAGATGTTGCTACTCCAGTACCACAAACAAATAATAAATTTACACTCATGATTTTCCCTCCAAATTTAAATTATTAATTACTATTTCGTAAATTTCTTCCTTGTTACTATTATAAATTTTGTCTAATAAATTAGATTTTTGAAATATTTTCATCAATTCTGTCAGAATATTTAATTGCTTATTTGACTGACTCAAAGCCAATAAAAAAATAATTGAAACATCTACTTTTTCTTCCCCTGTTCCTCCCATAACCCTCATTGAAATAGGTTTATCTAAAGTCACGATAGTTAATTTATCATTATTAACAAATTTTGTATCTGTATGAGGTATCGCTACCCCAAATGATTGAATTGGAAGACCTGTGGGGAACTTTTTTTCCCTCTCAATTACTTGGTCAGGAAATTCTTGTGATACGTCTTGGTTACTCACCAACGGAGCTGAGATAAAATTAATTAAATCAGCAAAGTTTTCTATCGCGATTCTTGAAAATATATTACTCTTATCTATAATCTCTTTCATTTTCCTCAATACACTCTCCAGACAGTTATATATTTTGTAGTATTGTGTAAATTGTTCATTCTTTTAACTCCATCATTTTTGAAATAAACCAGTTTTTATCTCTAACACCTTTCATAATTAAATTCATTACTGGTTCAACTTTTTCAACATCTTCTTCCCTGATTAATAATAAAATAATGATATCTGCCATTTGGTTTCCCCAAGAGATTGCTTTATCTAAAATTAATACCGAAATGGATGTTTTTTCTACAAAGGCGGGGTTTCCATGAGGTACAGCAAAACCATTATCAAAATAAGTTGATTGTAAATTTTCCCTTTCCCAAACAGAAGCAATAAAATTTTCTTTTAATAATTTATTTGAAAAATTTTGTTTTTCGAACAAGTAATCGAGTGCTTCTTTTTTTGTAAAGAAATTATCAAATATGATATCTCTGCTAATTATATTTTTTGTTTCGTAATTAAACTCGAATTGCTCGAACATTTTTTCTTCATTGCAAATAATTAAGTCAATATAATAGTTCATTATTTTTTTCATATCTTTCGCTGTAACCATAGGAGAAATTGTCACTACAGGTCTCCTATGCTCATTTATCGCGATCGTCGAGATGATAAAATCAATATTAGAAAGATCCATACTTTTAAGTTTTGCAGTAGAAGCAGTCTCAATGCTGTTGATACCAGGTAAAATTCTTCTAATTTTTGCCGAAACATAGGAACTAGTTCCTATTCCATTAGGACAAACAAATAAAATTTTATTCGTTTTTTTTAATCGTTCAACTGCTGCTTGAAAGTGAATAGCAACAAATCCTACCTCATCATCCGACAACTTAATTTGATAAGGCTTACAAAAATCACTTAAAGCAAACCAAACAACTCCAAATAAAGAGGGATATGTTTGTTTAATTTCATCAATCAATGGATTAACTATAGTTGTTTGTGCATCTGTTCTTAAGAGTAATTGGTATAAATGAACAACTAAGTCTTCTTCCAAACGTTCATCCTGCGTTAATTTTATATTGAGACCTTCGCTAACTTTTTTTATTAACGCTCTGATCCTATCTCTAAAAGAGAAAGGGATTTTTTCATCTTTTAAAAAGAAACGTAAGCCACTTCCCACAATTAAATATGTTAAATGTTGTACCTCATCAGATGAAAAATGATAAATACCGTACTTCTCTATCTCTTTTAAGAGATCATACACAATGGGATACTTATCAAATTCAAAAAATAAATGGCTAAGTTGATTTTTATTTTCAAGTTTGATGGTGTAACCTCTTTTAGAACGAGCAATAATCAAATATATTGAAACGACGATATTTTCGATATGGCTTTCAGGAATATCGATCTCTCTTTTTTCAATTGCTTTATGAAAAACATCAGCTATTTGCTTTAACAAAGAATCATCGATATCCATTACTTCTTCATGTTGAAGAATAAAACGTTTTAATAATTTTTGAACTTGTATTTCATTTCCTGCAAAAAAGGTACCTGAATTATCGAAAGTTAACGATAAATCCTCTTTTAAAAATAATTTCTTAATATACGAAATATCATTTGCAATACTGCTTCTAGAAACAAAATATTCCTCAGAAAGTTGTTGGTAACTTAAATGTTCATAATTTAGCAACCTTCCAAATATGTGTAACCTTCTTGTTTTGCTGTCAGTATACTGAGTATTCATTTCTCCCTCACCTTCTAGTTATAAATTAGCATATAGTTTCTTATCAGAGGAGACCAAATAATTATGGACAAATGTTTAAAAATAGTTGAACACTTGAATAAAAATTAGAGTAAATAAAAACCAATCTACAACTTATTCTAAGTGATAAGTTTATAGATTAGTTTATAATGTAAAGTTATTTAATTCGGAATGTACAAATTTCACCTGGTTCTAAAGTTTCATACGTAATCCATACAATGTTTCGTTTAGTCTATAACGCTCCATCCTTCCAGGTATTGTTATCGTCTTATTTGTCCCATTAAATAAACGAGCTAAAATCATGTCATTTTTTTCGGTTTTTTTGATTGTACTCAAGACCAAATTTGGTTCTTCCAAATAAAATAAGCTATACTCGTTTTCAATTTGTATACTTTCTTTATTTAATTTCATGGCATTATTTACACGCATTTGTAAGTTATTACTTTACTCTGCCGCCAATTGGAGAATAGAAATAACTAAAAATCTTTATTATCTATAGTTTTCAGTAAACCAACAACCCCACAACACCCGTTAATACCATAACCAAAATCGGATTTAATTTATACTTTCTCAGTAAAAATAAAGAAGAAATAAATAAAATAACCGCCATCACATTCAAGTTAAAATTTTCTAGGTCGAAAGTCGAGGTGCCAACCACAGCAATCAAAATAATTGTTGACGCGGCAGATGCGATGAGACCTACAGAACTAGCGGTTAGTCCTTTCAAAACATTAGCAACGCTGTCGATGTTTCTATACTTTTTAAAAAATTTATATAAAGCAACTGAAAAAATTGTTCCTGATAATATACTACCAATAGACGCTGCAATAGCGCCACCTACTCCCGCCAGACGGATACCTACAAAAGAAGCTGTATTAACTACTAAAGGACCGGGTGTCATTTGTGAAATGGTAATAATATCGGTATATTCTTGTATAGTGAGCCAGCGATAGGTATTTACAACTTGTTCTTGTATTAAAGGAATAATGGCATAACCACCGCCGATGCTGAATAGTCCGATTTGTAAAAAAATAATAAATAGTGTCAAAACATAATTATTCAATCAAACGTTCCTCCTGTTTTACTTTTTATATAAGTTTGGATAACGCATAAAACAGCGCAGCTAGGTATAATAAATAACACATTGATATTGAAAATGAAACTAGCCACAAATACTAGCGGCGGCATTATTGTTAATAAAAAATTCTTTTCTTTTAAAATAACTTGTCCCATATCAATGACTAAATCAACAATTACTGCAGCAACGCCTGCTTCCATACCTTTAAGAATGGCAGAAATAATATGATTATCACGAAAAGCTTGATAAAACATAGAAACTACAGAAATAATAACAATAGGCGGTAACACTGTCCCAACACAACTTATGATCGCGCCAGTTAACCCAGCAATACGATAGCCAACTAACACCGCAATATTGACTGCAATAGCCCCTGGCGTTGACTGGGCAATCGCCGCCATATCCATTAGATCTTGTTCACTGATTAATTCCAGATCATTAACAAAATATCTGCGCATCATCGGAATCGCAATATAACCCCCACCAAAAGTAAATGCACTAACAGAAAAAGTAATCCGAAACAGTAAGAAATATATTTTTAGTTTTTGTAGACTCATAGTAAAAAAGTACCTCCGAGTATTTTAACTTCGTACTATCTATTATAGCTTGGATTGTGATAGAAATTAAATAGCTATGGGAGTTTAAAATTTATCTTATATAATAAAAGAAGAAAACTTGGCTAAACTCCCCTCAATCTTCTAGAAGAGTACTCATTTATATGTATCTTCTTTTTAACTGCCAAATCATTTACTAACTAAGCTTCACCTTAACGGCACAAAAAAAGCCTGGACATAAACCCACTTTCGATTTTATGTCCAGGCAACTTTTTATATTATTGATTCATCTTTTTCGATCCTAACTTCATATGAAAATTTGGATCTTTAGGTGTAGATGGATCTACACCACGCAGGGTCGGTATTTTTGCACAAATTAGTTGTAGTGGAATAATGAAATTAAAGTTCCAGCCTTCTGGATTTTCACCTGTTGGGAGAACTAAGTCTGCTTGTTCGGATTCATAATTTGTCATTAAGAAAATCGAATCAGACCAACCGGAAAGAACTTCTTTCATTTTGTTTGTGCGCGGTTCGTTGCCATCGTCTAAAATAAACACAGTCGATTTTTCATTGATAGCATTATAAATTCCATGAATGAATTCTTCAAATTCATAACCGGTTACTGGACAACGCATCGTTTCCAATAACTTAAGTGCACTTTCTAGAATGTCTCCATACAAAGAAGCAGGTCCTGTAATACGGATTTCATCAGCTGATGCTAGCGTTTCTTTATGGGTTTCAATCCATTTCTCTGAAGCGTCATAAACAGTTTTAAAATGATCAGCAGCTTCTTTAGCTGCTGCTATTTCTTTTTCATATATTTCATTAGAAAGCTGTCCTTGTGCTTTTCCAATATTTAATGCTAACAGTAACAAGTTCAATTTTGTACAGTAGAAGCCTTTGGTTTTTGCCCCAGCTGTTTCTTCTCCACAATACACCGTCAACACATAGTCTGCGACTTCATCAATATAGGCATTCTCGCTGCCTGCCATTGAAGCGGTCATACAACCGCAGCTTTTCGCTAACTTCATAGCGTTATAAGTGGAATAACTACTGCCACCTTGGGAAATCCCCACAACTAAAGTTTTATCACTGTCTTTTAAAAATGTTTCTTTGGTAATTTCAAAGGGATAAAGTGCAACAACTTCAAATTGTAGTAAATGCTGCATTTGTTTCGCCATTTGTTTGCCCGAATGATAGCTAGTCCCTGAACCTGTAATGACGATCCGCTCAATTGCTGCCTGTTTTATTTCCGTAAATAATTCTCCTGATTTCTCAATAATCGTTAACATTTTTTCCGGTGTTTCTTGTAAATAACTTTCAATAGATGCCATTTAAAATTCCTCCTTGTTGTTTATAAAATTGATAGTGCATGCATTGCTACACCAAAAATAATAATTCCAATCGTTAGTTTGGTTACACTCACTTTTTTAATTAGCCGGAATAAAATCAAAGTGAAAATCAGCGGTAACATTTTTGGCATGATTTCATCAAGAATATCTTGGACAATAATTTCTGCACCACTATTTGACCATTCGAGCGGTGTAGTAATATCAAGCATAGTTGCCACCATACCGCCTACCACAGCTAATCCGATAATTGTCGCTACCGACATAATTTTATCCATTAATCCTTCTTTTTGAATACGCTCTAATGAGTTAACACCCACTTGATACCCCATCTTCAAACCAAAAATACGCAGCAAGAAATTAGGGACGTTGAAAATAATTAAAAACAAAATTGGCCCAAAAATACTTCCTTGTTCAGCTAAGGAAACACCAATACCTGCAGCAATTACACGCAGAGTTCCCCAAAAGATTGAATCACCAATACCAGCTAAAGGCCCCATTAAAGAAGCCTTAACAGCATTGATCGATTGTTCATCAAAGCTTGCATTATTGGCATTTTCTTCTTCCATCGCACTAGAAATCCCTAAAATTAGGGGCACCATTTGTGGTGTAGTATTAAAGATTTCCAGATGCCGATCCAAAGCCTTGGCTTGGTCTTCTTTATTTTTATACAGCTTTTTGATTATAGGTACCATAGAATAGGCGTACCCAATATTTTGCATTCGTTCAAAGTTGAAGGCACCTTGCAATGCAAAAGAGCGCCAGAACACACTATTAAGGTCTTTTTTCGCTACTTTAGTCAAAGTCAATCTCTCCTTCCGTTAGATTGTCTGCTTGTTCCACTTCTTGTTTAATATTATTTTTAGGTTCAATATAAAAATGGATAACAAAAGCAACACAAGCAGCAAATAATGCAATCGCAGTAATATCTAATTCCAGGTAAGCTGCTGCTAAAAAGCCAATAAAGAAAAACGGCGCCATTTTTTTGGAAAATAACATATCCATAAGTAGCGCGAACCCAACACCTGGTAATAAATTACCCGCAACACCTAAGCCGTCTAATATGACATCTGGTACAGCATTAATTAAACTACTTACCTGTTGAGCACCCAGTAAAATAGCCAAAAAGGTCGGGACAAACGTACTCAAGAAAAATAACAAGACAGGAATCCACATTGAGAAAGCTAACCCTTTATAATTGGCCTCTTTGGCGTATTCATCAGCTTTATGAGAAAAGTATGTATTAATAATACGTACTAACACGCCTAATGTTTGCGCTAATACTGCAATAGGTACAGCTAAAGCTAGAGCGACTTCAACACCTCTGCCAGAAAGGATTGCAAATGCTGTGCCCAATATCCCACCTGTTACAATGTCTGGAGGTGTTGCAGCGCCAATTCCCGCAATTCCCATCCAAATCAATTCTAGCTGTGCACCAATGATAATTCCTTCTTTTACATCGCCTAAAATTAAACCCACAAACAACCCTAAGACTAGTGGCCTATCAAACATCATTTGCCCAAAGAGACGTCCATCTAGTATGCCTATCCCAGCTACTATACCTAATGTTAAAGCTTGCGCTAGCATAAACAGCCCTCCTCTTTTTTTATTAAATAGAAAAATCTTCTAATTTTTTCCTTTTATCATTGGGTAACATCCGAAATTCAATATCAATTCCCATATCCCGAATAGATTTTAAATAGTTAATATCTTGATCATCTACTGCGACTAAATCAGTTAGCTTCCTTTTTCCTTCTGCAAAACGTAGCCCACCAATGTTTATTTCTTTTACCGCATCTTTTGTATTCTTCAATAACTTATAGGTGTCTTCAGTATTTTTAGTTAGTACCAGCACATTACTCTTTTTTGAAGTACTAAACTTTTGTACGATTTCACCAGATTCTTCTACTCCTCTGATATAAAGGTTGACGTTACTCGGTTTAGCCAGATTTAAAGACATAGCTTTCATTTGATCGTTTTTTGCTTCATCATTAACAACTAAGATCGTGTTCACGCCTAAAGATGACGTCCAGCCAAAAGCGACTTGCCCATGAATAAGCCGATCATCAATCCTCAATAGTGCGATTGTCATTGTGATCTCCTCCTTGTGTCTCAATAAGTTCGTTAATATAGATGATTCCTTTTTTAGCTTCTTCAATACTGTTTATAATCAATCTTTGACTATCTGTATCCGCAGATAATAGCATGGTTAATACCAAAGGAAGATTCACTCCGGTAACTAATTGAAATTTATAATCTTTCAAAAGGTAATCGGTAAACAAATTGGCGACACTTCCACCAAAAACATCCGTTAACACCACAAGTTCTTGCCCCTGTGTATTTTCTAAATAATTTTTTACCTCTTCTTCTGCTTCTTCTTGCCCTTTTGATTTTGTCATTGAAAAATAATCGATTTGATTATTACTACCCGCAATCAATTGAGCTGCATCAATGATGCCTTTTGAAAACTCGCCGTGTGTTGCAATCAAATATTTCATCGAATCCTCCTTTCAGTTCTATTAAAAGCAAAAAGCGTGCCAACTAGTGACACGCTAATCAAGATAGAGAATATTGTATATATAACAGGTTTCTTCCAGAGGAATTGTCACACTATAAACTGGTTCTAGCACACTAAAGATGTCTTGAATCACTCTTATTTCTTTTTCATGTTCAAAAGCAAATTGTTCTAAATTAGGAAAATCAGTGATTTCCGCATGGCGGATTAAACGTTCCACCATACAAGCTACGTGAACATAAATGGCTACTTTGCGTGCATTGGATAAACGTAAAGTTAATCGGCGTTCTAGATCTTGAATACAGTTTTCGATGACTTCCATAATACGTTTCGTATCAAGAATTGTTAGTGATTCTAAAACGCGAATCAAAGAAAAGTTTTTGACTAAACGATCATTGACTTCACGAATTTCTGTTTCAGATAATAAGTTTTCAAATATTTCTTTTAATTGCGTATCGCCATTACCTGAAATAATATTTTCCAGATAGACAAACTTCATCTCAGGAATATGAACATCATTTGTTCCAATAACAGATAAAACATCATATTGACTTAAAAACGCTTCTGATAAGCCATTGGTTTGTAATTCAGCAAATTCAATCGGTAAAATATCCACTTCTAAAATACCTCCTAAGCAATCATAAAGCAGCTTTTGAATCTGGATAGCCACGCCTAAACCAGAAAAACAAGTCGTAACAATTGCCTTCTTCTTACTTTTTTTAGGATAGTATAACTGGATATTCGGTACAACAACCTCTTTCATACTCTCAGCAATTTCATTTAAGGAATGATCTTGTTGAATCAAATTTCCTACTTCTAAGGCTAACGGCGTACTCAATTGGTCAATAAATAAAATCGGTTGGTTAATATTTTGTTTCAACTGTTCGTAAATCATATTTAAAGATCCCATATCAACTAAAACCAATAACCCTTGTTTAACAGAATATTCTTCCAGATAACGAAGAACTTTTTCTGAGATATCAAAAATCGTTGACTCAACTGGCATATCAATACTAGTAAACACTGCACCGCCTAACATTCGGTTACAAACATTTGCGATACTACTTGCCGTGGCATACCCATGCGCAATCATAATCGCATTGATTTCATTACTTTTTACTTCGTAATTTAAAGTTGAGAAAAAAAGAGCAAACAGTAACTGATCTGCTTTAGTAAAGGATACATCTAAGCGCTTTTCAATTTCTGGTAATAAAGGAATAATTTGATTGAGTTCTGTTTGGTAATTATTTTGTACAAAAGCAGTAAACTCACTATCAAAGAGATCCGTTAGATTGATTCCTTTTAAACTATAATGATAAATGTAATAAGAAAGAAGTAAAACGAGGTTACCATCATATTGAAATTTTGTATGTGAATCAATTTCGCGAAAAATTTCTTGCATCACTGTTGAAATAAATTTTTCTAGAGCCGCTTGATTTCTTTGCTTTTCGCGAAAAATTACATCATCCATAAATTTCACAGTTTGTTGATGTAATTGGTGTTTAACAGTATAGCCAGTTTCTTTTTGATAATCTTGATACAACCAGACTAAGTGCTGAACAAATTTCTGTAGTTCACCCGTGGTGCTTGGAGTCACAGAAAAATTAATTTGATCAGAAAAAACTAAATTTTCTTCTTCTGTACTAGCAAGGTCTACGGGTGAATCAAAGGACGCATAAATTTTTTGCGGTAGATCTTTAATTTTTATCTCCACTTGTCTACTTTCATTACTATGAGCAATAGCACTACCACAAGCATACTTGATCACATTTTCCATTTCTCCGATATTTCCTGAAAAAGTGGTTTGTAATAAAATATCCATGACCCGTGGTGTTACTTCGATTGTCCTTTTAATGTCTTGACTTTCTTTTTTAAATAAGTATTCAATCAGTTGTCGTTTTTCAAAAAGACTTCGCTCAGCAACACTAGGAATGTAAATTTGAATAGGAATTCGTCTTAAAAATGTTGGCAGAAAGCTTTCAGTTGATTCCGTGGTAGCAAATACTAATCTCACTTTTGATTGACGTTCTTTAGTTTCGCCAATGCGTGAAAAGTTCTTCTTATCCATAAAATTAAACAATTTTTCCTGCCCTTCATCGTTTAAACGATGGACTTCATCAAGAAAAAGTACCCCTTTATCAGCCGCTTCTAGTAACCCCTTATGGTCTTCATCAGCTCCAGTAAAAGCTCCCTTTGTATAACCAAATAATATGCCTGAAAGTAATTCTGGATTATTTGCATACTGCGCGCAATTTAAGGTAAAAAAAGGAGAGTTTTCCAAAAGTACGCCTTCTCGTACCATATATTCGTCCATTATCTGAGCAAAATAGCTTTTTCCAACACCTGTTTCGCCCATAAGAAGAACTGGAAGACCATTGTTTGGATAAAATATAGCTGTCTTCAATTGTTCCACTGCTTCAGCTAAACCGCTATTATATCCGATAACCTTTTCGAAAACCTTTTCACTAGAAATACTATTTAACTTAGTTTTAAAAATTTCTATACTTTCATATTCGCTTGCAATTTCTAGCTGGTACTTTTTTGCAAAGAATTCTTTTAATGAAAATAATACAGGGCGCGTATTGATTTTAAACAAAATATTATCACTAACCAATTGATTTAATGTACGACTAACCTGAGTACGACCGAGATTCATTTTATTCATAATTTCTTCTGTTGAAAAAAACAAAGAGGCAGTCTCTTTAAGCGAATTTGAATGACATTTGTTTTCCGCGAATTGAAAGATAGCTTTTTCCAAATTTGTCATAGAATCCCTCCTTTTCTTGACCTTTTATTTTATATAGAAAGCCGTCAAGAAGCAACTATGATGGTCTTAAAAAAGTTATTTCAGCATTCTTCGTTCGTCTTTTATTTTTCAGAAAAGTAAGGACACTACGTCCGCTGCGCTCCCCTAGTACTGTTCATCTCTTTGCTTATGCTTCGATCTCATCAAGGTCTAAGCGACAAGTCGCTAAGTCCTTGAAGGATCTACTCTCAACTCCCTCTGGTCGCTGAATCGTAGTGATTCACAGCAAAAAAGTCAGATAGAATCTTAATGATATCTATCTGACCTTTAGTTTTAATCATGATTTTTAAAATGTCGGTATTGAGGTATCCTTGTGTTCTTCATCTTCTAAATAGTCTCGAACTTTATCACTGGTCATTGCTTCTTTCAACACTTGTATTTTTTCAGAATCTTCATTGTCCTCTCTAGCAACTAATTGGATAGCATAACGATCACTATCTCTATCCTTTAAAAAGAGCGCATCATCTTCTGGCGTCAAACCAATTTTAGCAATATAAGCAGGATAACTATAAACTAGGGAAACATCAGGTTCACTATAAGCCTCTGGCAAGTTTAATAGGTCAACCGACATCCATTCAAATTCATGTGGATTTTCTTCAATATCTTCGATTCTACCATCGTAGCCCACATTATCTTTTAATTTGATCAATCCTTGATCTTCTAGGATCGCCAATGCCCGACCTTCGTTAGATACATCATTGGGCAATGCTACTGTGCTACCGTCTGGAATATCATCGACATCATCATAGTCTTCAGAATAAAAACCAATTTTTACATCATAGATCGGTTGAACAGCTACAAGATTTGAATCTTTTTCCTTATTGTAATCTTCCATAAAAGGCTCATGTTGGGCAAAATTCGCGTCTGCTTCCTCGTTGGCCACCATATCATTATAAGCAACATTATCATTGACTTGAGCTACTTGCACATCCCAACCATCTTCTTCAGCTTCCTCTGCAGCAATTTCAATAATATCGGTCATTGTCGGCAATTGTGCAGCTACTGTAATTGTTTTGTCTTCCGCCGAATCAGCATTTCCTCCTTCATCATTATTGCCGCAAGCAACCAAACTCATTCCCATCAAAACACTAAACAAACCAAATCCTATTTTTTTCATTTTAACCCTGCTTTCTTTTATCTAATTTTTGAGCAAGTAAATTCCCAATCATTTGAAACACAAAAACAATAGTAATCATAACAACAATGGCAAAATACATAATACCTGTTTCATAACTTTGATAGCCATAACGAATCGCAAAATCACCTACACCGCCGCCACCAACAATGCCCATGACAGTTGAATAAGAAACAATACTAACAAGAGCGGTGGTATAACCTAAAACAATGCCACTTCTAGCTTCCACTAATAAAAAGTGCCAAATATATTGCCAAATGGTAGTCCCCAAAGATTCAGATAATAATCGTATTTCTTCTGGAACATCTAAAAGAACTTGCTCTACTTGACGAGCAAAAATAGCTATAGCGACAAAACTTAAAGGAAAACTTGCTGGATAAGGTCCAAAAGCTTGCCCAACGATAAAACGCGTTACCGGAATTAAGGAGACAACAAAGAGTAAGTAAGGAAAGGAACGTACTAAAGTGATAAAAAAATTCAAAATCCAATAATTGATCGCTTTACCGCCTCGAACTTTAGGGTTAGATAAAAACAAAGCAATCCCTAAAGGAAGACCTAATACAAGCGCTGCTCCCATGGAAATCCCCATCATAATTCCTGTTTCTTGTAAAGAAAGCAAAAATTCTGGAAAGTAATACTGTATGTTTTCAAGCAGTGTCATGGAGTCAACCTCCTTTGTACTGTTTCCAGATAGGTCGAATCAGTCGATTGAATATTTGTTGCTTGGTTTTCTACTTCACCTAAAAGCTTTCCTTCTTCCATTACTAACACTCGCTGACAAAGCTTTTTAACAGTTTCTAATTCATGACTGACAAAAAAGACCGTAATACCAAATTCTTGATGTATTTTTTTTAATAATTTAACAACTTCATCTGTATTTTGTTCATCTAACGAACTGGTCGCTTCATCACATAATAAAACATCGGGTTGTCTTACCAATGCACGAGCCAGAGCTACTCGTTGCTTTTCTCCTCCTGAAAGTTGCGCTGGATAATTTCCTCTTTTATGCTTCATTCCTACAAAGCTTAATAATTCATCCACCCAATCGTCCTTTTTTTGTTTTACCATTTTTAAAGGTAGAGCGACATTGGCCTTTACAGTTAAATTATTCAACAAATTAAATTGCTGGAATACCATACCGATTTTTTGTTTCTGTTTACGTATTTCTTGTTTTGATAATTCTTTACTATCTTGATTTTCAATAAAAACCTGTCCGGATGTCGGTACTTCTAAAAGATTTAACATACGTAATAATGTTGATTTTCCAGAACCGCTTTTACCCACAACGCCAATAATTTCTCCCGAAGTTACTGTAAAAGAAATATCATTTAATGCTTCAGTGGTTTGATAAGTTTTAAATACATGGTTAAGTGTGTACATATCTTTCTCCTGGTAAATACGTATTATTTTAGCTTTAAATATATAACAGCTTTCTTTATTCTGTTATATAAAAAAGTTAATATAAATCTTTTGTTGATCAAATTCTTTGTTCACTACAAAGGATTATAAGCTATATAACTCATTAATTTCTCCAAAATAATAAGTTCAACTTTGTGAGGATATAAAAAAGTAAAACTATTAAGCAATGTGAATTCTGTACCTATTTTTTAATAATACTGTATTACTATTAAAAAAACAATAGCAAAAGAACATTTGAAGGTTTCCTGCCAAAACAGGCGAAGGTGAAAGAAAGTCAATAAAACAATTATCCTTGAATTTTAATTTTTTTAAGCACAATCTTTTCCCGCCATCGCGCTTTTTATAAACCATTTACAACAGTAGTTGTT
This sequence comes from Tetragenococcus halophilus subsp. flandriensis, assembly GCF_030161475.1. Taxonomy (GTDB): domain Bacteria; phylum Bacillota; class Bacilli; order Lactobacillales; family Enterococcaceae; genus Tetragenococcus; species Tetragenococcus halophilus_C. Next base: position 189 of record NZ_BSUG01000019.1, on the reverse strand, counting down.
TCCACAAGAAAATTCATAAGATTTGTGCATTTTTACTCGGTACGTTATGATAAAAAAGTATAGTCCTGAATTTGACACTTACAAAAGGTTAAAATGGCCTAAAGCCTTGATATTTCAAGACTTTAGGCCATTTATTTAGGAGACTAAAATGTAGTAATATTTCCTGATTTTGTTTGTTGTAAAATTTTT
>NZ_BSUG01000018.1 GCF_030161475.1 Tetragenococcus halophilus subsp. flandriensis | reverse complement strand
GGATCAAACGAAATCAAATGTTTCTCTCCCTCTATTGTACATAAAAAACAGCCCCTATAAAACAGAATGATAAATACCGCTTAAAGGGGGTTTTTTATCAGTGTCTATTTTATAGGGACCATTTTACTACAAACAAGAGGCATTTTTTATTATAAACTAAGAAATAATTTTTTCATCTAAACAAACTATAAATGCACTTTTCTTCTAAAGATCAACTAACTCTGTCAGCAATTCATTGTAGTGCTCTATTGTTTCTGAAATGGTACTTTCAATGTTACTTGTTGCAACGTCTTTAACTACTTTTACACGATTATCTTTTATAGTATATCTGACAGTCTTGCCAGGATTTATATTTAACGCCCTTAGTGGAATTGTTGTGACAACATTATTTCCTAGCTTATGAACTTTATAAGATAATCTATTCCCTCTATTGTTAGCCCATACCATATTTTGTCCCCTCCCTCGATAAAAGCAAGACCATTAAGAATCTAAAGTAAGAACAGTATACATTCTTTCTTGTGGTCCTTTTTCATCTCACACATATGTTTAAACTCCCCAATCATAGCTCTCATAAAAGTTAGTAAGATTTGTTACTAAATAAAATCCATCAAGTTCTCCATACCAAAGTCGAATATCTAAATGAGGAAAATAACTTGGAATTTCTTCCCGAATTTGGTTTTATCCTCTCGTCTTAAAAAATCATGCGTGGCCGTCACGCTTTTATCCCATAAAGCTAGAATTTGTTTTTCATCTTGTCTTGTTCCAATTTTATTACTTAACATATTTTCTCCTAAGTAATTTTTTCTACCATTTATTCAAAAAACATAAGGATGAATAATTTCCATGCTAATTTGTAACAAGCCAAAATTCCTCATATTTATCCATAAATCTCTCCATTATTTATACTTATTGGTGGCAACTTTTTCAACGTGTCTCCAATTTTTCTTGGATTGGTGGCACTTCACTCGATGTGTCACCAAAAGCAATTATTGTTTTATACTTTTCAAATAAAACAAAAAAACCGGGTATTTTATGTTTATCATTACATTAAACATAAAATACCCAGCTCTAAATTTTATTAACTAATTATCTAAACCAATCAAATAATCATCATCGCTCATCGCTTCAACAGTCCCTAAAAGATAACCATTGCCGACTTGTGAGAAGAAATCATGGTTACTGGTTCCTGTGGAAATCCCATTCATAACGATCGGATTAACATCATTAGCGCCATCAGGAAACAATGGATCTTGTCCCATGTTCATCAAAGCTTTGTTAGCATTGTAACGTAAGAAGGTCTTAACTTCTTCCGTCCAGCCAATGTCGTCATAAAGTTGTTCAGTATAATGTTCTTCATTTTCATATAATTCAAAAAGAAGATCATACATCCAATTTTTCATTTCTTCTTGTTCCTCTTCAGAAAGTTCGTTGAATCCTAATTGGAATTTGTAACCAATATAAGTCCCATGAACCGATTCATCACGAATGATCAACTTGATAATTTCTGCCACATTTGCCAACTTATTATTTCCTAAATAATACAGAGGTGTATAAAAACCTGAATAAAATAAGAAAGTTTCTAAAAAGACACTTGCGACCTTTTTTTGTAAAGGTGAACCATTTTTATAGATTTCGTTGATACGCTCTGCTTTTTTCTGCAAATATTCATTAGTATTGGTCCACTCAAAGATATCATCAATTTCTGCTTTAGTATTCAAAGTTGTAAAAATTGAGGAATAACTTTTCGCATGAACAGATTCCATAAATTGAATATTATTCAAAACAGCTTCTTCATGCGGTGTACGAGCGTCTTCTCTTAGACGCTCCATCCCATTTTCAGATTGTATGGTATCCAATAGCGTCAAACCACCAAATACATATCCTACAAGTTGTTTTTCTTGTTCACTTAAGCTACGCCAGTCATCTAAGTCGTTTGACAAAGGAATCCGCGTATCTAGCCAAAATTGCTCGGTTAACTTTTCCCATGTTGATTTATCGATAACATCTTCGATTTCGTTCCAATTAATGGCTTCATAATAAGTGTTTGCCATTTTTGCGCCTCCTTGATTCTAAACTTTAGATGACACAGCTTTCGCATTGATTGCTGCCGATTTCTTCTTCATCTTCAGTAAACGTACGTACATAGTAAATAGACTTAATCCCTTTATGAAAAGCATAGTTTCTTAAAATATTCAAATCACGTGTCGTTTGTTTATTGGTGTCTGTCTTCCATTCGTAAAGACCTTCAGGAATTTCCGAACGTAAGAATAGAGTTAAGCTCATGCCTTGATCCACGTGTTTTTGCGCCGCAGCATAAATATCGATCACTCTACGCATATCTGTATCATAAGCTGAAGTGTAATAACCAATCGTGTCATTATCTAAATGAGCAGCTGGGTAATAGATCTTACCAATTTTCTTTTCTTGTCGTTCTTCAATTAAACGAGTAATTGGATGAATACTAGCACTTGTATCATTAATATAAGAAATTGAGCCAGTTGGCGCAACTGCCAAACGGTTTTGGTGATACAAACCATACTTTTGTACTTCATCGCTAAGTGCTTGCCAATCCTCTGCACTTGGAATAAAGACTCCTTCAAATAAAGATTGCACTTTATCAGATTTAGGTTGAGGCGCATCTGCAATATATGAAGCAAAGTAGCTGCCGTTAGCATAATCTGAATTTTCAAAGTTATGGAAAGTTGTTCCCCGTTCTCTTGCGATATTATTACTTTCAACTAATGTCCAATAGTTTAGTAGCATGAAATAAAGATCTGTAAACTCGATAGATTCAGGAGAACCATATTCCATATGATTTTTCGCAAAGTAACTGTGTAAGCCCATGGCGCCTAATCCAATGGTATGGTTTAAATGGTTTCCATTTTGAATGGTTGGCACAACATCGATATCTGAAGAATCTGTAACAAAGGTTAATGCACGCGTCATGGTTTGCACAGATTTTCCAAAATCAGGACTGTCCATTAGATTACCAATATTGGTTGAACCTAAGTTACAGCTGATATCTGTCCCAAGTACTTCGTAATCTTGCTTGCCATTAATGACAGAAGGTTTTTGTACCTGTAAAATTTCTGAACATAAATTACTCATGATGATCTTACCATCAATCGGGTTGGCACGGTTAGCCGTGTCAATGTTAATGATATAAGGATAACCTGATTCTTGTTGTAATTTTGAAATTTCATCTTCTAATTCACGGGCACGAATTTTCGTTTTGCGGATATTTGGATTATGCACCAAACGATCGTATTCTTCTGTAATGTCTACATAAGAAAATGGCACACCGTATTCTTTTTCCACACTGTAAGGACTGAATAAATACATATCTTCATTTTTTCTTGTAAGTTCATAAAATTTATCCGGTACAATCGCACCTAGAGATAACGTCTTCACACGAACCTTTTCATCAGCGTTTTCCTTTTTAGCAGACAAGAAACTTATAATGTCTGGGTGGAAAACATTTAAGTAAACCACACCCGCGCCTTGACGTTGACCTAATTGATTAGAATAGCTGAAGCTATCTTCAAACAATTTCATTACCGGAACAACACCGCTAGCGGCGCCTTCGTAACCTTTAATAGGTGCGCCTGCTTCGCGCAAGTTAGACAATGTAATGCCTACGCCGCCGCCAATGCGAGAAAGCTGCAGAGCCGAGTTAATACCACGACCAATAGCGTTCATATCATCGGTTAACTGTACTAAAAAGCAAGAAACCAATTCTCCACCACGTTTTCTTCCGGCATTTAAAAATGAAGGTGTCGCCGGTTGATAACGACGATGAATCATTTCATCTGCTAGATCAAGCGCTAACTGCTCGTCTCCATCTGCAAAGTATAAAGCATTAATAGCCACTCTGTCTTCATAACCTTCTAAATATTGGCTACCGTCATTTGTGCGCAAAGCATACTGTGAATAAAACTTATATGCAGCCATAAAGGAGTGAAAACGAAAATTTTGTTCTTCCAAGAAATTATAAAATCTTTCAAGAAATTCAGGACTATATTTTCTAATGAAAGTTTCGTCTAAAAACTCATTGTCGATTAAATAATTTAGTTTGTCCATCGCCGAATCAAATGTCTTAGTATTTGGTTCGACATTTTCTTTAAAGAAAGCTTCCAGCGCTTCTTGATCTTTATTTAATGGAATTTGACCGTTAACAGGACGATTAATTTCATTATTAAGCTTGAAGTAGCTGACGTCTTTTATTGTTTTTAAACTCATGGGTACACAACCTTATCTATAAAATAATGGGGTAAAATAAAAAAGAAGGACTTGTTAGTCAGAAGTGACGGACAAATCCCAGTCTTTTTTTCGAATTTTTCAAAGAACAAATTAGCTTGCCAATTGACGCAATTGATCAGGACGGAAACCAACAACTGTCGTAGCATCAGATGTGATAACAGGGACACTTTGAAATCCTTGTTCTTTCAACCAGTCAAGGGCATTTGGTTCGTTATCGATATTAACCTCTTCAAAATTAATATTATTTTCAGCTAAAAAGCGTTTTGTCATTTTACATTGCATACAATTATTTTTAGAAAATAGTGTGATATTCATACTAGTTCCTCCTCGATATCTTCTTTAATTAACTGTGTCTATCATATAATGACTGATTGACAAAAGTCAATGATAAAATACCATATCTAGTGTTTGTGAATGGAGAAAACACTAATTGTTGTGTTTCGTTCACAATTTTTTAAAAGTCTTTTACCGATATATGAGGAGTTCAGCCATTCTTTTTTGCAATAAAAATAAAGAAAAATAATTAAAAAATTTTTATTTGTGAAAATAATCTCATAAAGAAAAAATAAGCAAAATTAATCATCCATTTGTTTCTCAAACATCGCTTTACGTTCTTCAAAAGAAAGCTCTTTATGAATTTGATGCAGCATCCACTGATATCCAAAAGTATCGGCTACAACCGCATTTGTTACACCAAAATCGGACATATCTGTAAGAGGCATCAATTCCATCCAGCCATGATCGATAGCACGCTGAAAAGTTTCTTTAATATCAGGTACCATCACATTTAACCAGATAGGCACAATTGTATCTTTGGGCGCCTGCATACCCGCTTCCGGATTTTCATCCAATAAATGAATTCGTGTACCATAAATAGTAAAGACAACTTCATTTTGTCCTTTAGGAAAATCAGTTTTTTCAATTAATTCTGTTGCGAAAATTTCTTTATAGGTCGCAAAAGCTTTTAAAGCGTCATTTACAACGATATCAATTTCTACTCCGGTATACATCTACACATACCTCCATTTATTTTTCCTATATAAGTTTAACATAGTTGAAATAATTTTTACGAAAGAAATTTTTATTTTTATCTACAACTAATAGCGTAAGTGAAGCTAATAAAAAAGTGAAATTGTACCTTTATAATTGTAATAATGAAGGGATGTCTATCAAACTTCCCTTCGTAATTATAAAAATAAGGGGAACTCTACAAAACTTTCCTTCATAACCATAAAAATGAAGGGAAGTCTACAGATCTTTCCTTTATAATTGTAAAAATAAAGGAAAGTTTAGTGCAGGATCTTCAAATTAACAAAAAATAGTTTTTTTATACGAAAGCGTTACAAAACACTTAATACACTATGTTATAATATTTTTGGCAACTGCCCTGTAAGGGGGTGACATGGTTGATTGAAAAATTAGTTTCGTGGGTTATCGCACCTATTTTTGTAGGGCTAGTAATTGCATTAGTTAATCACACTGGTTAGATGATTAAGCGAGAACCTTTCCAGTTGTCTTCTAGCCCCAACGCTGGAGGCGCAACAGTGCAAAGAAAAACCACCCTACGCTAATAGGGTGGTTTTTTGGTGACACAATTGATTGATTAGTTTCGCACATATATTATAGCATACATTCTTAAAAAATGAATATAATATTCGCTTTTTTATATGTACATACAATAGTGTCTGTTTTTCAAGTTTATAAAAAATTGGCAACTGCCACGAAAGGTAGTGAAATCAATTGCTTGACTATTTTCATCTTACAACCACATTATAGCATAACAGGAAAAAAATACCCGTATAAACAACCAAACAGTTTGAAACAAAACACTAAAAACATTACTATTACAAATAAGTAGAATCAATCTTTTAAAAATAACTAACGAAAAACAACTTGCATTTTTTATAATAGGGTGATAGGATAATTAAGGTGTTAAGTGAAAAGTTAATATATTTTTTGGGCTGTTAGCTCAGTTGGCAGAGCAACTGACTCTTAATCAGTGGGTCGAGGGTTCGAGCCCCCCACAGCCCATTGGGTGCCAAACCCACGAGGAGAAGAATGTTGGTGCGAAAGCACTTCGAAAACATTTCTTGCTCCTCTTTTTTTTACTAAATTCAAATGAATTAGAAAACAGAAAAATGACAGATACTACAAACAGGCAAAAACAAAGTTATTTAATGCCAATATTTTATTCCTCAATTTTTTCTTTTGGTACCCACACTGAAATCGAGCCAGAATCTACTGCAAAAACAGCAGAACCGTCTTCTTCAATGGTTATTTCTTCTTCTCGATATCCTATGACATCAACATAAGTTTCACCGGCGTGAAGACTTCCGACGTTCATTTCTTTTTCGTTGTCTCCATCTGTAGAAATGACCACCGCACATCCTACTAGGTGTTCATCATCGCCACTTCGCGTAAAACCAATACATCTTGGATCATCTAGGTAACCTTCTGTTTCACCATAAGCGAACTGTTGTCGTATATAAAGCAACTTATCGATAAGCTCCTGATTCCCATCATAATCCACATCTTCTGCATAGTAGCCATAATAATCGGGATAATATAAACAAGGATAACCATAGGAACTAAGCAAAATAATGCCATAAGCTAAAGGCTTGAACCAAGGTTCTACAAAGGATTCTAAAGATTGACCAGGTTGCGAGTCATGATTATCTACAAAAGTAACGGCATACTTCGCATTATCATGGTATAAAGTCCCGTCAAACAACTGAGTTAAATCATAGTTTTCTGGATCGACAGATGCTTCATGCAAGGCGTAATGGAAACGCACATCCATCATGGAAAAATCAAAATCCTGTTTTTCTAAATACTCTTCTAATACTTCCGTATCCTGTTCCCAATATTCTGCGACAAAAAAGAAGTCTTGACCAAATTCCTCTCGAACATAGTCAACCAGTCCATCAATAACTGAACGTTTAATATGTTTCACCGCATCCAAACGAATGCCATCAATTCCCGTTTCATTGATAAACCATTTGATCCATTGTTGGGTCTCTTCCAGAACTTCTTTGTGACCATAATCAATATCGGCAAACATCAAATAATCAAAGTTGCCGAATTCATTTGACACTTCATCATCGTCAGCCCAACCTTTTCCTTCACCAACAATTTGAAAAATCCCCTCAGTATCCGTTTTTTCATCCTTAGATACACCAGAAAAATGACACCAATGCCATTCAAAATCCGAGTACTTCCCTTCTCTTCCCGGAAAATAAAAATTCGTCCAACCTTCAATTTCGTGTTCTTCACTAATCGCTTTTTGACGATTATTTTCATCCACTTGAAAGGCTTGGAAGTTCTCAGTTTCATCTGCAGCTGCCTTATGATTTAATACAACGTCCGCATATACTTGAATACCAAACTCATGCAGGGCATCAATTGCTTCATGTAGTTCTTCTTTTGTCCCATACTTCGTACGTACAGTCCCTTTTTGATCAAATTCACCGAGATCGTATAAATCATAGACCCCATAACCGACATCCTCTTGCCCTGTCCCTTTGAAACAAGGTGGGATCCATACTGCCGTGATTCCTTTTTCGCTAAGATGTTGGGCATCGTCACGTAACCTCTGCCAGTGTTTGCCATCATTGGGTAAATCCCATTCAAAATACTGCATCATTAATCCATTTAGGCTCATAGTTATCTCCGTTCTTGTGTATTTCATTCCTACACAGCTAATAAGTTAAGAGTATCATACTATACTACATCACTTATCCGAAGAAAAACGCTTTGTCACATTACGTTTCATTATCATTTAAACCTAGATTAGGGTCTGTATAAGCATACATACGCTGAATTAAACCATTCTCCTCATTGATTTCAAATACATTGCAAAAATGGTTATTTTCAATCGTTTGACCTTCTAATAGTTTTCCGTATTCTGTACCTTCTACAACAATCCGATTTTTTTGTACTGTAAAAATAAACGGATTCAATTTCTAAGTATATATCATATAAAACCTATCGTCGATTGCACATTTGGATTACAAGAGATAAAAAAACCATCGACCATATGGAAACTAGCGGACAATTGGGTAATATCGCAATAGCTATCAATCGATAGCATCACTTTTTATGCTATCGATTGCTTCCTTAACTTTAAATATAAACCTGGTGCAAAAATCAAGATTATAGTATTAACAAATTAAGATAAATAGACTTGAAACAACACTGCTTAAATTCAATTTGCACACAGTTTACTTTATGTTTTCTATAATATGATTAAAAATCACCTCAGACGACCATTAGAAAGAAAAATTCTCTAAAACAATTTAAGTACTTTTTTCAAAAACTTGTAAGGCTGAACTTAAATCCGTAATAAGATCCTGCGAATCTTCAATCCCAACAGACATCCTTAATAAGTTCGGCGTCAAACCATAAGATTCTCGTAGTTTCTGCGGTATATCTGCATGAGTTTGCGTTGTTGGATAAGTAATCATAGTTTCCGTGCTTCCTAAACTTTCAGCAAAAGTAACCAATTGAAGTTTAGCCAAAAACTGACTGATTTTCTCATGTTCAGATACATAAAAGGTAATCATCCCACCCTTTCCAGGATAAAGTAATTTTCTTATAGAAGGATGTTGCTGTAAAAATGCCACGAGTATTTGAGCATTTTTTTCTTGTTGTTCAAAACGTATTTTAAAAGTTTTTAAGCTTCGTATAAACAACCAGCAATCAAAACTAGATAAAGTAGGACCTGTTGTGTTTGCTAGCCATGATAAACGCTGCCCGACTTCTGGGTCTTTAGCTACAATCACTCCGGCTAAAATATCATTATGACCTGTTAAAAATTTAGTTCCCGAATGAACTACGATATCAGCACCTTCATCCAGTGGTTTTTGACGTAAGGGAGTTAAAAATGTATTGTCGACAATAACAAAACTTCCTTGTTGGTGTGCTAGCTTAGCTACTTCTTGAATGGAAACTTCTTGCATTAAAGGATTTGTTGGTGTTTCTAAGAAAACAGCTGTCGTTTCAAAAGACAATTTTTCACTTAAACTAGCAATATCATAAAAATAGTCAAAGCTAGCCAAGCCTTGTTGCTCCAACTCCTCAAAAAAACGGAAACTGCCTCCATATAAATCTTGAGAAACTAAAAAATGATTATGCCCTGTAAAATAATTAAATATTAGCTGGATAGCACTCATACCAGAACTTGTTACAATCGCTTGTGCCCCGTTTTCTAATTGTGCTAGTCCTTGTTCTAATATCTCTCTTGTGGGATTTTTTGTTCTTGTATAATCATAACCAGTACTTTTTCCTAATTGAGGGTGTGCGTAGGTTGTAGATAAATAAATCGGTGCGCTGACCGCTCCTGTTTGCGGATCTGTCCGGTTTCCTATTTGTGCTAAAGAAGTTGCAATTTGAAATTTACTCATTCTTATAATGCCTCCTTTTATTACTTTTACTATAATTTTCTTCAAATTTGACCATTTTGTTTACTTCAACCAAACATTTTACAACCAGACGCAGATTCGCTAATGAGGTGGCTAAATTGATCCTGATAAAACCCTTCGTTTCTGTAGAAAACCACTCACCAAAATCAACAGCTAATTTTGCCTGATCTTGTATATAATACTTAACTTTTTCTGGAGGGATCCACTTTCTAAGATCAAGCCAAAGTAGGTATGTACCTTGTAAATCAGTCACTTCAATTTGAGGAATGTACTGATAAAGCTGTTCTTTAATCCAATTGTAATTTTGTGTAACTAAGGCCAAAAAGTTATTTAACCATTGATCTCCCGATTGATAAGCTGCTTGTGCGGCAATTTGTCCTAATGAGCTGTTTTCAGTATGTCTATTTTCCTGACACCAGTTTTGATAACTCTCCCTCTGTTTAACATGAGGAATCCAAATATGTGCATTCAATAAGCTAGCCAAATTAAACGTTTTCGATGGCGCGTTACATATCACGACATTTTCTAGTACCCCCTCTTCTTTAGCAATCTCAGCAGCTGATACAAATTGATTCCCAGGTAGGATTAAGTCTGAATGAATTTCATCTGCAATCACTAACACATTATTTTTAGTACAAATATTCAAATAAGTTCGCAATTCTTCAGATTTCCACACCCTTCCTACTGGGTTATGAGGTGAGCACAAAATGGATAGTTTCACTTGATATTTTTTTATCTTTTTTTCTAAATCGGCAAAATCCATTCGATAATTATTTGGACCTGAAATTAAATCAGAAGTCACCAATTGTCTTTTTTTATCCTGAATGACATTAAAAAAGGGATAGTACACAGGTGGTTGGATCAATATTGCTTCTCCTTTTTCAGTAAAACAGTCGACCAAATCATATAAAGCTTGAACTACTCCAGTTGAAAAAAATAACCATTCTTTTGCAAAAGTTTGTTGGTGATGCCTTTTTTGCCAATTTTCATAAGTTGAAAAATAATCTTCTGGTACAAGTGAATAACCAAAGATCCCTTGTTTTATTTTTGTTTGTAGCGCTTGTTGCACAGCGTCTGGAACAGAAAACTCTGTGTCCGCTACCCATAGCGGTAATAAATTTTCATCACCATAACGTTCTTTTAACGCATCCCACTTCAAAGAATCTGTATCTTTACGTTTCCTATAATAATTAGCAGCAAATTCATTTACATCCATTGAATTCTCTCCTTTCAAAAGAAATTAGCCAAAAAAATTTAATATTAAATTATTCAAAGCTTATTTCTGCAGTCCTACTGTTTCCCATCGCTAACAAATAATATTGGTCAATATTATTTAATTCCACGAAAAAGTTGCTTTTACTATTCGTTTTTTGCTCTAATAAAACAGAATGGTTTTAAATAGCCTAATGTCCTCCTTCATAGATTAAAAAAAGCCCTCATCCCTTTGCTTATCATCTATGATAAACAAAGGGACGAAGACTTTTCGTGTTACCACCCTTATTTGCATTAATTTCACAATTAACGCCTCAACAGTACGCATGATACCCGGCAGTATATCGGCTGCTTTACCGTCTATCCAGCGTTAACTGAACAAAAAGCATAGAGTTCATCTTCACTATAGTTATTTGTGCCCTTTTACACCATCCGGACTCTCTTTAACAAACGCAATAGTTACTCTTCTCTATTATTGCTTTATCTGTAATTTGCAAATTAGTATAGTTAAAGACGAACGCCTTGTCAAGTAATTTTTTGAATATTCACATCAAATTAACGAAAGATATTTCATAACCTGAAAGAAATATTAAAAAAAATGAACATTAAACATTGACGTTTATTTTTTAGTTTGTTATGATCCTTTTAATTTAATAAACAAACACGTTGAAAAAGTAAGTAAACTTATAATTTTTTTACAGAGAGTCTCGTTTGCTGAAAGAGATAAAAAAATAAGTTGAAAATGGCTTTGGAGTGAATGTGGTAAATCTTATGATAAATCACATGCGGTAGTTTCCGTTATTAAAACACAAGTATAGTTTATGAGCGTCGTAATGTACTTAGTAAGGTGCCAATTGTGAGATTGACATAAAATAAGGTGGTAACATGTATACATATACATCCTTAAAAGATAATTATCTTTTAAGGATGTTTTTTTATATAAAAAAGGAGGAAAAAGAATGCAGAAGAAAAAAGTTATTGGAAGTGTCGTTGGGTTATTAAGTACTACTTTATTGTTAGTTGCTGGATGTAGTAGTGGTGGTGAAAATACGGAAGAAACAAACGAAATCCATGTAGGAACCTCCCCAGGACCTTATAGCGAATTATTCACCGAAGGAATTGCCCCTATTTTAGAAGAACAAGGGTATTCCATAACAGAAACAGAGTTTGACGAATTATTACAAGCAGATATTGCTTTAAGTCAAGGGGATATTGATGTAAATGTCGATCAACATGAAGCTTATTTGGAAGACTTCAATAAAAATAATGATGCAAACTTAACAGGTCTGATCTCAGTTCCTACTGTACCAACTGGTATTTATGGTGGTAGAAAAGATTCATTGGACGAAATAGAAGAAAATGACACTGTCGCGATCCCAGATGACGCCTCAAATACTGCACGTGCTTTATTAGTATTAGAAGATGCAGATTGGATTACTCTTGAAGAAGATGTGGATCCAATTGTAGCTACATCTAGTAATATCGAAGAGAATCCTTACAACTTAGATATCGTGGAGATGGACTCCAATCAGATTCCCAGAAGTTTAGAAGATATAGACTATGGCGTTATTCCTGGAAGTATTGTCTATAATGCAGATATCGACGCTTCGTTAAGTCTTTTAAATGAAGATATCTTAGACGAATATGAACTAGTCGTTACCGTAGATGAACAAAATGCGGATTCCGATTGGGCTCAAGCGATAGTTGATGCTTATCAATCAGACGAATTTGCTGACTATTTAGAAGACAGAAATGAAGATGATTATTGGTTTATACCTGAAGATTTACAATAAGGAGATTTTGTTATGTATAATGACCCTACTTTTTTTAACAAATTAACACATATACGTCGCCACATTCATCAACACCCAGAACTTTCAGGACAGGAATATCAGACAACAGCCTATATAAGAAACTTTCTCGAAGAACGTAATATCAAAATTTTAGAAAGTAAGCTTGACACGGGCCTTATCGCAGAGATTGGAAAAAGCGATGGAAAAATCATTGGTTTACGAGCAGACATTGATGCCCTTCCTATTTCTGAAAAAACACAGCTTTCTTATAAATCTATAAATGAAGGTGTAATGCATGCATGTGGGCATGATCTTCACACAACTTCCCTTTTAGGAGCAGCTGAACTATTAAAACAGCATGAAGAAAACTTACCAGGAAAAGTACGACTTATTTTTCAACCAGCAGAAGAAATTTTTCAAGGAGCTCAGTTAGTTCTCAATACTGTTGATTTTAATGACTGGTCAGCACTGGTCGGTTTTCATAATGCGCCCGATCTTCCTTTAGGCGCTATCGGTTTTCGTGAAAGCAAACAAATGGCAAGTGTCGATCGTTTCCATGGGATTATCTATGGCGATGGAACTCACGCAGCTCATCCAGAGCAAGGAAGTGACCCAATCGTAACCGGCTCTCAAATCGTTGCAAATTTACAAGCAATCGTAAGTAGACATGTCCCCGCCAATGAACAAGTAGTTGTTTCAATCACTCACACAACAGCGGGAAATACTTGGAATGTTATCCCTAATGAGTTTCACTTTGAAGGCACTGTTCGAACATTTGATAATGAGGTTAGAGAAAAAGTGTTACATTTATTAGAGAAAATTGTTCATAATACAGCGGATAGCTTTGACCAAACCGCTGATGTAAATTGGATTACAGGACCTGGACCCTTAAACAACGATCTGAAATTGTTTAAAAAGTTATCCTCATCTTTTACAAAAAATAAAAGAAATGTTGTTCCCTTAGATACTAATTTAGGTGGAGAAGATTTTGCTTTTTATCAAGAACATGTACCCACCTTTTTTGCTTCTATCGGTACTGGAAAAAATTTCCCTCTCCATCACCCTGAATTTTTAGTCGATGACGCTGCTTTAGTATATACCGTAAATTACTACTTGGATGTCGTAAAAGAGCTTTTAATCAATGACCAGTAGAATGAATAATTTAATAGAGTAAAGCTACATGATAATAATAAAACATATAGAATATGTCACATGAACCTTACTCACAAAATACCAACCTGTATTTAAAACAAACCATAACTACTCTTCAAAGGGGTAGTTATGGTTTGTTTTTGCTATTAATACTATTTTATAAAACCTCGTTTACTTTTACAGAAATGAACATTTTTAAAAATACTTTGATATATATCTTACACTCCAATAATTCTTCTTAACCTAGCTTCATTTGTATTCACAAAACAGCCCGGATTTCCCCATTCAAAAATACGTCCTGAAGCAAGGTCTCCAGTGACAACGGGTGTACATCCAGCATCACTTACTATCTGTTTAGCAATCTCAACTGCTTTAGGATCATCTCCAGCAATTGGGATTGCTAAGGGTGAGGATTGATATCTACTGCGAGGGACATTTCCAGCATTGATTGAACTAAAAGCACGCACTACTCTTGCAGTAGAAAGATAGCTTTGAGTTGTGACTCCCATACCTTCTTGTCTTGAAGTTTCAGCAAGTTTTCCATTATCAGAAGGTTCAGGATTGGTCGCATCAAGTACCACTTTATTTGTAATATCCTTAGCTAATTGTTGTGCTAATTTCGGCAAAGCACGATAGGGTGTTGCCAGCAAAATAACATCTGCCTTTTTAGCACATTCTTCAATGGTCATTATAGATGTATTTGGCTGCGAATCTTGCAGGTACTTAGGATGACGCGAAGATAAAAGCACTTCATGACCTCCCTCAGCAATAGCTGAACCAACCGAAGTACCAAGGTGACCAGCACCAATAACGCCAATTTTCATAAATAATCTCCTTTCTGTTTTCAAATGAGCTATATAACAATTGAAAATAAATAAACATAACGAATACAAAATATGAAAATAATGACGTTCGTTATGTTTATTCACACTTTTTTGAAATAACTCTTCCTAGAAAGCTAAAATTCTAAAATAGTTTTTTACTACGCTTTACCTCTTACTTTATAACGCAACCATACAGTGCCATCTTCTTTTCCTTCTACATGATCTAACGAGAAAGAAACAGGCGTGTCATCTGATAAACCTTCTTTTGCGCTTAAGAAAGTAGAGGTAGATGTATTTCCATCAGCAAATGGTGCAATCACAATACTTACCTCGTCACAGAACCCTTCTTGAATAAAGGACCAATTTAATACGGCGCCACCACCAAGCATCAGCGTTTCAATATGGAATAAATCATGAAGTTTTTCCATTAATAATTGATAGTCTAAAGAATCTTTGCCCACAATGACATAAGAAATATTTAATTCACGTAGCATTGCTTTATACTCGTTACTGGCTTTTTCAGTCAAAACTTCAATAACGTGTGCTTGTGTATCTTTAAATTGTAAAGTACCATCTTCCCAAGCTAACTTTCCTGATGGATCAACAGATACGTAATACTTAGGCAACTCAGTCTCAACAACAAAATCTCCTTCTGGAACAGAAGCAGCATTTTTATCCAAGTTTGGTTTTTTATAATGAGTAAAAGACTCATCTGTCGTTGTACGTCCTGATAACCAAGCTTGCATATCATAGTAAGCATTTTCGCCAAAAGCGACATTATAGAAGAAATCTCCGCTATTTTGTCTTTCGGGTAGTGCTTTATGTGGACCATCGATTTTTCCATCGATAGAAGTCACCATATGACAAAAAATATAAGGTCTGTTCATTAAAAAAATCTCCTTTTATATACTATTTAAGTAGTAATTTTTACTCTATTTCTTTTGCTTTTTGGTAGTTATCGTAATGAGCTACAAAGTTATCAAATAAATCTTCACCTTTATTATCATTAATTTCTTCTTGATATACTTCAATCTTTTTATCCAGTAACGCCAAATTCTTTTGATAAATTTCTAACTGCTTTTGTACTTTTTCTCTATGAGAAAGTAAAATGGCCATCAATTCATCGATCGGTGGATTTTCTTGCTTTCTTAATGTGGTGTATTTTTTCATATCTTGAATCGACATGCCCGTTTCTTTCATATGCAGTAAAAATTCAATCCACATTTTGTCTTCTTCAGAATACACTCGATTCTTTCCTTTTCTTTTTGGCATAACAAGCCCTTCTTTTTCATAAAAACGAAGGCCGTGAATGGTCATACCCACTTCTTTTGCTAACTCGCCAATTGTATAACTCACAGTGTATCTCTCCTTATATGAGTAAAGGGTTCAGGAGCGTTTCCTGAACCCTTTATAACGAAAAACTTTAACAATTTTGTTTAATCTTCTGTAAATATTTCTTGAGCTAAGCTAAATGCTGACCAAGCTTTCGGCCAACCTGTATAAAATGCTAAATGAGTAATCACTTCGACAATTTCTTCTTTGGTGACACCATTTTGTTTAGCCATGTTTAAATGCGCTTCTAATTGGGGCACACCTTGGGTTAATAAGCTAGCTACAGTAACCAAGCTACGATCCCTGGGTGATAATTGTTCTTCTCTGTCCCATACTTCACCAAATAAAACATCATCGTTTAATGCCGCAAATTGTGGTGCAAAATCGCCTAAGTTGTCACGTCCTGCAGTTTGTTTTGCCATAATGAAAACCTCCTTTTATTTTTCTAATTGATCATAAATTTCATCAGAAACTGGTTCTAACCATTCCGGTGTACCGGCTGTAATTGCGATGTGTTCAAACCAGCTATCTTTGGTTGCGCCATGCCAGTGTTTGATGCCATCGTGAGTGACGATTACATCGCCTGCTTGCAAGAATTGTGCTTCTTTGCCATCTTCTTGATACCAGCCTTCACCGCCAGTAACCAGTAAGATTTGGTAACCATCGTGATGAATATGCCAGTTGTTTCGGCAACCTGGTTCAAAAGTCACATTACCTACACCTACGTTGACTTCTGGATCAGCAACTAAGCTGTTCATATAACTTTGTCCTACAAAATATTGCGCAAAGGCATCATTTTTTTCACCACTTGAAAAAATAATTCCATCTTTTACTTCTTCGTTTTTTGCCATTATTTATTCCTCCATTTTTTTATATTGTACTAACCAATTTTTAATAGCCGTATCAGCTTTTGCCACATTTGAACCTTTAATCGGCAAACCTGCCATGATCGAAGAATCTGGACATAACTGTTTCAGCTCAAATAAACTACTACCAAAAGCGCTACCTTCGTGGGTACAGAATGGATAAATTATCTTATTGGAAAAATCGTATTTTTCTAGAAAATGAACGACAATTCTGGGCATTACACCGCACCAATTGGGAAAGCCTAAAAAAATAACCTCTGATACTGCTGAAACCATCAATGGTTTAAATTCAGGACGTAAGTCTTCCTGTTTCTCTTTTTCTGCCAGAAAAACCGTCTCATCGTAACTTGTAGGATAATTTACAACTGGCAGTAATTCTAAAATTTCAGCATCAGTATAATAAGCAATTTTTTCTGCTACTATTTTAGTATTTCCCACAGCTAGATCTTTTATTTTCCCACAAAGCAAATTTTCATTTCTTCTAGAAAAATAGATAACTTTCGCCAATTTTTAACATCACCTACCTAAGCAAAGAATCAATTTACTTATATTTTTATAATAATAGTAGACAAAAAATATATCCAATACTTATTAATAAGCCCTAGTTGCTTTAAAGGCATAGGATAGATAGAATATAAACTTACTCCCCCATATCTCTATGGTTTACAAACTAAGAAATAGAAAAGATGAATAAAGAAACGCTAAAACATTATCCGAAACCACAAAGACGGATAATGAAAATCATTGTTATGAAAAATTATTCATAGTGGTAAAATATTTCATTCCATTATTTATTACCACTGTCTTAATTGTAATAAAATCATGTGAATGTTACTGTTCTATTAAGCTTCGAGTAACTCGAAAATTAATTTAAGGAGTTGATACTGTGTATACTGTTAAAGACATTGCTAGGATTACCGATACATCTGAACATACCGTAAGGTTTTATACCGATAAAGGACTTATTCCTGGTATATCTAGAGACAATAATAATAAACGTCTATTTAGTGAAGAATCAGTTAACTGGTTTAACGGTGTAAAATTTCTTAAAGAAGGCGGCATGCTAATTAAAGATATAAAAGAATATGTGGATCTTTGTCTAGAAGGTAGCTCAACTATACTGACACGTTATGAGATCATATTAAAGCAGCAACAATTGGCAAATGAAAAATTAGAACAAACCAAAAAGTTAGTTGCTTATATGGATCATAAAGTAGAATATTACCAAGAACTTTTAAATGAAAATGAAGATAAGATGAACCCGGGAACATGGATTACTAAAGAAACATAAATGTGTCCACTCATGATTAAATGCTAAAATCATATCCAATAGCTTGACTTAGAGTAACACTAAGGTGGTAAAGTAAAACTATCTAAGAAAGTTTTACTTAAAATTTGAAGGAGGACTTCACATGAACAAACGAAAAATTGGTAATTTAGAAGTTTCACCGATTGGCATGGGATGTATGGGCTTTTCACATGGTTATGGGCAAGTTCCGGAAGAGTCCTATAGTATTGAAGCGATAAAAAAAGCTTATGAATTTGGTTGTACATTTTTTGATACTGCCGAAGTCTATGGACAAGAAAGGTTTTACCCGGGGCACAACGAACAACTTGTGGGTAAAGCAGTTGCTCCTTTCAGAGAAAATATTGTATTAGCGACAAAACTTCATATTGATGAAAATGAACTATCCGATGAAACAGATTTATATACAGTTATCCGAAAGCACCTAGAAGCTTCATTGAAAAACTTAGGAACTGATTATGTAGATCTCTACTATTTGCATAGAGTAAATGAATTTATTTCAATTGAAGATATCGCAAAAGTTATGGGACAGTTGATCGATGAAGGATTGATTAAAGAATGGGGATTGTCTCAAGTTTCAGTTGATATTCTTGCAAAAGCGCATAATGTCACACCTGTGGCTGCCGTGCAAAATCTTTATTCAATGATGGAAAGAGATTGCGAAGATGAAATATTTCCTTATTGTCTAGAACATGGCATTAGTGTGGTACCATTTTCTCCAATTGCAAGTGGGTTTTTATCAGGAAAGGTGACAACCGAAACAAAATTTGAAGGCGATGACGTAAGAAAATTCGTTCCGCAATTATCAAAGGAAAATATCATTGCTAACCAACCGATCTTAGATATCCTTGAAAAAATTGCAGAAGAAAAAGGTGCAAGTAAAGCACAAATTTCACTTGCTTGGATGCTGCATAAATACCCTAATGTCATCCCAATCCCTGGTTCTAAAAGTCAAAAACGTATTCTGGAAAATCTTGCTGCTTGGAATGTTGAATTAACGGATAAAGAATTTGAATCAATTGAATCTGCTCTTAATAAAATTACTGTTCATGGACATCGAGGACATGTAGAAACACAACAAGCAACATTTGGTAATAATTGGAAAAGCAAAAAATAAAAGATAAAAAATTCCCTAAACCTTGTTAGGGAATTTTTTAATGACCGACTATTAAAATAAATTAAGCAAAAAAGAAGCGTAATTCTTTATTATTTATAAATTACTCAATCTTCATACAACTCTTCTCCAAGCATCTCTAATGTATCAAACGTACGCGGTCCGTAATCCATAAAGTCATCGTAAGTTGTCGTATAGATTCGATCTTCTTTAATCGCACTAACACCTTTAAGTAAGGGTTCGTTTTCAATACTTTCTACGGCTGTTTCATCTAAATCTGCATTACGGTCAGCGGTAACATAAAGAATAGTGTCTGGATCAGCATCAATGATCGTTTCTAAAGAAGGATCTGAGCTACTTCCTTCGATTGCAGGTTTAATATTTAATTGTTTAAGCAGATCGCTTTGTAAGCCTTCTGAAATATTAAAAGCCGCAAATGTTGAATCAGAATCATCATAGGCTACCATCGGAAGAAGAGTTAACTCTTCTTCGCCTTTATTTGCATCGGCTTTTTCTACGACATCTTGCAAACGTTCTTCTAACTCTTCAGCATATTCCTCAGCTCGTTCATTCACATTAAAAATCTGTCCTAACGTACGCACATCATCAATAACCGCCGTCAATGGTGGATTATCAGACATACTACTTGCCGTTTGAATATAGGTTTGCGCACCTAACTCGTTTAAAGTGGAAACTGATCCCATTGAATCGTCATCAAATGACATTTCTCGTCCGACAACAATATCAGGTGCATATTCTGCAACAGATTCTTTGGATACATTCATTTTATCGCCAATCACTGGAATATCATCAACATCATCAGCAAATTTTCCAGTCACTTCATTATCTGGTTGAGTGGTACCGACAATTTTGTCTTTCAATCCCAGTTCTAACAAAATTTCAATAGAAGATAGATTATTTGTCACTACTCGCTCTGGTGCTTTTTCAAATGTTTGTGTCTGCGTATTTCCTTCAGCATCTGTTACATCTATCTCTAAAGGGTAAGTTGTCTCGTTTTCATCGGCTTGTACTTCTGTATTAGCCGTAGCTTCCTGCCCTTCTGTTTCTTGTGAATTGCAAGCTGTTAATAAAAACAAAATGGCAAATAGTGCACTTATCAAATAGATCGATCGTTGCTTCATCTAATTCTCTCCTTTTATTTAAAATGTATAATAACTTATCAATAAATTTTGTGTCTTTGGGTCGTTGTAAACTTCACAATCTACTTCATAGATATCTTTTAAAATTTCTTTTGTGATAACCTCCTTGGGTGTACCGTAGTATTTCACTTCTCCTTCCTTGATAAAATAAATATAATCACAAAATTGTGCTGCTAATGAAATATCATGTAAAGCCACTAAAGTATTTACTCCCAATTGTTTGATGACACGAAGGCTTTCTAGTTGATATTTGATATCCAAGTGGTTACTTGGTTCATCCAAGATCATTAAACTGGGATCCTGAACAATGGCTCTAGCAAGAGAAACACGCTGCTTCTCTCCTCCTGATAGTTGAGAAATAGGTCGATCTCGCAATTTATACAATCCTGTTTTTATCAAAGCTTCTTCTACTAATTCATAATCACGGATACTTTCTTTTTCTAAAGCACGTAAATGAGGCGTTCTTCCCATTAGAACGATTTCTTTTACTGTAAAATCAAAACTATTATTTTGAAACTGTGACACCACCGACATTTGCTGAGCAATTTGTTTAGTTGGCGTATTTTTTAAATCCAAATCGTTTAAATAAATAGTGCCGCTCTTGGGCTCTAATACGCGGTATACCGATTTTAACAAGGTAGATTTCCCGCTACCATTAGGACCAAGTAAAGCAGTGAAAGAGTGATCATGAACTTGCAAATCGACCCCTTTAATCACTTTATTTGTGCCTTGAAAAATTTCTACATTTTCAACATTAAGGTTCATGACATTACTCCTGACTAATCTTTGAATTGATAATTTTTTTGAATCATAATAAACGCAAAAAATGGAGCGCCGACGATTGACGTAAAGATCCCGATAGGTAATTCATTGTTTTCAACCATAGTACGAGCTAAAATATCTACAACGACTAAAAAAATACTTCCGGTCAGTACCGCTACAGGAATTAATTTGCGGTGGTCCGGACCCACTAATGCTCTGGAAATATGGGGAATAATTAAACCCACAAAACTGATAATGCCACAGTTTGAAACCAATATCCCCGTCAAAAGAGCAACTAATACGGTATATATTTTCCGATAAAGATTCACATTAATTCCTAACGTAATCGCTACTTCTTCACCTTGTAGCATAGTGTTTAGCGTCCGATACTGGGTAAAGAAATACACTATGGAAAAAATAACCGCAACCGCTGGCAATAAAAGATTGTCCCACTTTGCAGAAGTTAACGAACCCATTGTCCAATAAGTAACTCTCGCAATTGTATTTTCTGTCCCTGAAAAAACAACAATAAAATTGGCAATAGCATTAAATAAAGCGTTAACAATTGTCCCTGATAAAATCAATTTTGTGGTTGTAATACGACTTTTGAAAGAAGAAAGAAATAAAACAGCTATCGCTGCGCTTAAAGCGCCTAAAAAAGCAGTGAAGGCAAGTCCAAAAGCGCTAAAAGTACCTAATAAACCACTTCCTAAAATAATAAAAATCGTAGCGCCTAAGTAACCTCCTGCTGAGATACCCAGTAAAAAAGGTTCAGCCAAAGGATTTTGCACCACTGCTTGCATAACGATCCCACAAAGTGACAAGCCAGCTCCTGTAATCAATCCCATAAAAACCCGCGGCATCCTAAGTTGCCAAATAACACCAGAGTAAATTTCATTTGCAACTTCTAGATTTAAAATTTTATTTGTAATCGAAGTATATGTTTCAGTTAAAGGTATCCTCACTGTCCCTAAACTAACACCTAAAAGAATTGTGAATAGTAAAACAAATATTAAAATAATAAATACCAAAGAGATATTAAGTTTCTTCATCCAATCACCTTGAAATTCTTGCTAATTACTGAGCAAGATTCCAACTTAAGCCTTTCTTTTTCTTTTCTCTTATATTAAAATTCTAATTGAGAATAATTCTCTTTCTTAATTATATAGTGAATATAAATTTTTTTCAAGACCTATTAAAAAATTTAAGACCGGAGGAAAATCACTTGATCCAAATAAAAAACGAATACATCGCGAATTTTAAAGTAAGCGTTATCTTACCCACTGGATACGATCCACACAAACACTATCGCACGATTTATTTACAAGATGGTGGCAACGCTGCTAAACAAGCATTGAACTACATTGATCATTTGATCATTAGCGAACAAATTGAACCTGTTATCATTATTGGCGTTCATCCAAATAATCGAGAGGAAGATTATACTCCTTGGCAAGCCGCTGCTTTACAAGAAAACCAATCTTCAAGTGGAGGGAAAGCCGCAGAATACTTACATCTTTTAGTTAATGAGATCAAACCATTTATTGATAAACATTATGCAACCAATCCATCTGCTGAGTATACTGCGATTGGTGGCTGTTCTTTTGGTGGACTTGTCTCGATTTTTGCATCCTACTACTATCCAGAAATATTTCATCACTACATTATTTTGTCTGCTTCTTTTTGGTACGAAGATGTGTTGAATTTTTTACAAGGCAAGGAAATTACACATCAAGGAAAAACTTTTAAAAAACCAAATATTGATCGCAGCATGCATAAAATGTATCTATATGTAGGAGAATTAGAAGGGATCCATCGCGATAGCGTACAAAAACATATGGTTGAATATACTAAACAAGCAGTTCATGCAATCAAACAAGAAGGTTTTTCTGACGCTAATTTATTATTTGAAACAACAGCAGAAGGAACGCACGATGTTTATTTTTTCAGCCCTTACTTCATACGTTCTCTTTTCTGGTTGTATGGGAATTAAAACAAGGTGTGCATCAACAAGCTGGAAACAGCAAACAAATATTTTCTTTACTTTTTACCTTGACTTTATATTTCTAACTTGCTATCTTTTGTTTAGGCAAATAATAATATAAACTTACATTTCTTATCCGCCGGGATAGAAATGAAAGAGGTTATAAGATTTAACTGTAGGCATTTTTAAAGTTAAATCTCGTAACCTCTTTTTGTTTTTATGGGGGTTTTTAATGTGGCAAGTCAAAAACAAATCAAACAGTTGCAAGAGCAATATACGACAAATACAAAGGAAGGATTAACGTCATCGCAAGTTGCAAGTAATCGGGAAAAATATGGCAAAAATAAGTTGCCAGAAAAAAAGCAAAAGACTTTCTTCGATTATCTAAAAGCTTCTTTAAAAGATATTACGATTATTATTTTACTTTTGGCAACGACTGTATCTACTTACCTGGCTTATCATTCAGGAGACACTTATATTGAACCGATCATTATTTTTAGTGTCGTCGTTTTAAATATTATTTTATCCATTCGACAAAACTATCAAGCGGATAAATCAATGAATGAATTAAACAATTTTAGTGTGCCTAGCGCAAAAGTCATCCGCGAAAATGAATATCAAAATATTCCTAGCGAAGAAATAGTCGTAGGTGATCTTTTAGTGATTGAACGAGGTGACCGGATTTCTGCCGATGCGATTTTGATTGATGCCAGTAATTTACAGATGGAAGAATCGATTTTAACAGGAGAAAGTTTAGCCTCTGAAAAAGATAAGCAGTATCAACCGAATGAGTCTGATACTTTATCCGATCGCAAAGATAAAGTGTTTTCTGGTACATTGGTCACCAATGGCACAGGATTAGGAATTGTCAGTGAAGTTGGTGTAGATACGGAAATGGGTAAAATTTCAGAAATGTTGGGCGCTGAAGCAGTAACAAAAGCACCCCTTGAAATCAGAATGCAGAAGTTAGGACGTAATTTAGGTATTCTTGCGATTACCGCCGCTTTAGTCGCTATTCTTATTGGAAAATTTCAAGGCTACCCAATGGATGAAACCATTATGATTTCTTTGTCTATGGCAGTGGCGGCTGTTCCTGAAGTTTTACCTGTAGTAGTCACAATTTCTCTTTCTTACGGCATGCGAAATATGGCCAAACACAATACCTTAGTCAGCAATCCCGCGGCAGTCGAAACTATTGGAAACACTACAGTTATCACTTCTGATAAAACGGGAACTTTGACTCAAAACAAGATGATCTTGAAAGAAATATGGACACCTGAGTTGGGACGTGAATCAGATCTCACACAATTATCCGATTCAGCTAAAAATGTATTAAAATATCTTTATTTATCAAGTAGTCAGAATCATAGTGAATCTGGTAACCCTACTGAACTAGCGATCGTTCATGCGACTGAAACAAGTTTGAATGAAAATGACATGAATACTTTCCATCATTACGAGAAAATTTATGAAATTCCTTTTTCTTCTGCTAGAAAACGAATGACGATTATTTATAAAATAAATGACTACTACTTAACGATTACAAAAGGTGCTATTGACGTTATTAATTACGCAGATAGTCAAAAAGATAAAATTGCAAAAGCCAAAAGTATCCATGATGAACTGGCAGCTGAAGCTTACCGCATCTTAAGTGTGGGTTATAAAATAACGACAGACAATCCTCTAGATACAAGCGAAGAAGAGATGGAATCTGGATTAGTATTTCTAGGTATGGCAGGAATTATCGACCCACCTCGAGCTGAAAGCGCAGATGCTATTAAACAAGCCAAAGATGCCGGTATTAAACCTGTTATGATTACCGGCGATCATTTACTAACAGCCAAACGAATCGCAAAAGACGTCGGCATGTTTGAAGAAGGAAAACTGGCGATGACAGGCGCGGAACTTAATAAGTTATCAGATGACGAATTAGCAGACACTATTCAAAATGTTGCCGTCTTTGCTCGTACCGCACCTGAAGATAAAATTAGGATTGTTCAAGCTTTTCAAGTACAAGGTGAAGTGGTAGCTATGACCGGAGACGGTGTGAACGACGCTCCTGCTTTGAATGCGGCAGATGTTGGCGTAGGGATGGGATCAGGTACAGATGTCGCAAAAGAAACTTCGGATATGGTGCTTTTAGATGATAATTTCGCTACTTTAGTTGAAGCAGTTAAACAAGGACGCCGTGTTTATGCCAATATCCGCAAATCTATTTATGCTATGCTTGGCTGTAATTTCTCCGCACTATCCATTATCATGCTTTCCATGCTTTTAGGATGGGGTGCGCCTGTTACAGCAATTCAACTACTATTAATTAAAGTTATTGCCGATGGTATCCCTGGTTTTTCTCTTTGCGTTGAACCTGCTGAAAAAGATATTATGAAACATGATCCTATCCCTTCATATAAAAGTATTTTTGCAGATGGTTTGCTTGGAAAAATTATTGAAATTACCATCGTCTTTACGATTTTATCTATGATACCCGCTTATTTAGAATTAGATTCAGCAAATGCGTCCATGACCTTTTTAGTCCTTGGTTTTACGACAATTATCCATATTTATAATTGTCGTAGTCGCCATTCCTTATTTACTATTGGCATAACCACGAACAGTCTTGTATTAAAAACCACTATTTTTAGTACGATTGCTCTAGCCTTAATTGTTATAACACCATTTTTAGGAAATATTGTTGGTTTATATCCTATAAATTTAGCTAAGTGGCTGGTTGTTATCGCAATTTCAGTGATGCCATTTGTTTATATTGAACTACGTAAACGTTACACAAGCTTTTGATTTTTCGAATGAAGAAAATTCTAACAATTCAACTGATTATGCTATCTCTCTAATTTTCTTTGTGTTATACTCTTTTTTAATAAAGGATGGGGATTATATTTGTTGACAGGCGTTGTTACCAACGGCTTAGCCATAGTTGTTGGGAGTTTATTAGGAGTATTACTCAGAAACATTTCTGAAGAGATGAAAGAGACAGTCACCAAAGGGATTGGCTTAGGAATTGTCGCTTTAGGCATACAGATGGCCATTGAAGCACAATCTTTTATTTTTATTATTATGAGTCTTTCGATAGGCGCACTTATAGGCGAAGCCTTGAAAATTGAAGATGGAATGAATCATTTAGGATTACTTCTGCAAAAACATTTTTCTAAATCTGAAAGTACTTTTGCCGAGGGCTTTGTCACAGCTTCCTTAATTTTTGTCATCGGCTCTTTAAGCATTATCGGTTCTATTCAAAGTGGTGTTAACGGCGATCATGAAACATTATTTACCAAAGCAGTGATGGATGGTTTTATGGCAATCATGTTAACAGCTTCCTTTGGTTATGGCGTGCTATTTTCTTTTATACCTGTTGTCTTGTATCAAGGAAGTATAGCCATTCTGGCAAATTTTTTAGTCCAATTGATATCACCAAGTTTTATGGACCAGCTGATGAATGAAATTAGTGCTATCGGAGGTTTAATGATTTTAGGTATTGGTTTGAATATATTACAAGTAACCAAGTTAAGAGTCTCTAACTTTTTACCCGGCATTATCGTATTAATTGCCCTATTAGCGATAAAAGTAGCAATATAGATACTCTTTAACAAAAAAGGTAGCCTCAATTTTCGAAGACGAATGTTGAAGTTACCTTTTTATTTTGTTCTAGAATTTTAATTTTTTGGACTTTTGAATAACGAATCAGTAAAACATTACTCGTTTTCCGACTTTCGAGTAATGAATCAGGAATTCATTACTTATCTTTGGTTTTTTGGGCAACGATTTCGCAATTCATTACTCATTTTACGCTTTTTAAGTAACAAATTCGTAAAATACTGCTCATTTCTTGTTTTCTTGAGTAATGAATTGGAAAAACATTACTCGTTTTATTGATAGTTTAGTTTTCTGTAAATTTACCAATTAAATCCATAAATTTATCTACAAATGTTTGTAGAAACTGGATAGTCCCTTCATTATTAATTTTCCCATTTTCATCTAACAATGTCGTAATATTTGCCAAATAAACTTCCGGTTGTTGAACAACTGGCATATCTAAGAATACAAGAGGTTGACGTAGATGATGGTTAGCACCAAACCCACTTAAATTTTTAGGAGAATTACTAATAATACCTGCAGGCTTACCTTTCCAAACACTGTCCTCCATAGGACGAGAACCCACATCGATAGCATTTTTTAACACGCCAGGAATTGATCTGTTGTATTCTGGTGTTACAAATAACACTGCATTAGCTGTTTTCATTTTTTCTCGAAAGTTGATCCATTCGCGTGGTGGTTCATTATTGTCATCAAAGTCTTGGTTATATAAAGGCAAATCACCGATTGGAATGATTTCTGTAGTAACATCTCCTGGGAAAAGTTCCATCACATTCTTAGCTACCTTTTTAGAAAACGACTCTTTACGTAATGAACCTACTAATACTGCAACTTTCGTCATTTACAAACGCTCCTTTTCATACTTATTTATTCATTTAAAAATATGCACTTACACATATATTGTATAGAGTTGAAATAAAATATGTCAAATAATGCCGGTTTGTAGCTTTAAAAGGTTGGCTGAAAATTAGGTTGTTAAAAAACTACTTTTAAAAGATGATAATTTTTGCTAGTTGTTCCCTTTTATTATCGCAATGTTTTAATATGTTTCCTCACTTTTTTCATCGCCCAATCATAATGACTTGCAGTTGATGAGATACAATAACTGCCCAAGGAAGTACTTCCTGTCCAAGAAAAATATTCCTTTGTAAAAAGTTCTTCATCAGAGAAAGAATTGATTAAAGACATTACTTCTAAGTGGTTATCCTCTAGTAATTTTCTCGCTTTGTCATAAGAAGTCGACTGATGTTTTTCCCAGAAGGCAACATTCATTTGAGGATAAGTTTTCCAATTATAAGGTTCAGGTAAAAAAAGTTTCATGATTCCTCTTTGATTATTTTTAACCCAATTAAGTAATAACTGATGCCACTCATATAAATGGATAAGTACGTCTCTAAGATTTTTATCACCTTTCCAGTGTGCAACTTTTTGTTTATCTAGAAATTCTTTATCAAAATGAAAGTCTGCTTTCTTCTCTTCTTCTGTCATAGAATCAATTAAATTACATAGCTTAGAAAAATTCGTATTCGCAACTTCTACTAATTCGTTTTTAGATTTTGGTCTTACCATCTCAATTCAACCTCTCTCTTCTGAAATAAATCATTTCCAGTGCTTGAGTTTGGGTAGAAATTCACTGAACATTTGATAAACATCTTCTTCTGCCATACCATATTGAGAAGACATTTGCGGAACAAGAAAAGCGATTAAGTCTTGCAAGGAATCATACACAAATTCACCATCTACATAACACCACTTACAATAATCCTCGTTAAAATAACCCTCAACATCTTTACTGATAACAGAATCTTCATACATCGGCATACCACAACACTGGCAAATGAGTGTCCTCGGAGAACCCAGCAGCGTATTAATAGAAACATCAAACTCTTTTGAAATAATTTTTAGCGTTTCAATATTGGGAATCGTTTCGCCCATTTCCCATCGGCTAACAGCTTGTCGTGTGATTAATAAACGTTCTGCCATTTCTTCTTGCGATAAATCGTTATTTTTTCGTATGTTAAGCAGGACTTCTTTAAACTCCATATTGGCACCTTCACTTATCATTATTTAGAATTTATTATAAAGGAAAGCCTAGATATGTAAAGCAACCAGCAGTTGCTTTATAACGAAGTGTTTCCTGACTGCTGACTATGTGGAATTAAATAATACGCAGGTTCAACTCTCGCCATCTCCATAGTTAAAAAAACTATCAGCTATTTTCCCGACAATCAATTTACTAGTCAGTCCCATTATTTTAGTATTCCAATGAGCTTATCGATAATTAAGTACATTCAAAAGTTATTTCTATGTGAGTCATTTGGTTTTCACACATAGAATCGCTATTTTTATGTACCTACTAAAGCTAATATTCCCATTATTTCCCTTTTTTTATAAATTAAAAACGTAACTTTCATATCCTATTGTCACTAATTACAAACAATCTCAACAATTTCACTTTCCTATGAGATTATCTTCTCTTAAGCCCATAATTCGCCTTTAATAACGTATTTAATCCAAAAATATTCTTTTTCAACTGCCAAAATATTAAACAGACTCTTTATAAACCAGCAACTGTTGCTTCACTTTTGAAAAACATCTCTGGCTAATGGGTAGTTCGATTCCTTGTGTTAGTGTGGCTTTGTAGTTTTTAGCTTTAATTAGATGTTTTAGATTCACTAAATAGCTTTGGTGAATTCGAATAAAATAATCTTGCGCCAACTTATTTTGTATCTCATTTAACGTATCGTAAAGATATAATGAGCGGTCTGAATTTGTGAGTCTAAAGTGCACTTTATGAAGATTACTTTCGATATAAATAATGTTATCAGTAGGAACTTCTTTTGCTGCACAGCCAACAAACTTGATATTGATTTTATTCCTATGTAGCTCTAGTTCGCTTAAGGTAGCTGTCATGGCTTCCGCAAAATATTGCTCCAATTGATCTTTGATGATATATCGTAAAGCATTTACTTGATAACCAAGTGGTGCATATTCGATAAAATCGGAAACAAATATTAAGACAAAATGTTCAGATTTTTGCCGAAGAATAGTCGCAGCGTCAATACCTGTCATCCTTTGCAGTTGAACGCCCATAAAAATAATATCGATATCTGAAATATCTTTTTCCAACAATAACTCAGCATCTAAAAAACGGACAATTTGAAATGCTAAATCTGGGTATCTACTTAGATAAATTTCTATTTTTTCTTCTAATGTATCAAGAAATTTGTTATCAGGGTCACAAACAACAATATTTAACATAACTACTCCCCTTTCAAACAAAATAAACTAAATTCGCATCACTAAAAAAATAAATAACGTTAAAATGCCATAAGCAATATAATCATTTTTACTATACTTAATTTTCGAATAATCCACGACCTGACTCCCTCTGTGATAACCTTTTGCCAACAAAGCTGTCGAAACTTGCTCTGTTTTTTTCATCGAAATCATCAATAAGGGAGATAATAACATGGCTCGGGAACGAACCTTTTGTACGATCCCCTTCTGACTTATACCGTTCGTACGCAACAAATAGGCTTTATTGATCTCTTGCATAAGCTGCCTAAATTTTTCAATAAAAGATAAAATAACAATAATCAATAACGGAATCGCTGTACTGTTAATCCTATGAAAAGAAAGAGAATGAACGATTTTTCCAATAGCAATACCTAACTCCTTCGCATCGGTTTTAAGTAATACACACCTGGAAAAAAATAAAAGTAAAAATATCCGCATAAAAATTTGGATATCAGTATCTGTAAAAGTAAAAACTGAAAAAGCATACAAAACTTTTCCGTTTTCAAATAACAAATTAGCGATTAAATTAATCGTAGGGACTAAAAATAAAAATTTCCAGGATTTATATATCGTTTTTCTTTCAGTAACATCATAAAAACCGTAAAAAATAAGTGCTAGTATCAAAATTAAAGAAATATATTGTAAATAATTATCGAAAATAAACATCACAATCGTTAAAGCCAACCATGCGATAAACTTTGTCCGTCCATCTAAAGAAGAAAGCATTCTTTTATTCATCTGACTTTTCTCCTTTAAACTGAAGTAATAACTGCTTAGCAATTTCTTTACTATTTAAGTAATAGTCTCCTTTGTTAAAGATGCCACTTTGAATAAGCTGCTGGCAAAGCAAAAAAGTTTCTGGCATTTGAAAGCCGGCAGAAGTCAACAAAGAGCTATCTTCGATGACCTCATTTGTTTTTCCTGCGAAAGTGACCCTGCTATCAGAAAGAACGATAAGATTATCCGCATAATATAAGGCGTCTTCTAGATTATGTGTAACCATAATCGTTATTCTTTTGTCTTTATGAGAAATGATTTCTCCCATCATCGCACTTTTTCCTTCCTGATCTAAGCCAGCTGTTAGTTCATCAGTCAGTAAAATCGATGGTTCATTTAACAAATTCAATACAAATAACAAACGCTTTTTTTGTCCGCCGGATAGTTGAAATGGTGATAGTTCAAGCGCTTCTTGCAAATCATAGTCTCTTACAAGCTGGTCTAGTAATTCTTGATTCTGCGAAGAAAACAGTAACTCTTCTTTTACCGTTTTATGAAAAAATGCAGATTCAGCATTCTGTATACAGTAGCTGACCTTTTCAAGATATCGCAAAAATGACCGTCTATTTTGATGAACGTCTTGCGCATTATTTGTAAGATAACCTGCTGTAGGGTTCTTCGTACCGCTTATAATATCTAATAAAGTTGATTTTCCAGCACCATTTGCACCGACAATCGCATAAACCTGCCCTTTTGAAAATTCCAGATTTATATCTTCTAAGATGCGCTCTGTCTGCTGGGTCGATGAGTTTTCAACTTCATAAAACAAGTGTTTAAGAAAAATCATTCCTTTTGGTCCTCCTTAAAAATCGACTGAATATTATGCATAAAAGTCGGTACTGATAAATCTGTTAGTGAGGGCAATGGCACATTATTTTTTTGCAAATAGTGCGTGATTTCCAGTATCGGAGAAATGTTTAAATGATAATTATCTAACAGTTCATGTGCTGTTAAAAAACGATCGGTGCTAAGATCATGTTCGATCGTTTTATCTGCCAAACCCAAAATACGGTCGCTGTGTTTTAATTCACTCATTTTATGCGATACCAAAATAATAGATACTTGTTTTTTAGCTACAATTTTTTCTAACTGTTTCAATACAATAGCTTCATTGATTTCATCAAGTTGAGCGGTAGGTTCATCTAAAATCAAAACTTTAGGCTTTAAAGCAAGTACTTCAACAATAGCGAGCAACTGTTTTTGCCCACCGGATAATTCCGAAAGTGGTGAATCTAACAAAGCGTCAACCTGTAGTTCTTTTGCGATATCAGATAAACGCAGCTCAATTTCCTCCTCTGAAAAACCAAAGTTTGCCAGATACAAAAACGCATCTTCCCTACAACTTGTACCGATAAACTGCTCATCGATATTTTGAAAGACCATGGCAATATCGCGATGGATTTTCCATTGCGGGGAATATTCCAGAATGTTTTGACTTTCTAGTAAAATTTCTCCTTTTGTCGGTACATCAATGCCGGCAAGTAACTTACATAATGTACTTTTACCTGCACCATTTTCCCCTACAATACCGACAATTTCATTTTTATATAACTGGAAATTAATTTCTTCTAAAAGCGTATGTTCGATGGTATCCATTTCAATACTTAAAATACTTTCAACCGTATAAACAAGATTTCTTACTTCAAATACAATTTCTTTCATCTGCTAGCTCCTATACATGACTAAACGATATTAAAATAACTTAAAATCACAAAAATAACAGTCAAAATAAGCATAGCTGTTACAATACTTGTAATAATTTTTCTTTCGTTTTTAAAACCTTCAAAGTCAATTTTCTTCAAAATATTGCTTTTTACCAAAACGTTTGTCACAGGTTTGTATAACAATAGGATTAAGACTGCGTTAATTCCACCTTTAATCAAATTAAATTGCAAGATTACGGGCACTAAAATTTGGACAGCTGCTTCACGCGTGTAACCAAAGAAAATCGGTGCTAAAAAGTAATTCCACATAATCATCACAATGGTTAAGCCAATCGTTCCAATGATTAAGCCATACAGTAAAGATTTTGTACTTCGACGCTTAGCGTAAAATAAAACAGGTGGTAAAACATAGAAAAAAGTTGAAATAGCATTCATAATAAAGCCAATAATTCCAGTCGAGCTCACGGTAATCAATTCAAGGAACGGTACAATAATTGATAAAAAAACAGTGAATAACGGGCCAAATATTAACCCACCTAAAATAACGAATACATCTTTAGGTTCATATTTTAAAAAAGCAATCATAGGAATTTTTAAAAATATCACTGAAATATAAGCCAACGCGCTAAAAGCTGCCATAAATGTAATATAACGAATATACTTGGTGTTTTGTCTACTCTCTTGCATAATAATAAACTCCCTTTATTTTTTTCTTATTTGAATAACTGATAAATACCGATATATTTTGCTTTTTGACACGAAAAAAAGCCCTGCACATTCAAGCAGGGCTAGGAAAAATCAACTATAAAAATTGAGTACTCCAAAAAATTAAACTCAATCTTTCTTTCATTGATCCATTCTTCTTCCATCCAGACTATACTGTCGGCTCCAGAGTTTCACTGGATCAACCTCGTAAGGCTCGCGGACTTTACCGCCGGTCGGGAATTGCACCCTGCCCTGAAGAACGATTCATTTTGTATATATTGATAACGTTATCTTATTCATTTAAAAAAGTAAATCGGGTACCACAACTACTTATATTTTATTTTATAGCAGAGAAATATGATTTTCTCAACAAAACTTGCAGAATTAACAGCTTTTTTCCATAAATTAGAGAATAACTGTTACTTCTTTTGCTTTCTTTGTAGTATAAAAAGCAGATATACTTAATTATAGCAAAAATTGGCAAGATAATTGCTATTAAAAACCACTTCCTTGCGATATGGAATTTTGGTATATAAAACGAATCGAGCGATTTCCTGCTTAAAAGTGACGATATTCCCTTCTTCATCATCTTCAAACTAGAAAAGTTGAAGTTTAGGATTATAATCGGTGCGATATGAGTCTTTAATATCTTTTGTATCCACTTGATACTCCTGTTCACTTTTAATATTTTGTTCAAATACTTTTTATTGGCTACAGAAATAAAAAGAAAAACTAGCTTTTACACCTTAGCCCACAAATCCTGTTTTATCTTCTTCTGTTATTTTTCGAATAACTTTGCAAGGTGTACCCGCTGCGATAACGTTGGCGGGTACATCATGGGTAATAACACTTCCTGAACCGATAACTGAATTTTCACCAATCCTTACTCCTTGATTAATATGAACACCTGCACCTACCCAGACGTTGTTGCCAATCGTTACTTTTTTAGCATAACAACCGCCAGCAATTCTTTCAGAAGCATCAATTGCATGGTTAGATGTATAAATGCCAACTTTGGGACCAAATAAAACATTGTCGCCAATTTCAATACCTCCACCGTCTAACATCATACAATCAAAATTTGCATAGAAATTATCGCCAATAGAAATATTAAAACCGAATTCGCATCTAAATGTAGGCTCAAAACCTACATTGTCTCCTATAGAATACAATAATTTTTGCAATATTTCTTCTCTTATATAAGAAGATTGTCCAAATGCCACATTATACTGATTGGTTAATAACACAGCATCTTCTCTTGCTTGTACTAATTCAGGTGTTAAATCATTATACATTTTACCTGTCAAAATAAATTGTCTTTGTTCTTCTAAATTCAACTGGGTCACTCCATTTAACTAAAATATGATTCGTCAAAAATGATTGTTTTCACGTCTATATCAATGGTTGCCTCCACCCCATAAGGTAACAATGTTCGAGGAAAGCCATGACCAAAAGGTAAATTATATAAGATAGGAAGCCTATCATCATCTATTACTTCTTTATAAACCTTTTTGTACTCTTCATAGTAGGCTTCATTCTGCGGTTTTCCAATAATTAAACCATTAATCACTGAAAAAATGCCCTTCTTTTTAAATACACTAAGCATTTCTCTTAATTTTTCAGGTGAAGCTTTTTCCTCGCTGGTCTCTAAAAACATAATTTTCCCTTTCCATTCCTCTAATGTTGGAAAAATATGATACTGTTGGATTATCTCATTTTGGTCGCGATGCCGTTCGCCCGCTAAACACTCATACAAACTTTCTAAACAACCGCCCAACAGTGGACCTGAAACGTTTCTGGTACCTTGTAAAAGTTCAAAGCCACGTTTTTCCGCATGACGTACTCTTTTAGTTCCAACAGCCTCTGCTGAAAAATCTTGTCGTTCCTCATACCACCATTGCGTTGCCGGAACTTTTTTCAATTCATTTTCTGCAAAATAATGAAGGAAAGTTTCTTTGGTATAAGGCAACATCTCATCTTCTAGTTCCGCTAGATCGTTTAAAATATTTAAGCCGTAGAAAGTTTCCATTCCGAGATGATAAAACATTAAATGATTTACAGTAGTATCTGAAAAACCCGAGAAGATTTTAGGTTTATTTTGTACATCTTGCATAAACGCTTCATCTTCCATTAAATATGGAAGCAATCGATAAGTATCCTCTCCACCAATAGCACAAAAAATCCCCGCAATCGTATCATCTGCAAAAGCATCCTTTAAATCTTGTGCTCGCGCTTCGGGATGTTGTTTTAAATAGTCCAACCCTTTCAATGAATTAGGCATTGTCACAGGTTCCAAACCGAATGATTTTAACCTTTGTTTTCCTAACTTTAGTTGATGAGCAGCAAAAGGCTCACCTAAAATCCCACTTGATAAACTCACAATAGCTACTTTATCTCCTTTTTTTAGTCCTTTTGGTTTTTGCATCACTTCGCCTCCTTGTTTTTAAATAATAAAATACCTCTTACAATGTAATTATTAAACTACATTTTAGATGTTAAAGTAGTATAACAATTACACCAGTGCCATTTCTTTTAAAAATAATAAAGTTATAAAATAACGAAAAATATCTAAACCCACCACTTAATATAGTTTCTTTGGTCTTTTCTTTTACTAAAACTATGCTTTTCATAAAAAACTCGTGCATTCTGCCTTTCAAAGCCCGTAACTAATCGAATTCCGTGACTTCCTTGTTCTTCAGCCCATTGCTGTCCTTTTTCTAATAACTGGCTAGCAATTCCTTGTCCTTGATAGTCAGGTTTAACAGCTAGTGTGAGAATATTTTTCAAACTGTCATGATAAGTGTTTTCGTAATCAGCAAGATGGATATAACCTACAACTTTACCCTTTACCTCGTAAACAAAAATCTGATTATTAGGCAGTTTACTAATTATTTTTAATTTTTCTGCTGTTTTATTTTCAGGAAACTTATATTCTAAACTTTCTTTGTTAATTTCATGAATTGCTTTAGCGTCTTTTAGTTCCATTTCTCTAATCATAGGCTTCTCCTTTCACTTTTATAGTGTCTCATATCAAATAATACGAAAAAGCGAAGTTTTTACGCTTTTCCGTATTATTTTAAAATGAAACTATTTAGTCGTTTTTTACAATATCAGCAAAACCATCTTGTAGTTCTTGGTTATCTGTTTCTGAAAAATAGAAGTTATTTTCCGCATTTCCCTGTGTTTGTTGCGAGATAAGAACTTTAGGCTCTCCCTCATAGATAGTAAAGAAATAAAGATGCTGGTCAGGATACATTTGCGATTCGGCATCCGAATACATCGCAACTAAGGCGTAATTGCCATCTGATGCTTCTCCATCTTCCGACCATTCAAAATTGGCTGACTCTTCTTCCACCATTGTGTTCCAATTTTTGCCATCACCTACAAGTTCTTCTGGAATCTGTGTACCGTACCAATCAACATTATTTCCTTCAGAGTATTCTTCATACTTTTGGTCCATCGTTTCTCCCCAATCAGTCATAAAGGTATCCAAAGATTGTGCTTTATCATCGTCCCACAGACTTTCTTCTACTTCTGAAGTTGATGTAGTACTCTCACTAGTTGCTGAAGAAGTACTTTCTGCTGTACTTTGGCTAGTGCTTTCCGTTATCTCAGTTTCAGATACAGTTGTCGAAATTGTTGTACTTTCCTCAGTAGGAGCTTCAGTTTCTTCTCCTGACTGACAGCCTACCAACAAAACCACCCCCGCTAACAATGACGTTGTTAATAACTTTTTCATAACATTCCTCCTTTACTAAATCGTTTGCAAATCATTCTTATAAATTTATACTATTATAGTTTGTTGAAAAATAAAAGTATTTTTGCCTTCTTTTCATTTTACTTTTCCATATACTCTAAACCCTCTTTGCTAGGATAAATATCTTGATTCAACTTAGTAAATAAAGTAACGTAGTTAATACCACTTCCCATGAAAGGAATTTTTAGTTAAAAATTTATTGATAAAATAACTCAAATAGCTACTTATAAAAAAAGTTGTATGAAAATCTTTTTTAGAATGATTTTCATACAACTTTTATTTTATTTACTTCATTATAAAAACTTACTCATGTGCCACCATATCCTGTGCGATTTCTTCTTTTGTCATATCTTCTGGATAATAGGTTGGCCAGTTATCTAATTGTTCATACAAATCTTCTTGGCTTTCTCCACCAAAGAAAATATGGAAGTGAGAAGACTCCGTAGGCTCAATACTGTGATCACTAAATTGTACATATTTAAACTCTCCAGCGTTATCATCTTTCGCTTCGAAATTATAACGAACGCCTCGGTTACCTCCCTCATAATCCAGAATTTCATAGCCTTTATAATCATAATCGTATTTGTGTTGTTCACCATCTACAATGAAATCCATCGAATTATCAGTGATTTTTATATCGTCTACATCGGTTTTATATCCTGTTTCATAGTACTCTTTATATTCCTCTGCAGACTGATCTTGATTTAATTTCGATTTATAATCAAAAACTTGATCCAAAGTCCCATCTTCTAATAGTGGATAAATCGACTGCCATTCCCCTGAAAAATCGGATAAATTACGGTCTTTTACCTCATCATCTTCGAAATAACCATTGTGGACTGTATGTTCATCTTCCTCTTCTTGCCCCTCTTCATCTTCCGGTTCGATTTCTTCACCTGCAACACTTGTCGTCTTCTCTAGTGCCGCTAAATTATCTTCCATCACAGAGACATAATCTTCGCCATTATCCATTTGCTCATCTGTTAAACTTTCTAATGGATTTAACACTTCCAATTCTACACCAGTTTCGTCAGCTAAAGTACGTGCGATTTTATCATTAGCATTTTCTTCAAAATAAATATAATGGATATCGTTATCAGCTACATAATCTTTTAACTTCGCAAGTCTAGAGGGGCTAGGTTCTTCATCAGGAGATAAACCAGAAATTGGTACTTGATTCAAATCATAATCTAAAGCTAAATAACCAAATGCTGCATGTTGCGTCACAAAACTTTTTTGCTTTGCATCTTCCAATGTATCTGTATAGTCTTGATCTAAATCTTCTAATTGAGATAAATAATCCTCTGCATTACTTTCAAAAGCTTCTTCTCTTTCCGGATACAATTCAACCAGTTGATCTTTAATCGAATTGACTTCTTTAGCTGCCATTTGAGGCGAAACCCAAGTATGAGGATCAAACTCATGACTATGACCTTCTTCTCCATGATCATGATCATGATCGTGGTCATGATCGTGACCTTCCTCGTCGCCGGGCATTAAAGCGATCCCTTCTGTTCCTTCAATAACAGCTGGCTCATCTTCTTGCCAGCCTTCACTTGCTTCAGGCACCCAAGTTTCCATATTTTCATTATGATAAACAAAGGCATCAGAATCTGTAATCTTAGCCATATCTTTAGCTGAAGGTTCATAATCATGAGGTTCAGCGCCTGATGGAACTAATAATTCAACGTCGCCTTCATCGCCAACAATATTTTTAGTAAAGTCATACATAGGATAAAATGTCGTCATAATTTGTAGCGGTTCCTCTTGCTCGTTTGCTGCGGATTGTTCATTACCTCCGCAAGCACTTAACACTCCTAATGCTATAAGTCCAACAAAACTCAAACCTAATTTTTTATTCATTTCAAACCTCACTCATTTTTTATTTTGTTTCTACAAATAATGCTCGCCGACGTAGCTTGGGCGAATATTTTTTCCGTTTCAAACGCTCCGGAGTATTCCGTTTATTTTTACTTGTGATATACAAGCTCTCACCCGTTTCCTTGCACTCTAATGCGATATTCTCTCTCATCTGCAACAACACCTCCCGCTATTAACAAAAACACAAATCGTAACAATTACGTTTTACAAATGATAATATATCAATTTAAAATTCACCTGTCAATAAAAAATAACATGAAATTTTATTCACATGAATGGTTAAACAAATACAATCATCAAAAGTTAGTTCTAGGTACCTTGCGTTAATTTCATCATATAAGAAAATAACAGTTTTATAGCTAAGTGAAATCTCTAACAGCACGAATAATAAAATAACAAATATAGTCCATAATCATTTAAATAGCCTGATATCGGAACTTCCACGATATCAGGCTATTATATGAATTTTCTATTTTTACTAATGGATAAGATTTTAATCAAAACTAAGTTGTATTTTATTTTTGTATTCCTTCCCATGGGAAGTTAAATAAACATGGTTGTTTTCCCTTTTGATATAATCTTTTTTCTCCAATTTATCTAAAAATTTTTCGGTTTTTGTTTCGCTCCAATATAGTTTTTCGCTAATATCATCAGCTTTAAATGCGCTTGTAGAAGGTAGATACATCACTAACAAGTTCAATTGATAAATTTTTTTCAATTGAATTCGCCGTATTTGCCTACCAATTAAGCCATTCGGATAGAAAATAAAAGTAAGCATGAATGTAACAAAAGCAACTGTAGCACACATTCCCGGCATTGACATATTTAATTGAACAGCAATCCAATAACCAATGACACTATTGACAATGCCATAAAACATCGAAAGAAAAATCATAGCATATAGCCTTTTGGATAATAAATACGCGCTCAGTACCGGAGCAACTAAAAAGGAAATAACTAGTATTGACCCTACTGCATTAAAGGCCACAACTGTGGTAATGGATACTAATGTCATTAATACAAAATGTAAGACTGAAACCGCCAATCCTATCGAAGCTGCGTACTGCTTATCGAAAGTAGATATCTTCAATTGATTATAAAATACGAGAACAAACAATAGATTCATCAAAAAAACAATTGACATATCAATAAAGGTGCGAGGAAGGCTTAATCCAAGTAAGGTTACCGTATTTAAAGAAGAAAAAACTACTTCACCGCTCAAAACAATATCCACGTCTAAATGGACATTTCTAGCAAATTTCGAAATAACAATAATCGCAATGGCAAAAAACAAAGGAAAGACAAGACCGGTAGCCGCGTCATTTTTTAAATGGAATTTTTTGACTAAGGCTTCAATAGCATAAACAGTTAGAACGCCAAATAAACCAGCGCCGATAAATAAAATTGGTGAATCTAAATCATGAGCCACAAAATAACCGGCAACAATCCCCAATAAAACCGTATGAGATATAGCATCAGAAACCATCGCCAAATTTCTTAAAACTAAAAATACTCCGACCAAACTACAAGCCATCGCCGTAATAACCAACACTGATAAAGCGCCCATTATCCTTTCACTCCCTTTCTTTTACGAAGCAGTCCTGCAAATAAACCTTTAGGTGAAAATAGGACTGAAAGAAAAGCAAAAATCGACATGATAACAATAATCATCGGTCCAGTAGGTATATTTTGTATCGTAGAACTGATATAAGTTCCGATAAAAGCAGAAAGCCCTCCTACAATACCTGCAATCAATAGAACCATCGGAAAACGATTGCTCCATTGTAGACCGGTAATCGCTGGCGCAATCAGCATACTACTAATCAAAATAGCGCCCACTGCTTTTAACCCTACTGAAATCAAGACCATCGACATAATTAAAATCAACCAATTTAAAAAAGAAGCTTTAATTCCTACGGAACGAGCAAATTGTTTATCAAAAACAAAAATTTTAATCTCTTTATAAAAAAAGAGCAATAAAGAGATAGATACAATAGCAGCTAAAATAATTAAATAAACATCATTACGCATTAAGTAAGCAGCTTGACCAAATATGTAATTTTGTAGACCAGCTTGAGAAGCATTAGAAAACTCTGGATTTCCTTGAATGTAACTTTTTAACACCATCCCTAAGCCGAAAAAAGAGGATAACACGAGGGCTAGTACGCTATCTAACGTGATTTTCGCATTCTTATCGATTAATTGAATCGAAAAAAAGGCAACAATCCCCGAAAATAAAGCCCCTATAGCTAAAATGACTGGATTTCTTTGTTGAAACAATATAAAACTTATCACAATGCCTGCAAATGAAGAATGGCCGATAGCATCTCCAATTAAGCTTTGTCCTTTAAGCACGCTGACTGTACCTATCATTCCTGAAGCAATAGCTAATATAACTGTACCAAATACAACAACTAGAAAAGAATAGTTCGTTAAAATGCTAATATCCATAAACTTCACCTATCTTACTACCATAAGCTTGGTTGATTTTCTCCTCGATAAAAGCTTCTTGTAGAGGGCCTGTTGAAATCAATTCTTTATTCAAAATAATCGCATGATCAAAATACTCTTTTACAGTGGATAAATCATGGTGAACAACAATAATCGTTTTTCCTTGTTGTTGAAATTCATTTAAAATTTGGATAATTAACTTTTCGGTTTTAATATCTACACCTTGCATAGGCTCATCTAAAAAATAAACATCTGAATCCTGACAAATCGCTCTTGCTAGGAAAACTCTTTGCCGTTGCCCGCCAGATAGCTGCGAAATTTGTCGATCTTTGTAGTCTTCCATCCCCACACGTTTTAGCGATTCTAACGCTCGTTGCTTATCTTTTTTTGTTGAACGTTTTAAAAGTCCGCTGTAAACATAACGCCCCATTAAAACAACATCAAATACAGTCGTTGGAAAATCCCAATGGACGCTACTTGATTGAGGAACATAAGCGATTTTTTTATAGACTTTTCGATAGTCTTTATCAAAAATTTTTACTTCACCTGAAATAGGACGTAAAAGACCCAAGATTCCCTTGATCAAGGTCGATTTTCCCGCACCATTGGGACCAACAATAGCAGTTTTGCTATTGTTGGCAATGGTTAGGTTAATATTCCAAAGCACTGGACTATCGTTATACGCCATATTCAAATTTTTTATTTCAACTACATTTGACATGACTTTTCTCCTTTTATTTTAAGTTATCAACAATTAAATCCATATTGTGCCGATACATATCAATATAAGTATCGCCATCTTCACCCTCAGGCGCTAACGAGTCAGAGAAAAGTTCTTGCCCTTCACCACTTATAACTTCTACTTCTCCGCCTTTAGCTTCAACATCTTCTTTTAAGCGCTCCATACGTGCTGGATCTGTTGTTGATTCAGCAAAAACCGCCTTAACTTCATTGTCCACAATAAAATCAACGGTATCGGAAATATCTGCATTTGAAGCTTCCGATTCTGTACTAACTCCTTGTGGTGCAATAACTTCCATATCATAACTTTGAGCAAAGTAATTAAAAGCGTCATGTGGCGTGATCAAGTAACGACTCTCTTCTGATACTTCTGTAATTTTTTCCTCGTTATATTCTGCCAATTCATCTAGTTCTTGCTTATATTCAGTGGCCTGTTCAGTAATACTTTCATCATCAAGTAAGGTTATAAGCTCCTCTGTTGCTTCGTCCACTGCTTGTTTATATAAATCAATATCAAACCAGAAATGGGGATCTACAACTTCTGAACCATCTTCTTCCATGGTCGTCAAATCATCTTCATTAAATTCTTCACTTACAGCAACGCCTGTATTTTCTAATGCATCAACCATCTGACCTTCAAAATGCAA
The DNA here is from genome assembly GCF_030161475.1 of Tetragenococcus halophilus subsp. flandriensis. GTDB lineage: Bacteria > Bacillota > Bacilli > Lactobacillales > Enterococcaceae > Tetragenococcus > Tetragenococcus halophilus_C. Next base: position 37,947 of record NZ_BSUG01000018.1, on the reverse strand, counting down.
ACCATGATAAAGCACTAAGTCGCCATCTTCTAACTTATTCAAATCATCTGGTGTAGCAACATACAAGTGAGGGTCTTCGCCTGCTGGAATTACTTGCTCAATTTCCACTTTATCTCCAGCTAACTGCGTAACCATATCACGTAAAAAAGAGGTTGTAACGGTAACCGTAGGCTTATCTGATCCACTTCCCGTCTCCTCAGCATTTCCATTCTCATCGGTTCCACCTGTGCCACTTCCACAAGCACCTAAGACAAATAAGGTCATAGCCGCTAACAATAAACTAACAAATTTCTTCATACCTTCTCTCCATTCTATTTTGATAACGAGATACATTATCATTTATTTTTTATAGGGGTAAGTCCTATTAAAATTAAAATACTATAAAAGTTATGGTAATGTCAACTTATTTTTTAGGCAAACCTTAAATATATCAATTATCAAATAAATACTTCTCCAATTTTTCGAAAAATAATTCATGATTAATGTGTTCTAAGTGATCTAACATATCTTCACACTCTTTTTTAGTGCATCCCAAATGTTTCTCAAAAAAATGAAGTAATAGTTCTTGCTTTTTTTCCAAAAGTTTTACATAATGTTTACCTTTTTCGGTTAGCTTCACGCCTTTATAAGGAATATAAATTACTAGCTCTTCTTGTGATAATTTAAGAAACATTTCAGTCACTGAAGCCCTAGCAAGATTCAGTTCTTTTGCTAATTCATTATTTTTAACAGGTTCTTTTTTCTTTTGCTTTCTTTCGATTAATTTTAAATATTCCTCTTTTTCCGCTGTAAATAAAGTCATAAAAAATCATCCTTATCTTTAAAATAAATTTTAAATAAACAACACATTTTTTAATCGATTCCAATAAAAATTACATTACCGAAATAAAAGTAGCCAATCGGTTGTTCATCTTATTGATTTTAGGAAGCAGCGCAAATAACCAACCACGAACAGAATATTGTTTCATTATCACATTAAAACTATTTTCTTTGACTAGCCTTATATAAGGACATAATTTCACTAACTCTTTTCCGCTATCCACTCCCCATTTGAATTGTGCTTTTGTTTGCCTCACTGTATCATGATATCTTTCATTGTTTGCAGTAAATGCGGGCATCAATTCAGCAATCAAAACAAAATTAGAAAATTTTTTTGAAATGCTAGTTAATAAATGCTGCACTTCCTTTTCTTCAAAGTACATCAGTAGCCCTTCACCAATAATAATGACTTTTTCTTCTGTCTTTATTTGTGTTAACCAATCATCGGATAATACCGAGCCCGCAATCATACTTACTCTTTCTTTAGAAGCGAAAAAGTTTTTCCGAACTTCAATAACATCTGGAAGATCCACGTCATACCAAGTAATCTTTCCATTATCTACTCTAGAAAAACGATCATCCAAGCCACAACCTAGGTTAATACAAGTTGCTTTTGGGTAGGATTTTAAATAAGAATTCAGTTCACCATCGATTAAAATAGTTCGCGCAATGACTCCTTCATGGCTCATAAATTTATCATATCTTTCCGTATTAGCGCCTAGACTTTTTATAATATCTACTGCTTTATCATCTTTAATTCTAGCGTTAGTTCTCATAGTTTCACTTGCTTTAATACTAAGAGGAATTAGCATTGTCTCTTGTATATCTCCTAATTTTAACGACATATAAATTTTCTCCTTTTTTCGTTAATGTATAACTGAATCGTTAACAGCAAAATATCTAAATCAAACTTTTCTTTAATTTAACTATAAAACGCTTTCCTTTTTTAGAAAGAGCAATCTTATCTTCAAATAAATAACCTTCCGACTGTAATTTTTCAATTGTTTCATCCACAGAAACTAACTGAACATGCAAAACTTTTGAGATATCAGTATTTTTTACCGTACTTTTTCTTTTAGATAATTCTTGTATTACGATCAAGTAAATAAACAAAGTTGTTTTTTTAATTTCAAACATCTTATTCATCTCCACTATTTAAAAAGATTTTTAATAGACTTATCAAGTTTTCACTACTTCAGCATGTTGAGCATGTTGAGCATGTTGAGCTTATAGCCATTCTTAGGCCTACACCGAAGACAAATATCCTTTATAAAAATTATAAAAATTATTTCCATTTAAATTTAAAACCCAGCTTTTTGGACTTCTACTAATTTTCAATATTTAGAATTTTTATGCTTTCATATTAGCCTAATATAATTTTTAAGTCAACCTAAAAATTATATGCATACCTACTTCAATTACGCTTACTTTTTTAGATTTGAAAAACTTCTTTGCAAAATATTTATACCACTGGCGTTGTACAGGACGTTGTTTTATCGAAATTTATATATAAAAAGACGATAGTTTGAAAGTACACATAACAAACTATCGTCTCTACCTTATTTTTGTAATTGTCTAACTAAATAAGTTCTTTAAAAAAACTTATCGCATAAGTCACAAAAACATATGATATGAATCTATGAATATCATGATGAGTTAGCTTACCAGCATAGAATATGACACGCTATTTCTCATAATTTCTTTCATTTTCTACTAAATCCCTCCAAAGTGCTTCGCAAATCTCGTACGTAATTTTTTTGCTGCCTTTTTAAATATGTTTTAACAAAAGGTTTTAGATAAATTTTTTTAGGATGAATATTCTCTGTAAAGTTTATTTCCGTTTTTCCACTCCCTTGCGTAAATAAGCCTACCCAATAACCATTCATCTTACTATTTTCCATTTCAAATTCAATACGCTTATAAGGCTCTATTACAGTAATATTGAAAAAAGTCTCATACCCATTTTTCGTATATTCGATAAAAGTACTGTCGTCTAAAAATACAGTTTTACTTACATCACTCCGCCACGAACATTCTTGAAAAGAACTGACAATATCCCATACTTGCTTTATCTCGTATGGGAAACTAGCTTTAATGTTTACCTTTACCATTCGACCATTCCTTTTACTCCAACCGATTGCTCCTCACTATGTAAAAAATAATTATCATTAAAAACTCAACTAACAGATGCATTTGATCTAACTTGAATAACTAATATAATAACGCCTATAACTTTTATACGAAGATCTGTAGATAAAAAACAAGTGACAACCATCAAATAAGGAACGACCAGAAATATAAACTTTACCATCGCATTGCCCATCTCTTTTTCTAGCAAATCAAATCTAGTTTCGTAAGGCCTATTTTTCTAAAAAAGTAACTTCCTGCAATAAAATGGCCTCCGTTTAACTTGATTAAAAAAGCGGTAAAAATTAAAAAAGTAAGAGAGTAAAAATATGCGTCAAATTTTCATCATTAATAATTGCCAATAATAACCCCTCCAATACATAAATTAAGAAATGAATAATTGCACTTTTACTATTTTCGCATTCAAATATTGTTAATTAAACGTTACACAAATTTGTATACTTTTTCACATATGAATCCAACTAAACTCTTTTGTACTATACGCTCATTTATCTCAAAAATAGTCATCACAAAATATATCCTCCAGTAATTTTTTAACTACTTAGCACAAATTCATTGGGACTATCAGAAATAAAATCAGGTGCTAATTCAAAACTATTTTCACTAAACCAACGCACACCAACTGTTGTCACGCCAGCATTTTTTCCGGCGCCTATATCCGCATTACCGTCTCCAAAAAATATTGCCTCTTCAGGACTACTATCCAGTATTTTTAGAGCTTTAAGAAGCCCTTCACTATCAGGTTTATGATTAATAACATCATCATCAGTTATCATTGCATCAAAGTAATTTCCTAATCCTAACTTATCAAGTGACATTTCTAAAACGCGACGTCCTTTACCTGTCACCATTCCTATCTTCTTTTGGTTGCTTTTCAAACTGTCTAATAAGTTAAGAATTCCGCCTATTTCCTTTCTGGTAATAAATGAATCATGTTGCTCCAAATATAATTTGTAGAATGTATCAATAGCCTTTGACGCATCTGCTTTATTTATTAAATTCTTCTCGATTATTCTTTCTTCTGAAGGACCAAATGATTTTACTATTTCCTTATTTGTCATCTCTACATTGTTAAATTGTTTAAAAACTTTTCTAAAACAGTCAAAACAAAGAGGTAAAGTATCTGCCAATGTGCCATCGAAATCAAAAATATAAGTTGTTTTTTGTAAATTAAATTTATTCATTTATCAAAACTCCTTAAAAATCTTTTTTGTTAGCGCTTTCTAATATCAATAGAAAATAGGAGTAGAAAAATTCAGCGAACTGATTTTCTGCTTCTATTTTTATAAGACTATTTCGTAATTATATTTTGTTCTTTGAAATGATTTGTTGATGCTTTCTTATTATTCTTTGTTTAAATTGTTATTTTTAGAAAAAGATTTTGGCGTTTTTAGTTCTCCATTGTCGATTTTTTTCCATTGTTCTTTTTCAAACTGTTCTTGTTTTTCAGACGTTTTATAAAAATTTTCCATACGTTCTTGCTCGCTAGATAATTTTTCTTTGGCGTAACCTACCAAGCCTTGAACGTCTCTATTGTTTTCAAACTGAATATATTGATTACGATCATTTCGTTCAATTACAAGCAAAGGGGCTTGTTCCAAAACCAAACCATAATTGATTAACATACGACCTGTTCGACCGTTGCCGTCACTAAAAGGATGAATACGTTCGAACGCTATATGACTATCCATGAGCGCTGTTAATTTTTCATCAAAAGTGTTAGCTTGCTGAAACGCTTGATTTAGGTTATCACACCACTCTTGCATTTTTACGGGAACTTCAAAAGGTTCTGTGATTTGAAAATCTGTGCCAAGAATGTAATTAGGAACGGTCTTGTATTGTCCACTGTCGACTAAAATATGATCGGTTAATAAACGATGGATATTACGTATCAATAAAGGGGAAAAAGGCTGCTTGTCTTTAGCTTCTTGAAAGATATAATCAAAAGCTTGTCTGTGGTTTTCAACTTCGTAGACTTCACGCAAACTGTGCCCTTGTTCACTAGGTAAACCGCCATATTGTAAAATCATACGAGTATCATCCAAAGACAGCGTGTTGCCCTCAATCCCTGTGGAATGGTAAGCAAAACGAATCAATGCGTCCTCAATATAACCTCGGCTGTACTTTCCGTACATTTTTTCTCACTTCTTTCATGTATCATATTTTCTTTTCAAATTTATTAGCAATACCAATCTAACATGACGTCCCACTTTTGATCTGTCACTCGCCATTAAGTACTTTTTTCAAACTTTCGTTTATTATTTCGGTATCATCAGAATTTTCCATTTCTAATCTGCGTGCTTCCATATTTGCTGCAGATTCAGGTGTTTGCACAGATTGTTTTTCTTTAGGGTCCTCAAGAGAGTCAATATAATCTTGTTGCTCTTGCCATGCATCGCTAATAGCATCATGATACTCTTCTGCTTTTGCTTCATCTTCTTCCGAGTTATCCTCTGAAGATTCCTCTGTTGTATCTTCTGCAGTAGATGGTTCATCTTGTACATACTCTACCATATTTTTATTATCTAAATCTTCTTCTCCTGGATTTTCGTTAAAGTTTCTAGTTGCTAGAGACATCGTACCTTCATCGTTGTAGAAAAGATAATAATCGTCCCCATCTATTTGTAGCGGATCGTCATGATCTTCATACTTTTCAATTTCCACTTCTGTATTTACCTTAACCTCTCGCTTTTCACCATTGTCTCCAGTAAGCGTTATTTCTTTGGTTGGAACTGCTGTCGTAGAAACCGAGTAAATCGAACGTTCGCTTTCCCCTTCAGGTAAACGAACAGAGAGCTCTTTTCCAGAGTCGTTCACAGCATTTGTGTTTACATTAATACCCGGCGGTAGATCATCTTGACTAGTAGCAAACTTTTGATGATAGTTCGGTTTGCCCGCTGGATCTTCTCCTTGATAGAAATCATCAAGATCTACGGCATAGTCTTCTTCATCTTCTTCACTACTGCTTTCTTCAGTCGATTCTTCTGTAGATTGAGTAGATGTTTCACTGCTTTGTTCAGAACTAGAACTTTCCGAAGTTTGAGTAGTCGTTTCAACTGTATCGGAAGATTCAGCTACTGAATTGGTTTCGGTTTCATTTTGTGAACAAGCAGTTAATAGTAACGCACCAAATAACAACACATAAACTTTTTTCATCTTTTTCACACCCTTCTAACTAAGTATATCATAGTTTACAGATAAAATTTCTATAGGTAAATCTTTGGAAAATAGATATTTCATACTCAAAGAGATAATTATTTTACTTAAGCAAAAATACTTCTTAAAATTACCCCAACAAGAAGTCCTATAATAAAAATCGCAACATATTTCATTCCGCTTTTTTTATCTTTACTCTCCACTGTTATCCCTCCTCCTGAAAACCAGTCGATAACTCTGTTAAAACCATTTACTTAAATTAAAAAGAAGAAGACTTGCATTATTATAAATAGAACGAATGCAACCCCCAGTACTCGAAGCCCTTCAGAAAATCTAACAACTTGTGGGTTATGTTGTTGTCTTTTTTCAAAATTAATAGGCATTATTAATGTAGCAATAATGAAAATACATATTGTTAAAAAGTATTGAATCACTAAATATAAATTACGCCACAGGAAGATATCAACGAATAATGAAATAAACAAGAAAAACACCGATAAAATCACGATAGCTTTAATAATATCTTTTTTAACCTTTTTTATCGCCCTACCAGTATAAAGAAGTGGGACTCTTCCCCTCTGGCGTGCAAGAATGTGAAAGTATACGATAAATAAAATACTTAACATCGTTATGGAAAATGACAAGACAAATTGGGATTGAGTATTTTGAAGGGACGAATAACCCCCAATGAATAGTAATATAATAATCTCATATTTTATATTATGTCGAAGTAAAAAATAAAATATTAGCTTAGTCATCTTGGCTCTCTTTCTTATTTGGATACGGTAAAATGAATAAATTGATAATAGAAAATGCAATGCCTATTAATACCAAATACCATAAATCTAAACTCACTACAAAATTTTTTAAATCAAAATCTAAAAAGTCAACAAACAAATAACCTGCAAAAACGATGAAATACCCTATACGAAGACCTAAATAGATATTATTGGCCCATGCCTCACTGGGTAAAAATCTATAACTTAGTGTATTGACAAACATCATAAGCATAATAACCGAAAGGAAGAAAAAAGAAGCCAATAACAACTCTTGAGTAAATCTAGGAGGAAAGAGTAGATAAAAGGTAAAAAAATAAACAAAAAACGGCTTCTTATAAAGGAAATATCTTTTAACATCTTTTGTTTTTAAGTGTGGAAAAAAGGTGATCATCTTCACTTGCTTGGAAGAAATCGTTTCTGAATGAACTTTAAATCCTCCTAAAAAAGCGAGTCCTAAAGCGAATAACTCTGTTGCTGCAAAAGGGTTAGGCGTAAGGCCAATAAGATACTTAAATCCCAAAAATAAGATAGAAAGAACCCCAACAAAGGGAATAATACTGCCTAAGTCATATAGATTCATCTGTCTACGAAATAAGGTAAAATCAATTTTTAACGCTTCAATCAAACAATTCAGCCTCCAACTCCTCTTTATTTCCCGAATTATCAAATGTTTTCTTGACAGTTCCATCTTCTAAGTAAATAAATTCGTCACAAATATCTACTAAGCTGTCGATAATATGTGAAGATATCAAAACAGTACTACTTTCCCTTAATTTTAAAATGATTTCTTTAATTTGGTAGGAATACTTAAGATCAACGCTATTAAAAGGTTCATCAAGTATCACCAACGAATACTTATCTAAAAACAAGTTAATTAATGTTAATTTCTTTTTCATACCTTGTGATAATTGCGAAATTTTGGTATCACTTTTATCTGTTAGTCCTAAATCTTCCATAACTTCGTCCCTTGTGCGGTTCGAGGCTGAATAATTTATTACAATATCGCAAAATTCTTTTACTTTTAGAAATTCGTACGGAACTACATCCGAGGGGATATAAAGAATTTCATCTTGCTGATAGCCCTCTACCTCAAAAGAACCATTTGCTACGATCATTTGTGACAAAATATCCATGAAGGTAGTCTTTCCAGAACCATTTTCACCGACAAGCCCGATAACTTTATTTTCTTCAATCGAAATATCTTTAATATCTAATTTGAAATTATTATAATTATGAATAATATTTTTAATAAGCATCGTAAATTCAACTTTCTTTAAGATGGTTGTACGTCAAGATGGTTGTACGTCAATATTTATCTTTTTTCATCCTTTTCTATTTTAGTTTAACAGTAAAAGTATTCTCACCCAAACTGAAAATAAACTTGAGTTCAAAAAAATTACTGATGGGAGATAAATTTTTTGAATCAGACTTAAAACTTATTAGCTAATTTTATACTTTATGTAATCTATATATTGAAAAATGTAATTTATATGTTACATTTATATCGAGGTGGTTAATACAAATGGTCAATAAAGTGAAAATAGCTCGTGCTCAAGTTGACTTAACACAGCAACAATTAGCAGAAAAGGTTGGTGTTACTCGGCAAACTATTAGTTTGATTGAAAAGGGCAAGTACAATCCCACATTAAAATTATGCTTAGAGATTTGCTATGCTGTAAATAAATCATTGGATGAACTATTTTGGGTAGAAAAGGAGAATGAAAAATAATGAAAAAAATTAAAGATGAACGTTTGCAATATGAAAATTTAAATAATATTCGTATTGTATATATCATTCAGACAATTGGTATCTTTGCAATTTTAGCTTATGACCTAGTTACAAAAGGCGTGAATGGCATGACAGAAAATCCCCTATGGATTGTTTTATTGGTAGCCGTCATAACGTCTACATATTTAAATATGAGTATTAGTGTAGATAACGAAACTGTTACAAAATCACCTAAAAGAGGGCTTAATATTTCAATTTTAATCTTAACGCTTGTTTCTATTGTAATTGGGATTTTTGTATCAATTCCTGACGGCTTTAATATGTATAATGGATTAATTATGGGTGGAATAATATTTATCAGTGGTCTTGTGCCTACAATTTATATTTACTATTTACGAAAAAAGCAATCGGAAGACAGTGACATTTAAATTATCAACAACTAATGTAGACTTTAATCGATAATATAAAAAATTAAATACAGAGGAGATACAAATATGAATTTAAATTTTAGAGAAATTAAAAACGAAGATTTTGCTAACTGTGCTGAAAACTTAGTGGCAGCATATAGTGGAGAACCTTGGAATAATATGTGGACGAAGAAAGAAGCACTACTTAGAATTGAAGCTACAATGAGTGGTTTTAATGCTAGAGGATATGTAGTCGAAAAAAATGATAAAGTTATTGCAATGTGCTTAGGTAGGATTGACTATTACTTTAGTAATTGGAGTCAATTTTGTATTGATGAAATTAATGTAACTCCTAATTGCCAAGGAAAGGGCGTTGGCAAAAAAATCTTAAATTTTGTTTCTGATATAATGAAAAATGATGAGATCAATAGTATTTTCCTTATCACAGGTGGAGAGCGAGCAGCTAAATTTTATAAAAGTAATGGTTTTGTAAAATCAAAAGATGGAATAATAATGGAATATGATCTACAGAATAATTAGTTATATAAAATTGAAAGCAAATTCATACTTCACTAGCTTTCCTGTAATAACTGTTGTTAAAGTAGACACATTCTAAAAAAAGTCAGTAACTACATGCCAACTGGCACTGAAAGTCGAAATATATCATGGATTTACTAAAAAGGAGCAGAAAACACCTAAAAAAGAGATAAAGCATGCCAAAAACTTAAAGAAAATGTATACGAAAGGTGTTACTAATGACTAAAACAAACACAATCAAGTTTTCTGACTATCTTGAAAAAGAAAAGAAAAATAATCCTGAACTTTCAAAAATGATGGAAAAAGAAGAAAAGAAATTAGATTATGCAGTAGCTGTTATGGAACTACGAACTTCTTTAGACCTTACCCAAGAAGAATTTGCACAAGTAGTCAATAAACCCCAGTCAATGATTGCTAAAATTGAGAATGGTAATGCCAATCCAACAATTAAAACACTTGAACAAATAGTAAATGCTGTTGATAAACAACTGGTCTTTAGCTTTGTTTAATTTGTTAATTAGTTATCATTTGTTAGATTGGAAGCTGTTATTTTATTTTTCCTACTAGTGACTATCTCTTACACTTTAGCTAATGAACTTCTCTACTAAATGAGTGGTAAGTTTCTTGGCACTAGATGGTAAAAAAGTTGTTACTAACGATACATTTCAATGCTATAGTCACCTCTGTGCTTACTACTTCAAAACCGAACTAAATTTAAATTCATAAAAAACGCTTGAAGGTGTTAAAGGCCACTTCCAAGCGTTTTTCATTAATTTTATTTACTGGTTTTATCAGACAACTCTTTTCACAAAAAGAAAACAAAATATAAAATTGTAATTAATTTAGAAGCCAATTTACAACAAATAATCACTAGTTGTCTTCACTAGTTCTTCAATCACTTGTCTGCCTGCTTCTTCGGTTTCATTTTCATCAGAGAGTGCAACGGCAAGATAGCTTTTATCGCCTTGGGTCACTTTTCCGATACTTGTGACAATCCATACGCCGCTTACACCATCGGTTAGCCAGCCGTTTTTAAAGGAAACATCATCGGAACCGGCGTACACACCCCAACTTTGATCCTCATCGATTTGTGTCATTAAATCAATGATATCATCTTGTGAGTCTTCTGTAATATAGTCCGAAGGGAGATATAATTCTTTCAACAGTTTCATTTGGTCCTTGGCCGTCGTTGTACTATTTCCCCAATTGCCTAAATTCACCGTGGTATTATTCATATCCAAATCATCAAAAATCATTTGTAAGGATTCAAAGCCACCTAATGACTCATTTAAGAGGGCCGTCGTCGCTTCATTATCACTACTTAGAATCATGTCAGACATCCGTTGTGCTTCCTCGTCTGTCAACGCTTCTTGCGCTTCTTCTTTTTCATGGAAGAGCAACATAGCGACAGCGACCTTCACAATACTGGCCGTTTCATAGATTTTATCTTCTTCATCATTGGTATAGGAATACGTTTTTTCTGTATCCAAATCGTAGACCCTATATTCTAAGGAGTTGGGATGTTCTTCTGCCAGCTGGTCGCCTTTTTTCTTTAACTGTTCTTCGAGGCTTTTCTCCTCTTTTTGTGGTTTTTCTGCTACTTCCTGGCTTGACGAACTTGGCGTTTCTTCTACTTCCTCTTGTTCAGAAGTCATAGAATTGAAGGCCCAAAACCCTAGCGTGACAAGTAGAACAACTCCTAAGAGAACAAGTAAAAATTTTATCAGTTTCTTCATTTTATTGACAAACATCCATTCTTTTCATGATCAATCTTATTTTCCTATGATTTGCTTGCAGCAAAACTTTTCTGTGAAGCCTTTTGGGTTTCGTCTACAAAATACACTTTATACCAAACAAGGAAAGAATAGAGTGTCCAAATATGACGACGGGCGTCAATTTCTTCTTGGTAATTTCGGTCCAGCAAATCTAAAATCTTTTCTTGGTTAAAGAATTCCGCCGCAAAATCGGCCGCAAAAATCTCGCGCACTTGTTTATAGAAACGTTCTTCATGCAACCAATCTTTAATCGGTACGGGGAAACCTAGTTTTTTACGGTTGGCCCATTTTTCAGGCAAGTGGCGGTGCGCTGCTTTGCGAAAGGCGTATTTGGTGTTTTTACTATTAAGTAGATATTTTGATGGAATCTTTTCCGCGACTTCCAATAAACGTAGGTCTAACAAAGGCGTACGGGCTTCTAAGGAATGCGCCATCGTCATTTTATCTGCTTTTAACAAAACATCTTTGGGCATCCATTGGTGCATATCTAGATACTGCATCTTTTTTAGTTCGGATAAATCAGGCGCGTTTTGATATTGTTTTTCTACAATATCATGCACCGATTCGCAGTGTTGATATTTGGGCTTCAGATATTCTTCGGACTCACTTTCTTCAAAAACCTTGGCTTGTCCAATAAAGAAATCTTCTGCCGGTGCTAGTGATTGATATAAGTGCAGTCTTCCGTGAAAGTTGTGCGCACTTTTTAACCGACTAGCTAAACGGAAACGTGAATTTTTCGGTAACTTTTTCAAGCCTTGAGCAAACACACGGACCATTTTAGAATTGGAAGAAAAACCATATTCGGTATAGCCTGCAAATAATTCGTCTGCACCTTCGCCTGAAAGTACTACTTTGACGTGTTCACGCGCAAGCTTGGCTAAAAAGTAGAGCGGAACACAGGAAGCATTGGAGGACGGTTCATCTAGGTGATATTGAATCGTTGGAAAAGCGTTGAAAGCTTCTTCTGATTCAATCACACGAGAGTAATTATCTAAATGCAAGATATCCGTAAGTTTTTTAGCTTCGAATGTTTCATTATAAGTATGTTCGCCAAAACCGATCGAAAAAGTATATTTGGGTTTAGTAATTGTAGTAACAAGGCTCGAGTCCACACCACTGGAAAGAAAGGAACCGATTTCTGCCCCATCAGCTAAATGCGTACTGATCGATTCTTGTACCGTTTGATCAATTTTATCCACAGCTTCATCTTCAGTCATCGGTTCTTCTGCATAAGACGTATCCCAATACTGCGTAAAGCTTAGTTGTCCGTCTTTAACATAAAAATAGTGCCCTTCTGGGACACGATAAACATCTTTGAAAAACGTTTCATCTGTCGCCGGATATTGAAAAGTCATGTAAGGTTTCAAAGCACCCGGATTGACTTGTTTTTCAAAAGCTGGATGGTCTAAAAAACTTTTGATTTCAGAACCAAATAGAAAGGTTTCATTTTTATGATAATAATAGAAAGGCTTCACCCCAAAATGGTCACGTGCACCGAATAGTTCTTGCTTGTCTTTATCCCAAATCACAAAGGCAAACATCCCACGTAATTGATTTACGATGTCAGCACCGTATTCTTCATAACCATGCAAAACAACCTCATGATCCACATCAGTCGCAAAAACATGACCTTTAGCTTGCAAATCTTCTCGTAATTCCTGATAGTTATAAATTTTTCCATTAAAAACAATTATTTTTGAACCGCTTTCATTAGCAATCGGTTGATGATTATCAAAATCACTACGATTCAAATAACGAAAACCTAAACCTACACCTTCATCCACAAATTTTCCTGCATTATCGGGGGCTCTATGTACAATTCGTTCCAACATTTGGTCTAAATGTGTCTTTTTTTCATCTATTGCGTATTTCTTGTTTACAAATCCAACAATCCCATACATATTCTATTGTCACCTTTTCATTATTAATTTATGTTAACAGAATTAATATATCATAAGAAAAAGCGCTCATAAAACGTTTATTATTTAAATAACAAAGAAATGTATTTTTTTGTATTGCTTAGCCGATAAAAATAATTTTGTTACATTCCTGAAAGCTCATTTTCATCATAATTAAAAATATTTTTAACTTTTTTGTTAATAATTGTAATAATTGTAAAAAAAACAACTAATTTATAACAAAATTAGACAAATTGCAACAAAGTCCAATCACAAGCAGGTTATTACATCGTTTAAAATAGTTCTTGTCATAACTATTTTAAATTGCTGAATTATTATAAAAAATCACTCCATTAACACTTTACATAGCTTACCTTGGAACTGTAACTTCTATAGTATTACTTTCCGTATCTTTAAACTCAAAAACAATATTATCCCCGATTATAGTCTCAGGGAAAGTAATTTGTCTTTTATATTTTTTTAGGACATTTTTCACCCTCCCTATATCTAGCTTTTCAACCTCTATACTAGGCAGACAATTATTTCCGATTGTATGGATTTCTGATTCTTTTTTATAATCAAAAAGTCCAAATCTAAATGTTCCTATACAAAATACACTATAAATTTTATCTTTAACGTCGACCTTTTTGTTAAAAAAATCTTCATAAAACTGAATAGCCCTTTTCATATCTTCAACACAAATATAAAGCGAATAGATTCTCATCGTCATCCTCCATTATTTGTTAATAATTATTATTTACTAACTATAAAACAAAATATTTCTATGTTAGAATGCTCTTTTATATATAAGAAAATTATTATTGATAATCTTGCAAAATTTTCCGCCATGCTTTCTGTGCGTCTTCGTCATCAGAAACTTTAAAAGTATGTTCGGGGTCAATAATTTTCGACTCACCATCATCTTCATACTCGCCATAACCTGCAGAAAAGGCTCCAATCTCGTCCATATCTCCGATAAGCTCATAAACAACACCGTTATCTCCTAAGATATATTTATGAATTGAATAATCTGAGTCAGCCGCTTTTGAGAAACCTTCTGCTGTAGCTGATTCTTTTGGTGTTTCGTCATAACCTGTCACGCCAGAAGATGAGGTATAAAAAACAACGCCTCCTAAAGAATGAATATCAAACGCATCGTATCCAGGAAGATCTTCCTCAGGATATGGATCTTGGGTTTGAATTTCGCCATCTTCTGTATTTGCAAACCAATCACCTAAGCCAGCAGCACCGTGTTCAAAATATTTCTCACTCACTGCCATACCACCTTCTTCCGCACGGGGAATTGCCCAGTCTAAGAATTCTTGCGAAATTTCCTCTTTTTCTTCATCAGAGTATTCTCTTATCGGAACATCTTTTTCCTGTCCTTCTTCTTTTTTGTCTTCTTCAGAAGAAGTAGATTCTGATGTGTTATCTGTCGTTTCTGTCTCCCTTGTAGTGGACGACTCTTCCGTGCTTTCATCAGTACTAACTTCACTTGTCTGAGACGAACTAACAGCCTCGGTTGATACAGACGTAGCTGAACCCGCTTGTTCATCTTCAGATTCTGACGAGCAGCCTAACAAAATAAGACCAAAACTAGAAAATATCGAGAATAATAAAATTTGTTTTTTTCATAGTAAGATTCCCCTCTCCCTCTCATTGTCAGCGTTTACTTTCTTTGATAGTAACATATCATAGATAATTATTTTGCACTAATGAAATAAATGTCCACGATATCTTCTATCTTAAACAAAGTTGTTGACTACAAAAATCTATCTTGCTAGACTATTACGGTCGTCTTTTTAAAGACATACGAAATTAGAAGTAAGGAAGTGATGATTGTGGCTTGGATTTTAGATTGGGGAGAAAAATGTAAACCAAAGCTGGGAAAACACCTAAAATTTTTTATGGCTTGTAATAACCAAGCCACTGTAATTTCCTTTAAAACAAAATAATTAAAGAGGTGTTTTCTCATGCAAAAGTTTAAAATTCAAAGTGTCATTTTGATTTTAGTTTCTTTTCTCTTAGGTTTTAGTGAGTTCATTATTGTTGGTATTTTAGATGATATCGCAGCATCTTTTGCTGTAGATGTTTCAACAGCTGGCTACCTGGTAACAATTTTTGCCTTAGCTTATGCCATTAGCACGCCCATAGTTACTACCCTTATTGGTCAACGGCGATTGCTAAATGTTTTGTTACTGCTGATGGGTATTTTTACTATAGGTAATTTAGTTACCGCATTAGCTCCAACTTATACTATTTTAACCATTTCTCGTGTTATAGTCGCTATTGTTTCCGGTTCGGGTATTTCTGTGATTATGGCTTTCGGAACTTATTTAGCCCCTATAGAAAAACGTGCTTGGTTAGTTGCTTGGATATTTTCTGGTTTTAGTGTAGCTTCTGTTTTTGGTGTGCCATTGGGTACCTTATTGAGTACACAATTCGGCTGGCGTTCTGCATTTTATTTAATCACGGCTCTTAGCTTTATTATGTTGTTTTTCATCAAAATAAGCTTACCTAGTGACTTGCGACAAGCTACTTCAGATTCTAATCGTTTTACTGATCAATTGGCGATTTTTAAAGAACGTCGGATTCAAATCGGTGTTTTATTAACGATGTTTAGCCTAGCAGGTGTCTATGTAGTCTACACTTATTTACGTCCGATTTTTTCTACTGAGCTAGGTATCGCGCCTTCTCTGGTTACCTTAGCTTTTACCGCTTATGGTTTCATGTCGCTTTTAAGTAACCAACTAAGTGGTAAAATTGCCGAAAGAAATGGCCTATTAACTATGCCGAAAGTCTATATTGCTGAAATATTTATATTAGGACTTTTACCTTTACTATTAAATATTCCTTGGTTAGGCTTTTTAGATCTCATGCTTTTAGGTTTGATGATGTATCTGATTAACTCTCCTATTCAATTGCATATTTTAGGCATCGCAGAAGAAAAATATCCACAATCTATGGTATTAGCTTCTTCTTTTAATTCCATTTTCTCCAATATCGGTATTGCCATAGGTTCTGCCTTGGGAAGCCAAATCGGCCAAAACTTCGGTATGCAAGCCTTAGGACCAGGTGGTGCAGTACTTGCTGCTATTACGCTAGTACTAACATTAATGTTAAATCGTAAGAATGCTAAATACGCTACCGGACATGCAAGAGCCTAATGATTTTTAGAGTAGCTCAGCATATCTTACCCTAGATTTAGTCTTTTCTAGAGTAACTCACTAAAATCTACTCTAGTTTTTTTGATTTTAGTGAGTTACTCTAGAAAATGTCTTGTCGAATACACGCTTTTTCAGGCGTGTATTTTTTCATAAAAGTTTGTGCGCATTTACACATAAAAAAGTCTGTGTTAGCATGTAATTGCTTACAAATTCTCTGCTAAAAAACGGAGGAAATATCTAAATTTAAGAAGGGATTTTTATGGTAAATGAAGAAAAGAATTTACCAACAACAAGTAAAAGTGCAGTGTTGCAGGAAGTTTTTGACTTAGAAATAAAAGATACGCCGATCAAAAAAATGAAACCGACCGATGTGATGATAAAGATCATGGCTGTTGGTATTTGTGGATCTGACGTCCATTATTACGATACCGGGAGAATTGGCAACTTCGTACTTGATGGTCCTCTTATTTTAGGACATGAAAGCTCTGGACAAATTGTAGCCGTGGGAGATGAGGTTAACGATTTTAAAGTTGGAGACCGAGTAGCTATTGAACCCGGCGTGCCATGTGGCAGATGTGAGTATTGCCGAACCGGACGCTATCACTTGTGTCCCGATATGCAGTTTATGGCAACACCGCCAATAGACGGCGATTTAACCCAATACATCACTTACCCAGCGGATTTTGTTTATCCGATCCCCGATGATATGTCCTATGAAGTAGGAACACTAAGTGAACCATTTTCTGTCAGTGTACATGCTGCTCAAAAGTTAGATATACAACCAGGTAAAACAGTTTTTATCTCTGGTGCTGGACCAGTGGGTTTATTAACAATTTTTGCCGCAAAAGCCTTTAATGCTGGAGATATTATCATCAGCGACGTAGAAGAAAGTCGTTTAGAAATGGCGAAAAAATTGGGTGCTTCACATACAATCAACGTAAAGGAAAAAGATGTTAAAGAAGAAGTAAGTTCGTTTACAGATGGACATGGTGTAGATTATGCGCTGGAAGCTTCGGGTAATAATAGCGCCGAAAGCGATGCATTATTGACACTAAAACCTGGCGGAAAAATCGCTTATATCGGCATGCCAACACATGATACAGCGCCATTAGATATCTCATTTATGACCTCAAATGAACCACAAATTTTTGGTATATTTAGATACGCGAATACCTACCCATTAGCTATTAAAATTCTGCATGATAACATGGAACAAGCTAATCGCTTGCTTACCGATTTTTATAGTTTAGATGAAGTAACAGATGCCTTTGAAAGAACACGTACAGCTAAATCAGACTCTCTCAAAGTGATTATTTATCCTAATGAGAAATTGCGAGATGAATAATAATAGAAAACTATACTGAATAAAAGTTCAGATTATAAACAAATCGAATGTGCTTTCCGATAATATTGGAAAGAAACATTCGATTTATTTTTTATAATTAAGTTAAATCATTTTGTAATAAAAAAATTCAAGACTATTAAAAGTAAACCATACAATATAAAAGATAAGTAAGCAAAATTTAGACTGATATTGGCAAACATCGGAAATAGCAAACTAGTAAGTGGTGGTGTCAAAGTCAGACATGAATTTACCGTTGTGATAATTCCTCCTAATCGTTCTGTTGGATAATAATTGATGACTTTAGCTGTAAATCTAGGAGAAACAATGCCTAGTAATAATGCGATAAAACTTGCACTTATGAGGATAAATGTTAGCTGCCTTAGTAAAAAACCGATTGCTATTAGGACTATAAGTAAGTTAGCAGACCTATTTAATATCGTCGTTGTAACGTTTTTCAAAAAGTTTGAACTAATACTATTTCCTATTATCATAGATATAGTAATCGATCCTGATAATAAAGAAATTAAAAATGGTCTGGTAAAAAAGGTTCCTACTTCTTCCGTTTGAATAAACATGACAAAGATAGGTGTTAATCCACCAAAAAGGCCATTCAATAAAGATAACTGACATAAATCATTAAATATTTCTTTATGCTGAAAAAGTTTTTTAAAGTTATCTTTTATAATGGGTACTAATTTCTGTTGCTTATCCATTGGGATATTTTTTTCTGTCATTTTTAATTTTGCTGAAATAAAAATATAGCTAATTGCTACCATGAAAAAAATGCCCGCATTCACATAAGCTACTGTTTCTATAAAGAACAATGACAGAAGAATAGAACCAGCAAATGTTGCGATAACATTGATCAGCTGCGTTGTTACACTGATAATTCCTTGGGCTTTTTCCATATCCTCAGCGTGAACAATCATTTTTGTAAAAGGTGTGACTAAAGCAGACGAATAGTTACCTGATATATCAGAAATAAAATTTAACACCGCCATACTTAATACAAGTGGTAGTGTAGCGCCATAACTAACCATCCATGCGATAAAGAGATATAATATCATGCGAAAAAAAGAAGTTTTTATAAGGCCCTTTAATTTATTTGCTTTTTGATCAGCCAAACTACCTAACAAAAAGCTGAACAATATAGGTAACGTTTCTGAAGCTGAGACAATCATTACAGCTAAATTTGCTTCCGGTAAAGTTGATGCAATAGTTAACATTGCTGTATAAAACAACCGGTCTCCTGTTTTTGAAAATAAATTAATGCTGGCTAATTGGGTAAATAAGGAGTTTTTTCTAATAAATTGAAACACAATCATCTCTCCTTTACAGAAATTATTGTGTGGTATAAGATAAATAAAAGTTCCAAAAGTAAACTTTTGTTTACTTTTTAAAGGAGAAGATGACAATTTACGGTGAAATCATTAAAAAAATCAGACAGAATAAAGGCTTGCCTCTAAAATCGGTTTATATAGATATATGTTCAAAAACAAACGCGATTAAATTTGAAAAAGGTGAGCGTAATCTAGCAGTGGATAAGTTCGTTGAAGTTTTACATAATTTAATGCTTACGATGGAAGAGTTTCAGTGGATAAAAAATGATTATAAACCTCGAGTTGAAGAATACTATAGCTATATGATGAGTAAGTATTGGAATAGCTATCAAATAGCTGCGTTTGAAAAGAATTTACGTCATATCGAAACAAAAGCTATTAATATTGAAAGAATTCAGCTAGCTAGTTATCGGCTTTTGGAAAGTTATGAAAAAAAGCTAGCTCCTGATAAACAAGAACTAGCACTTGTAACAAACTACTTTTCAAATTTATCAACGTGGACTTTGAGCGATATCAAGTTTTTTACAAATAATTGTTATCTTCTTCCTTATTCTCTAATGCTTTACCTTTTAAAAGAAGCGTTAAAATGCCAAACAAGATATCAGTATTATCAAAACAGCGAACGAATTTTTGCTGCACTATTGACCAATTGTGTCGACCGGATGATCCTAGAAAAAGATTTCTCCAATGCTAGTATATCTTTAAATTTATTAGATAAACTGGCAACGGATGTTACCATGGACGGTTATTATCTTTTAGCTCAATATTACAAAGCCAAAATTATTTATCTAAATGAAGATCTAGAAAAAGGAAGAAATATGTTACTAAAAATCGCTGAAATAGCAAAATTTTTTGATAATAAACAACTGATAATAGAAATAGAAAATTTACTCTAAATATCAAAAAGCCTACCTTCAATAGCGTCGATATAACGTTTAGCGGATTTTTGTACGGCGGAATGCGCGTTTTCTCTGATGACTTTATTAAAGGCGTTATAGAGTCGATCGAATGATAGTTCATTTACGTACTCTGCCATATTTTGTACTTTGCTAGCAGGCAGTGGGATAAGATTTGGATAGCTATACATAAAGCTGACCCACTGGCTGTCTGGAACGATCTGAATAATATCGCCGGTGAAAAGTTTTCCATTGTTATCATCTTTCCAATGTAAAATCGTTCCGCCCTTAAAATGTCCGCCTAGACAGTGTAAGGAAATTTCTTCTGAAAGTTTTAGCTTTTTGCCAGACCAAAATTCTATTTTATCACTTTCTCGCATGACCCAACTTTGATCGTTCTCATGAATGTAAATTGGCGCGTCAAATACTTCCGCCCATTCTACTTGTGTAGAATAATAATGGGGATGTGAAATAGCAATAGCATCTATCCCACCCATTTCTTTAATTTTTCTACTCGTTACATCATCTAAATAAGTAATACAATCCCACAACATATTAAAACCTTCGCTTTGAATGAAATAAGCACCCTGCCCAATAGCAAATTTCGGCTTGCTAGTAATGCTATATACGCCTTCTTCCTGATAGACAAATTCGTTGGTAAATGACTTTCCCTCCTGCATGTTTGCAAGCGTTGTCCACTTTTGCCCTGCATCTGGTACGTATTGCCTTTCATCGGTACATATGTCACAAAATGTCGGAGGTTCACTAGAAAGAGCATACTGCGCTCCACAAGTGACACAAATATAGTTTTCCATTTTTTCCATCCTTTCTTTTTTAAACTGACTATTGAGTGCAAAAGAGAAAGTTCTTTAACTGATATGATAAAAAAGTTTACTCGGCTCATTCATTTTCGTATTAAAATTTGAAAATTTAGACTTTTATTTATAATTATAGTACCCTTTTGATACTGCATTTTCAACGGCTTTTTAATACTAATGCAGCTTTTAGAGCTTTTATAATCTGGGATACTTCTTATTAAAATCAGATAACTCATTTAGTAGTTCCACTTATATTTTTCTGTTAAACTAAATATAATATCTTGTTCGATTTTTTGTTTGCATTAAAATCAATAAGACTAAAGACAATTTATCTGAAACCAATCTAACTTTTAAAAAGGTTTATATTGTATTTATAAATTAGTATGATATACTTTGTTCGTGAGATGAGATTATCGTGCAACTGAGTCACCAAAAAACCACCCTAATGCGATAGGGTGGTTTTTCTTTTCACTGTTGCAACTTCAGCGTTGGGACTAGAATAGCAACTGCTTTAACCGTATGTTAATCATCTAGCCAGTGATTAACAAGAGTGAGTATTAGCTCCACAAAAAGTGAAGCGATGATTAGTGAGATTAACTTTTCATACAACTGATTTCAACCTCTGACAGAGCAGTTGCCAAACTTATTATAACGTAGTTTATTGTATATAATTAACAAATAAACAACCTTGTTACGATTTTAACAATACAGCTTATAACTATTGTACTTTCAGTTGACTAGGAGGCAGACTATGACAAACGTAAATTTTTTAGTTTTTGACCAGTTTGAATCTTTGGATTTATTTGGTGTTGTAGAAATTTTTGGACGTTTGCCAGATACTTATGAATTGAATTTCTATTCTATGGAAGGTGGACTAGTCAAAAGTAGCCAGAATGTGGAAATGATGACGCAAGCTATTGCCCATTTGACAAATGAAGATATTCTAATTGTCCCCGGCGGTGCTGGGACTAGGGCTTTAGTGAATGACAAACATTGGATTGAAAAGTTAAAACAGCTTAGCTTAGTAGCTTCCAATGTTTTAACAATTTATACAGGCTCAGCTTTATTAGCGGAAACAGGACTTTTAAATCATAAAAAAGCAACAACTAACAAAAGAGCTTTTGCATGGGTTAAATCAACTAACAGCTTGGTCCATTGGCAAAAAAGCGCCAGATGGGTCGTTACAGATAAATATTATACTTCTTCCGGCGTATCAGCAGGAATGGATATGGCTTTAGCTTTTATCGCCGGTCAACATGGAAAAGATACAGCGGAAAATATCGCTTTTGAAATTGAGTATGTGTGGAATGATAATCCAAATAACGGCCCCTTTGCTAAATAAAATAATGAAAAGTAAAAAAACATTACCCAATATTTCAATAACGAGGAAGAAATTCGTAAAACATTACCCAAAAAGTAAATATCGAGGAAAAGAATAAGAAAACATTACTCGATAACAGCATATATTGCAGAAAATTGAACAAATACTTCTTAAAATATCAAATATTGAGGAAAGAAATGTCAAAACACTACCTAATAATAAAAAAACGGGTAATGAATCAGCGAAACACTCCTCATTATTTCATTAACGAGGAATGAAATCCAGATTCATTACCCAATAATTAGTTAAATCCATCTCTTTTATTCCTTAGTTGCACAAATTCGTCAAAATCATTGGCGCGGATAAAAGGGTTAATTTGTTTTTCTTCTGCAATAGTTGAAGGTAAGGTGGGTTCATCATTTTTTCTTTGTTGTCGGACGTTTTTCAAAGCTTCTTCCACAGCTGTATTAGATGGGTCTACTTCTTTAGCAAAACGTAAATTGGTTTCTGAATATTCATGGGCTGCATAAACTTTTACATCATCAGCTAGTTGCCCTAATTTATTGACTGTTTCAAATTGCGCTTGATAGTCTCTAGTGAAGACGCGGCCGCAACCTGCCATAAATAAAGCATCGCCACAGAATAAATTGCCATCGACTAAATATGCAATATGTCCGTTTGTATGGCCTGGTACAAAAATAATTTCACAGCTTTGCCCCAACAAATCAATTGTTTCTCCTTCATAAACAATAGTATCAGCATCACCACTACATTCTTTTGGTCCATAAACCGTGGTAGCAGGATATTTAGCTACTATTTCTCTGACGCCAGCTGTATGATCCGCATGATCATGCGTTAGTAAAATAGTAGCTAAATTTACATCATGATTATTTAAGTAATCCAAAACTGGTTGTGCTTCTCCAGGATCAACAACCACCATATCCTGACCTATTTGATAAAGCCAAATATAGTTATCCGATAGTGCTTTTAAAGCTGTAACTGCCATCTTATCTCCTACTTTCTGTTAATCTTTTTCTTATTTCCATTTTACTGTAAATAAAGATAGATGTTAAATCATAGCCTTTTATGCTTTTAAGCAAAATAAAGCTGGGGAGCTGTAACTCTCTTGCTTTATTTCCCTGTTTTGTACAAGCGCCACTGACAGATGCCAAAAATAACAAGTAAAGCAATTGTTAACATGTTTTGTTGGATATACATCCCAACTTTAAAATAACTATTCATTTCTGAATAAAACGAAACCTGCGGAACCATATAAATAGAATAGCCTAATGATAGAAGCGGCAAAATGAGCCCCAACCAAAAATGCTTTCTCGTAGATAACCAAATCTGAACCCCCGCACCTCCAATTACTGTAATCAATACAATCAGTAAATCAATCATTGATAATGGCATAATATCACCTCTTTTTTATTTAACGATTTTATAGTAAGTTTTGGCAGTAATTCTATAAATCATAATATAAACCAGTAAAAAGATAACAAACGCTAGGAATAGACTTAACGGAAACAAGTTCACTTGATTTAACATCACTAAAACCATCCCTTTTTTCATCAGTGGCAACATCACTAGTGTATGGATGCCAGTGACAAATACCGGCAGGAAAAAGACGCTTAACATTTGCGAACGAATAGCTTGTTTAATCTCTGCATCGCTTAATCCAACATTACGCATAATCCGAAAACGTTCTTTGTCATCGTAAGCTTCTGAAATTTGTTTATAATAAATGATTAATACTGTCATCATCAACAATAGTAGTGCTAAATTTAAAACAAGGAATAAGACGCCCCCTCTTAACGCACGAAAGTTACCGTTAGCCTCTACTCTTGTGTCAACATTGGTAATATCCATCTTTTCTTCTTGTAGTTTGTCTTCGTAATGATCAGAAAAATCAATTTTCTCTTGTTTTCTAGCATTTACTAAATCAAACTGTGAGAAAACGCTGGTGGGCGTAGTCTTCTCCTGTAAAACACTTTGTTGACTTTTATCAATTTCTTGTAATACTTCAGGTGAACTGACAATGATATAATAACCATCATTTACAGCATTGGAGGTTTCATTACCTATAGCAAACTCTTCAATATTATTTTCTTCTCTTACCTCAAATTGTTGATTTAATATGGACAATGTGTCCGCTGTATAATCTTGTACTGTCCCGTGAACGATCACTTCGTTTTCTGCTAAATCTAATTGATTACCCGAAATTTCCTGATAATTTTCTTGATCAACGAAATAAAGATTAGCTGGTGTTTGATTCGTTTGGGTTGAGTAAACATCCTGTGTGACTGTGAAACCATTTTTATCTCGTTGGGCTGGAAAATTTAGATAGGTGTAGGATAGTAAATCCTCCACTTGAATATCAGTATTTATTGAAAGCTGTTCGACGGCTTCTTGTATTCTTGCTTTTGTAGTATCCTCTGTTTCTGAATCACTATTCCCTACTTTCACTTCAGAAATCACATCACGTGGGTACTGTGTATTCACTGAATTATCCGTCGATAAATACAAGGAAGCCGCAATAGAAAACATTAAGACGACACCGACTGATAAAATAGAAATGTTGGCCAAGCCTACTGCATTTTTCTTCATTCGATAAAGCATACCGGAAATCGGGATAAAATGTTTGGTCTGATAATAGTAATTTTTATTCTTTTTAAGTAGCTTCAAAAAAGTAATTGTTCCTGTAGTAAACAATAAATAAGTGGCAGCAATGACGATTAAAATGGCTAAAAAGACTAACTGCATCCCTAAAATAGGCGACTGAATCGTCAACGCTAAATAGTACCCGACCCCCAATAAAAGGAAGCCAATAGTGGTCCATAGAATTTTTATTTTAGGTTCTTTTTCGCCTGTATTGCTTGCTTTTAATAATTCAATGGGATTGGCAAGGCGGATTTGATAGATATTAACAAGTAAAACTGCCAGAAAAATCAAGAAGAAGAACCCTAAAGTCCATAAAATCGGGGGAATAGAAAGCTCAAATCCTAAAGAGACAGGAGCAGCTAACATGCGTCGAATAAGTAACGTAGCGACTTTATTTAACAACATACCTGCTATAAGTCCGACAATTAAGCTAACGAAATAGATAAAAAGCATCTCATAGGTAAGAATTCTGCTGATATGTTTTTTATCCATGCCTAAAATGTTATAAATACCAAATTCTTTCTTTCGATTTTTCATCAGAAAACTATTCATATAAAATAAAAATATTGCGGAAAACAGAACTAAGACTACATAACCTAAAGCTAAAATTGTTTGTAAGTTCGCGCCACCAGGAATTTGTTTTAATCCACTATTTACAGATAGGCTTAAAATAATGAAGGTCATCATAACAGAAACAATACTTGAGATAATAAATGGATAGTAAAGTCGGCTATTTTCGCGAATACTTTGTAAGGCTAATTTTGCGTAAAATCCATTATGCATAATAATCCTCTCCTGCACTCAATACCGTTAGTGTCTGTGAAATTTTTTGAAACATCTGCTCGTTACTTTCTTCTCCTTTATATAATTCATGAAACACATTTCCATCTTTAATAAAGAGAACGCGTTTGGCATGGCTAGCTGCTTCGATACTATGTGTGACCATTACAATCGTTTGTCCTTCATCGTTGATTTGGTTAAAAAGCGTAAGCAGTTCGTTGGTTGATTTTGAATCTAGTGCTCCAGTTGGTTCATCCGCTAAAACCAGGGCTGGACTGGCGATAAGAGCCCGCGCTACTGCCGCTCGTTGTTTTTGTCCACCAGATACTTCATAAGGAAATTTCTCTAGCAAATCTAATATGCCTAATTTTTCCGCAATGGGTCTTAGTTTTTCTTCCATCCTCTCATGCTTCTTTCCGGATAAAACTAAAGGTAAAAAAATATTATCTTTTAAAGAAAAAGTATCTAATAGATTAAAATCTTGAAAAACAAATCCAAGATTTTCACGACGGAACTTTGAAATGTCTTTTTCCGAAATTTGTACGATATCTTGATCATTTAATAATACTTTCCCATTTGTCGGACGATCCAATGCTGCTAAAATATTCAATAGGGTGGTTTTGCCAGAACCCGACTCACCCATAATGGCAATATATTCTCCACTTTCTACAGAAAAAGAAAGATTGGCCAAGGCTTCCAACTTATTTTTCCCGAATCGATTGCTATATATTTTCTTTAATTCTTGCACTTGTAGAAGGCTCATTTCCAGCTCCTCACTTTCTATGTAATAACATTTCTTTGTTAATCTAACGATAGCAAAAAAGAGAAATGCCTTTCTATAATCTAAACTGGCATTTCTCTTTATTTTCTAACAGTTTTGTTAGATTGCTTTATTTTGTAATAATTTCCTGTTTGTCAAAATGTATAGATACCTTTGTTCCTTTTTTAACTTTGGAAGATAGGAACAGCTGATGCCCTAATTTCTGAATAATTTGTTTGGACAAATAAAAGCCAATACCTGTAGCATTTTTTTGTTGGCGTCCTGTAAATCCTGTAAAATTTCTCTGACCAATTCTAGGCAGATCTTCTGCAGAAATACCGATACCTGTATCTTCGATAACTAGAGACTGGTTTTCTAAATAAATCGATATTGACCCTTCATTAGTGTACTTTAAAGCATTAGAAAGTAATTGGTCGATGACAAAACTTAACCACTTGGGATCAGTAACAACACGAAGATGAATCGTCTCATAGTGTAGCGTAAGTTCTTTTCGGATAAAAGAAGGCGCGTACTTTTTAATGTTTTCTCGAATTAAGTCATCTACATCCACTTCTTGAAAATGATAATCGGTGGAAGAACTTTCCAGACGAACATACTGTAAAATAAGATTTACGTATTGATCAATTTTAAACAGCTGTTCTTCCAGCTCATCAGAAACTTCTTCTTCATTTTCCTGTAAAATTAAATGAAGGGCTGCGATCGGCACCTTAATCTGATGGACCCAAGTTGTGAAATAATCCAAAATTTCTTGTTCAGTGTGTGCTGCTTCATTTTCTAAAGTTAAAAGCTGCTGCTTTATTTTTTGAATAATTATTTGATAGTCTTTTTCAATAAAATCATTGCTTTCAGGTAAATCTTTAAATGTAACCTCTTCAGAACTTTTAAGACGAGCTAATTGAGTACGTTTAGTGTAGAAATGGTAAAAATCAAAAGCGCCTATAATAATAACAACAAAAATACTGATGGCAATGCTTAGTAAAGCTCTTTCTAGTGGCAATTGATAAACATAGCCCACTAGAATATTCACCACAGCAAAAAAAAGACAGAGGAAAAGAAACATTCTTTGTTTGTATAAGTATTGGAGTAATAACAAAGCTTTAGTTTTCAATCAGATAACCTTCTCCTTTTTTTGTACGCACAAAATCCTCTAAGCCCATTTCAGCTAACTTTTTCCTTAAACGATTGATATTGGTATACAGCGCGCTATCATCTACATAACTATCTGATTCCCATAGATAAAGCATTAGCTTCTTACGAGAAACAATATGTCCTTTATTTTCCATTAATTTTTGAAAAATTTTTGCTTCATTTTTTGTCAGTTCCATCTCATGGTCTTGATAGGAAACCGTAAAGTTGCTGCTATTAAAAATCAAACCGCGATGTTCAATTAAGTCATTAGCATCACTAAAGTCATAGCTACGACGAAGAAGTGCTTGTATTTTTGCCATTAAGATTTCCAAGTCAAAGGGTTTGGTAATATAATCATCGGCTCCCATCTCAATTGCACGAAGGATATTCAGATTATCTATAGCCGAGGAAATAAAAATAATAGGCACACTGGAAATTTTCCGAATTTCACGACACCAATGGTAACCGTCAAAAAAAGGAAGGGTGATATCAAGCAAAACAAGCTGGGGATCAAAGGAAACAAGCTCTGACAGAATACTTTGAAAATCCTTTGCAATCAAACTTTCATAATCCCATTTTATTAGATACTGTTTGATTTTATTAGCAATCACTTCATCATCTTCAACAATAAATATTTTCATGACAGCGCCTCTTTTCCTCCCCATATTTTCCTTTTAGTATGCCTTAATCTAAACTTCCTGTCTAATGTTTTCTGCTTTTTAAACCCTAGTGACGATTAATCAACGTCCCTACCCATATTTCAATTGAAAATAATTGAGAGAAAAACGAAGGCCTTGCTTCACTTGTTGCTGCATTTTTATAGTAATCACTTAATTTTCCTTGAAATTCTAACTGTAAGGAAGGAATCTCTTTTAAATCTTGCGGTGCAACCAAAGATAATGGTTTCTCAAAAGTATTAAACTCGCATTCTGCCAGTACTGAAGCGACAAATTGCGAACAGAAAAATACGTTATCTCTTTTTATAGGTCTATTGATTAAAAACCCAAATAAACCAATAAAATTATAATGATAGTATTCCTTTTCCGCTTTTATTTGTTCAACATACAATTCCATTTGCTCTAATTGCTCTTGTGTAATAGCAAAAGAATAAACCGCACAGTGTGCTTTTTTAAGTAATCCTGTTCGGATATTTTCCTCGATAAATCCACCCACAAATGGATTTCTTATATGCTTTCTGCCAAAACTATAAACTTCTGACAAATCAGAAGTAAAAGCAATCGAAGCGTGATTGTAAGGATGATGTGTATACAACCTAATAAACTTGGTAAACAGCGTTCCCGTATCGGTTAATAGTATATATCCTTTTTTATCCACCATATTCTTTCTCCTTTATCATTCCTATTAAGGATATTTCCTATTCTCAATATAGCGATAAAATACTAAAAAAGAATGAATTAATTTCTTAAAAAAGAGTTAACTATTTTCTATTTGATAACTATTATCTAAAACTTGAGAACTTCTTTATCCCATGATAATTTATTATTAATAATAAATCTACAAGGAGATCTTTTATGGAACAAAAACAATTCGTCTATGCAAAGTTAAAAGAAATGAACATTGGTTTTCAAACAGTTGAACATCCAGCAGTCTACACGATAGAAGAAATGAAAGCATTGGATTTTCCAGTGCATGCCACCGTTGCTAAAAATTTATTTTTAAGAAATGGCAATGGGAAGGAACACTATCTGCTTGTGGTTGAAGAGGAGCAAGAGATAGATTTAAAAGAAGTTAAAACAATGATTGCTTCTTCTCGCTTATCTTTTGCTTCACAAGAACGGCTTGAAAAACACTTGGGCTTAACTAAAGGAGCTGTCAGTCCATTTGGTTTATTAAATGACAAACAAAATGATGTGACTGTTTATGTGGATAGTCATTTAAAAGAAGCAAATGTCATCGGCCTTCACCCTAATGATAATACTGCTACTATTTTTATTACTTTTGAACAGCTTTTGCAATTCATAAAAGAAAGCAATCATGAAATCCATCAGTTAAATTTTGATTGATTCATTTCACAAAAGAATACCGAATTGGAGGCAAGCATTTAAATGCTTGCCTTTTTTCTGAAAAAAATGCTTTATTTCAGTAAATTTTCAAGCTTTTTCACTAGATTATACAATAAAGAATATGCTATCCTATTCCAGGATTATGAATAACTCTTGCAAGTTTACAGACTGCTTTAAAACAGCCTTTTTGTATTTTTCAAGGGGAGAAAGGAGTGTAGTAATGGCTAAATTTATTAATAAACATTATAAAAATATCATACTTTGTTTCATAGGAACCTTTATCAATGCGCTTGGTGTTAACTGTTTTCTACTTGGAGCAAATTTAGGAGATGGAGGTACTGTCGGGATATCTCTGGCTTTAAAGTATACGCTTGGCTTTTCGCCCGCCCTAACATCTTTGATCATAAACACTTTAGTCGTTTTTGTCGGTTGGAAATTTTTAAGTAAAACTACAGCAATTTATACAGTGATCGCCAACACTGCACTTTCCTTCTTCCTGAGTTTAACCGAAGGAATCAATTTAGGCGTTGATGATTTTGTTATAAACTCTGTGTTCGGAGGTGCTGTTATTGGGATTGGTGCTGGTCTAGTGATCTCAACTGGCAGTACACTAGGTGGAACTTCAGTTATCGCTAAAGTACTCAACAAATATATGGATATTAAAACTTCGCAAGGAATTTTTATGTTGGATGGTCTAGTTGTCCTATCTTTCCTTTTAGTACTTCCTGTAGAAAATGTTTTATTTACTATCATTATGCTATTTGTAACGGAAAGAGCCACCTCCTTTATTATTGAAGGCTTTAACCCTAAAAAAGCTGTGACTATTATATCTACTAAAAGCGAAGAGATAAGTAATAAAATTAACAATTTTACAGGAAGAGGTTCAACGTTGTTAAATGGTAGCGGTGGTTATAGCAAAAGCGAACGGACCATGCTTTATGTGGTAGTGCCGCAATCCCAAGTTACTAAAATAAAAAGACTTGTAAGTAAAGAGGATGAACACGCATTTCTAGCTATACATGATGTCAGGGATGTCTTAGGTAGCGGCTTTATCAATATCAATTAAGATAAAATATTCATTGTTCCCACCATAATTTATAGTTATTGGTGGGAACTTTTTTGATGTGCCTCCAATAATTTTTCAATTGGTAGCATCTTTAAAAATGTGCCACCAATTTTTATGATTTTGGAGGGATATTTTTATTTGCTATTTTTTCTTCTAAATTGTAAAGGAGAATCACCGTAATACTTACCAAACTTTTTGATAAAGTAAGCTACATTTTCCATCCCTACTCTTTCGGCAATTTCTTTAACAGTTAGATTGGTTTCCAATAAATCTTTTTTTGCCATAGATAAACGGATATCCATCAATCTTTTTTGTGGAGTTATTCCAGTAATTGCTTTATAAGTATGTCGTAAATACGATTCCGAGCCTCGTGCTAAGTGAGCTAATTCTTCCAGGGTTAACTTCTGTTGATAATTGTGAAGTAAGATAGTATCAATTTCTTTAACCCATTCCTTATTGCTAACTGGCTCACCTAGCGGTTGGCATCTTTTACAAGGCCGATAGCCTGCTTGTACAGCTTCTGCTTTTGTATAATAGATTTCTATATTTTCTTTTTTAGGTAATCTTGAAAGACAAGAAGGTCGACAAAAAATCCGAGTACTTTTGACTGCATACCAAAAGATATCGTCATAATATTGATCATTGTTTTTTATTGCCTGCCACTCAGTTTTTGTTACGCTCACAACAAAGCTCCTCTCATCGGGTGCCTTCTAAGGTAAGCAGTTTTATTTTTCTTTCGATTCCTCCTGCATAACCGGTCAGAGAACCATCGCTTCCAATAACTCTATGACAAGGGATAATGATCGAAATCGGATTATGCCCTACTGCTCCACCGACAGCCCGTGCTGATCCAATGTTTTCACCAAAATTTTCTTTTAATTTATCAAGGATTTGCTGATAAGTAATCGTTTGTCCATAAGGTACAGTTTGCAAAATCGATAACACCTTTTGACGAAAATCTGTAACTTGGGGCGCTAATGATAAATGCTCTTTCGTAGGTTTTCTTCCATCGAAATAATCATTCAACCATTCTTTTGCATTCTTTATCACACGGTTTTCTTGATAAACAGCTTCCTCTAAAGAATAGGAAGCACCGTAATATTTCTGCTCTTCAAACCATAGCCCTAACACAGAACTTTCATCTGCCAATATGAGGATATTGCCTAAAGGTGATGAATATTTACTTTTATATAACATCATTTTACCGCCTTTCTTTTATTTTGCCTTTATTGCTATAAAAATATCCTTCTTTTCTACAAATCTATTATAGCAATTTTTTCTTATAAAAAATAATACTATCTGGCTTTTTTAGCCTAAGATAAAAAAGCCCAAATCTACTTTTAATAGATCTGGACTTTTACTGTTAAATTAGGCATCTTCCCATACTTCTTGAGCAATATCTTTGATAAATCTTATTTTATTCCATTGCTGTTCTTCGGTTAAAATATTTCCTTCTTCGGTGGAAGCAAAACCGCATTGAGGACTAAGACATAAGTTTTCTAAGGGAACAAACTGGCTTGCTTCTCTGATGCGAGCGATAATATCTTCCCGATTTTCTAAACTTCCTGATTTAGAAGTCACTAAGCCTAAAACCACTTTCTTTCCAGCTGAAACATTAGCTAAGGGTTCAAAACCGCCTGCACGATCACTATCATATTCTAAATAATAAGCATTGACATTTTCTTGGTCGAATAAGGGACTAGACACATTATCATAGCCACCCGAAGAGGACCAAGTCGACTGATAATTTCCTCGACAAATGTGTGTGTTGATCACAAGGTCTTGTGGTTGATTGTCAATAATCGCATTATTTAAAGTAACAAACAACAGTTTTTGTTCTTCCGCTTCTTTTTCAGCCCTAGCGCGCTCTTTACTAGCTACTTTTTCTGGGATGCCATTTGTCATAGGCGTGCCAGCTGCTAACATTCCCCAAGTACAATCATCGATCTGTAAGGTTCGAACACCTGCAGCATAAAATTCCGATATAGCTTCTCGATAAGCAGAAATAATCCCATCAACTAAGCCTTCTCTTGTCGGATATATTTCTTTAGTTGATTCTTCATTTTCTGGTCTAGCCAATTCTGCCCAAAATTGTGCAGGTGCGGGTATCGTTAATTTTACTTCCGTATCTTCTGCTGCATGTTCTTTGGCAAAACGGAAATGTTCTACGAAGGGATGATTTTTTCCACCGAGTTTTCCGCTTAGTCTAGCAGTCTCTGCTCGAGTTTCCTTATCTTTAAACTGATAGCCTTTATCACTTGCTGCTTTTGTCACACCATTGAGTCCCCAAAAGAAATCTAAATGCCACCAGCTACGACGAAACTCTCCGTCAGTTACGGCATTCAGTCCAACTTCTTCTTGTTTTTTTATTAAATCAATAATTGCTTGATCTTCTACTTCTTTTAGTTCTTCTGCAGAGATATTTCCTTGCTCAAAATCTTCTCTAGCTTGTTTTAACGTCTCGGGTCTTAGGAAACTGCCGACGATGTCATAACGATAAGGTGATTGTTGTCTTAATTTTGTATCTGCCATAATAGTTCCTCCTCATGTATTATCTTTTTATTTATTATTTTTTAAATACTTTTGAGAACTGACTCACCTCCTTTATATTTCCACTTTCCTACTTAATTTTTTTATCTACAGAAACTTTCGATAAGTTATTTAAAAGAACTTGAACAGCTTGAAATGCTTGAACGCTCACATTATCCACTGAGTCGTCAAACATCTGTGGCGCTTCATCTCCTACCTTATCCGAAATTGCGCGCACATTGAGTATCGGAATATCATAAAAACTAGCTACTTGGGCAATCGCGCAACTTTCCATATCCGAGCCTATCAAGTCAGGAAAATTTTTACGTATTGTATCGATAGTTGCACCATCACTCATAAAAGAATCCGCAGTTACAATCGTTCCTAAATGATAAGTAATATTGTGAGTAGACAATAACTGCTCAACTTCTTGCAAAAGCGCATGGTCAATCGGATAATCAGCCGGCATCTGAGGCACTTGGCCATATTGATAGTCAAAACCTGTCGCGTCCACATCACTATAAACAAAACGATCGCTAAGAAGTATTTCTCCTAATTCGGCATTTGTATGAAAAGTACCCGTAGTCCCGGTATTAATAATTAAATCGGGCGTGACATGTTCACATAACCAAGCCGTACTAGCAGCCGCATTTACTTTACCAATACCTGATTCAACTAAATAAAGATCTTTATTTAGTTTTTCAATAATGGTCTTTCCTTTTTGCCAAATTTGTTTACGTTTTGTAAAAAATTCACGAAAAGGAGTTACTTCTTCTGACATTGCCGCAATAATAGCACTTTTCACTTTATTCCCCCCAAACTTCATCAATTGATTCGTCTACTTCTACTTTAGTCCCTTCAAATTCTTCATCTATATACTCTTGGATTTCAGGGTCATGATAGACTTCTCCTAATTTTTGTAGATCTTCTTCATCTTCTCGCCCTTCTTGAACTGCGATAATATTAAAATTACCCTTATTGTCATCATTGACTTCTTCATGATAAATAGCATCTTCTAATACGTTCAATCCACCCTCAAGTGCAACCGTGTTACTGATTGGAATTAAATCTAAATCAGATAAGACACGAGGCCCTGTCAGATCATCAATTAAGCTAAACTCGAGATTTTTAGGATTTTCTGCAATATCATCAGGCGTACCAATCCCATCATCAAAGTCCTCTTCTAGTTTAATCAATCCAGCTGATTCTAATAAACGCAACCCGCGTGCGGTATTTGCTGGATTATCTGCTAGCGCTACCTGAGCACCATTAGGAAGATCTTCCACAGAATCATACTTATCTGAGTATAATCCCATAGGTTCCATATAAGTTGTCGCTATAGGAATTAAATTTGTTTCACTTTCTTCATTATAACTTTTTAAATATTCAATAGACTGAAAAGCATTTGCATCTACATCTCCATCTGCCACAGCATTATTGGACTGTGTTCCTCCTGTGATTTCTGTTACCTCAATTTCAAGTCCCGCCTCTTGGGCTGCATCTGAGTTTGCGATATGTTCCCAAACTTCCGCATCCGAATCTACTGAACTGATATGAACAACACCATCATTTTGCTCTGCACCATCTTGTTCTGCAGATCCACTATTTCCACAAGCACCTAAAAGCACTAAAAAACTTGTTACACCTATATATAAACTTATTTTTTTCATTTGTCACCTTCCTTAATGTTTAAACAACTAATGATACGCCAACAAACAAATCCTTCCCTCCTATATGTTTTTAGAGATAAAAAAAATCTCCATCCCTTTGCTTATTATTTCTAATAAACAAAGGGACGAAGACTTTTCGTGTTACCACCCTTATTCATATCAACCTCACAGTCAATATCTCAACGGTACGCATGATACCCGGCAGTATATCGGCTGCTTTCCCGTTTGTTCAGCGTTAACTGAACAAAAGCTTAGAGCTCATCTTCACTAAATTTATTTGTACCCTTTCACACCAACCGGGCTCTCTTGAACAAAGGCAATAGTTACTCTTCTCTATTATCGCTTTATCTATGATTTGCAGATTAGTATAGAGAAGTGTCAAAACTTTGTCAAGTAATTTTTTGAAAATTCTTCCGTTTTAACTATTGGGTCTGTTTATCATCGCTGTTAAAACAATTTTTTTCAATTATTCTGATAGAATTATTTTTGACAAAATAAGAACATAGTTTTCATAATATAATGAGCTTCGCCTTAGTTAAGAACATTAATTTACATTTTCTATGAGATTAATTTAGTTTTATCACATGAAATTGGGATTTTAATGTGCTTAACAAAGGCCATTTCTCAATTTTTCCACTTTATATCCTAATTAAGACCACAACTTTAGCGTTCTAATGAGACTATTTATAATTAATACCATAGATTTCTTTTTCTGACGTGCTTATTTCTGTTTAAGCACATAACTCTATAAGAACATACTTAAGTTTCCCATTATTGCAAGGCTTAACTACTTGATAATCTTATTTTTATCCAACACCTAAAATTTCTTCTTTAGAATGAATCAATTCTGTTAAAAAGTTACAATAAGGCGTTGGGATTTGATATTGCTTTCCTTTTCTAACAATCACGCCATTAATATAATCAATCTCAGTCAAGCGTTTATTATCGATTAAGTCTTGATACATGGAGGGATAGTGTAAACCTATTGTTTCCGGGTCAAAACTTGATTTTATTTGTGTTAAAACTTCGTCTTTGTCTAAGGAAATATCTTGCGCACTAGTAATTGCGATAAATTCGTCGACAATTTGAGAAATAACTGTGTTAGCGTAGCTGCTTGCACCAAGGCTAGCGATGTTACATTCTAAAATAGTTCATAGTCCATTGACGCTTCCATTCACACATGCTTTTTTATAAATAGAAGACAGAATATTAGAAGAATATTTTGCATTTAAATTAGCTTGGTTCAATGCCTCAACGATTGTATTAGCGATTTCTTCTTGGCCTTGTGCCAAGTTTTGTAAATCAATCGAACCATTGCCAAATAGTTTAACTTTCCCTGGGCCTTGCAGACCAGAAGTCCACATGGTATTTCCTAAAAAGATATTTTTATAAGGTACATATTTTTTAATCGTATCTTCATGACCAATGCCGTTTAGTAAACAAAGTACTTTCGTGTCTTCATGTAAAAGACTATTAATCGATTGCAACATGGAATCTAACTGCATAGCTTTAGTAAACAAAATCACCAAGTCTGCGGAAAAATCAATCTTTGCAATTTCATTTTGATTATAGGCAGAGATATTTTCAACCACTTCTTCTCCGTTAAAATTAGCTTGTAAGCCATTGCTATTGATCGCATCAATGTGTTCTTGCCAACCATCCACTAAAACAACTTCATGACTTGCACGATGTAACATTAAGCCAAAGCGACTACCCATAGCCCCGGCTCCTGCTATAATAATTTTCATATAATTCACTTCCTACTAGCTATATTTATTTCATCAATTTTATTATACTATGCTTATAGCTGATGAATAACAGTTTAAGAAGATTGTTAATTTTTTACGTTCAAGTATTATCCGTGCTACACTTTTATTATAAAGAAAAATATTAAGTGGAGGTAATATAAATGCAACAAGAACAATTAATTCTACGAGAACGTCCTAATGGTTTACCTGATGACAATACTTTCGAATATAAGAATATTGATGTTCCTGAAGCTGGACAAGACGAAATATTAGTAAAAACTTTGTATCTTTCAGTCGATCCGTATATGCGTGGCAGAATGTCAGATGCGCCTTCTTATTCTGCGCCTTTTGAAGTAGGAGAACCTTTATATGGAAGTACAGTAAGTGAAGTTGTTCAATCTAATAATGATGAATTTTCTAAAGGGGATTTAGTCACAGGAACGATGGATTTCCAAGAATATAATGTCGTTAAACCCTCAGAAGTTCGTAAAGTCCAAACAGATCAATTAGAGCCCAGTAACGCTTTAAGTGTCTTAGGTATGCCCGCGCTAACGGCTTATTTTGGAATGATGCATATCGGTGAGCCTAAAAAAGGCGAAACTGTCGTTGTTTCTGGCGCTGCAGGTGCTGTGGGACAAGTTGCAGGACAGCTAGCTAAAAGTGTGGGGGCTCGTGTTGTAGGTATTGTTGGTTCTGAGAAAAAAGCCCAATATATTACCGAAACACTCGGCTATGATGCAGCAGTTGAATATAAAAAAGGCAATGTGAGCGAACAATTACAAGAAACTTGCCCTGACGGAATTGATGTTTATTATGAAAATGTTGGCGGCGAAATTTCTGAAGCTGTTTGGCCTTTATTAAATGTCTTTGCCCGCATTCCAGTTTGTGGCGCGATTTCTTCTTATAACCTTAAAGAAGGTGAAGAAGATATTGGTTTACGTGTACAACGCTTCTTAATCAACTCTCGTGCAAAAATGCAAGGACTATTGGTAGCAGATTTCGCAGATTCCTTTGATGAAGCTTACGAAGCTTTAGAAAAGAAAGTAGCCAACGGTGAACTAAAATTTGAAGAAACGATTTATGATGGTTTCCATAAAACACCCGATGCCTTTTTAGGTTTATTCAGCGGTGAAAATATCGGTAAACAAATTGTTAAAGTAGCAGATAAAGACTAAAAATACAGGGGAAAATGGTGGTACCAGTCTTGTGATACGTGCAGTTTCGCATAAACTCCGTAGTTAAAACCCGCATGCCGATTCTATAATTAGAATAAGCATGCGGGTTTTAATATTTTTTATAGGCTCTTTGTCAACTGGTGTTGGTAAAGAAAACTCGATAAATAAAGGAAGCAGTTAGGCGCTATGGTCTAGCTGCTTTTTTTAGTTTGTATAGGTAAGGGTCCGGGTTGGAAATACTTTCCTCGGT
>NZ_BSUG01000017.1 GCF_030161475.1 Tetragenococcus halophilus subsp. flandriensis | reverse complement strand
ATCACGAAGATATTTTTCCACGATAGCCACTCTTTTTTCATAATCCGGTTCTGTACCTCGCATCCTTCATCCCTCCATAAAATAGGATTTCCATTTTTTATTGTCCTATTTATGGTGAGCATATCAGCTGTTTCATTATCCGATATCCCAAACATAGGGAGTGTTTTGCGATTTCTTTACCCAATATGCTAAACATGGGGAGTGTTTTACGATTTCTTTACTCGATATCCCAAACATGAGGAGTGTTTTACGATTTCTTTACCCGATATGCCAAACATAGGGAGTGTTTTACTTGGTTTACTCCCTGATAAACAAAAAAACAGCCAAATTTTTAAATAAACTGGCTGTTTTAATCGAGCGTTATTGTATTTTTAGTTAAAAAACATCAATAGGTGTTTGGGGTTCGCTTGGAAAATGATTAAAATCATAGTTGCTGAGTTGCTCAAAGGATTCGATAAAACTTGTCGTACCTTGAGCAATCATTAAGTTTAATTGTTTTTGGTCCAAATGTTTACTAAAAGGTAGTACTAAAACAGGTTTGTGTAATGCCCGCATAAATCCCATTTCAAAGGCAGAACCATCGTCGATTTGATCTAAATCATATAAAAATACGCCACAATCAGCGGTGCTCATAGCAGACAAATCATTTTGGTAAGTAGCGTTTTGCCAAATAAGCGTGCCAAATACTTCTTTTGGATCATCAAAGGTAGCCTCTTGATATTGAAAGTCAAAAGGAAAATGAACCACCGCTACAGTATCATTGTCTTCTAAAGCGTCTTTTGCTTTTTCGACCCTTTGTTTTTGTTCTTCATTAAAATAAGGAGTACCTAAATAAACCTTGGTAAGCGCCTTGCTTTGTAAATCTTTAGCCAACCATAACTTCCTCTCCATTAAGTTTTGTCTGAATTTGCGCAAATACATCTTGCCAATCTGCTTTTCTGGTTACATCATAACGATCTGCATCAATTTTTAACTTGGGACCATGGTTATACTGTTCAAACCAATCACCGTAGGCTGTATGTAATTGTTTATAATAGTCTAACAAGCCATTTTCTTTTGTTGGTTGTTCAAATGATCTGCCCCGTTTTTGTATATTGGATAATATATGTTCAAAACTAGCGTCTAAATAAATCATTAAATCAGGCGCTTTTTTAGGTAATGTCGATAGTTCTTCCATCATATTATTTAATAGTTCTAAATAAAGTTGGTATTCTTCTTCACTGATATTACCGTTATCTACATTAATTTTGGTAAATAATGCATCTTCATAAATCGAACGGTCTAAGACATTATTTTGATCAAAAAAAGCTTCTTTAATACTTTTGAAACGTTTATTTAAAAAATATATCTGCAAAGCAAATCCATATTTTTCTGGATCCTCATAGTATTTGTTTAAAATAGGATTTTCGTCCACAGCTTCGTAAAAAGGTTCTGTCTGCAGCTCTTCTGCTATTTTAGTTGTATAAGTTGTTTTTCCTGCGCCAATCATTCCTGCCATTACTATCACGATTTCGATCGCCTTCCTTAATCTGCAAAATGTACAATATATAGTATATTCGCTACTTTATTTTGCAATATATAGTGTTTATCATCCTTTTAAATTTTACAATAATTTTTCTTCAATGTGAAGCCCCTCAATAAAAAAACGAGAAACAAGTTAAAATAACTGTTCCTCGAATTTTTTTATTGAATTAAGTCGTAAATTTCCATGGCTACAATATCAATGTTATCAAATTGGTAAGCTTGATTTGTTTGGGCTTCAGTTAACTCAAATGTTTCAGTGGCGTTATCATAGGTCACTATACATTTTTCAACGCCTTCTTTTTCAAAGCGACGTACTTGTACTTCACTATCTTGCGCTTCGATCATTGCTTCAAGTCGTTTGATGATAGCAACTAATTGGGAATTTTGCATCCTAAGTGCCTCCTCTATTATTCACATTTCTGTTTTATTCTAACAAAAAGAAGAAGACTTGTGGATGTTTTTTTCAATTTTTTTCGCTTTTTAAGAATTTGTTTGGTCTGTCCACCAAAGTTTAATTAAAGCTTGCGTACCATCATTTTCATTTCCTTGATCAGCTAGTTTTTCATAAAATTGGGTAGCTAATTGTGTGTTAGGCAGTTCTAGAGACAATTTTTGTGCTTCATCTAAAGCAATTTTCAAATCTTTAATAAAATGTTTTACAAAAAAGCCTGGAGAATAATCTTCTTTTAAGATGCGCGGACCGTAATTAGACATAGACCAGTTCGCAGCAGCGCCGCCTGCTAGTGTATCCATCACTTTTTGTAACGACAGCCCAGTTTTATCGGCATAAACCAACATTTCTGTCATACCCGTCATCGTTCCAGCGATCATAATTTGATTGGCCATTTTTGTATGCTGTCCTTTACCCGCTGATCCGTGTAGGATGTAACTTTCCCCCATCTTTTCAAAAAGTGGCAATACTTTTTCGTAAACAGCTTCTTCACCGCCTACCATAATGGTTAATGTTCCATTTTTTGCGCCTGAATCGCCGCCAGAAACGGGTGCATCTAAGCTATCAGCGCCATTATCATTTGCGGTTTGGTTGATTTTTTCGGCTAAAGATGGCGCACTAGTCGTTAAATCGACTAAAATTTTTCCATTTACATCGCTAGCAAAAATACCTGTTGCCTCTCCATAGTAAACTTCTTCAACATCCTGCGGGTAGCCTACCATAGTAAATACGATCTCACTTGCATCAGTAATTTCTTTAGGTGTATCTTTCCAAATCGCGCCCTTTGCCACTAAGTCATCTGTTTTACTTTTTGTCCGATTATAAACAAACAGTTCATGTCCAGCATCCATTAAATGTCCCACAATTGCATGACCCATGACACCTGTTCCAATAAAACCGATCTTCATTTTATTACCTCCTAAATAAAAAAAGTCTGTACTTTCAGTATACGTGAAAATACAGATTTATGAAACGATTAATGAAAGATTCCTTTAAATAAGCGTCTATGCTTTTTTGTTTTGTCATCTTCGTCAAGTGTGCTTCGTTGTTCTTCTGTTGCTTGCATTTTTTTATAATAAGCGATCGTTTCATTATAAAAAGCTAGCATGGATTCTCCGAAATTTTCTACCGAAATTTCATATTTTTTCTTATCTAAAATCGCTTGATCCTTGGGAGGATTTTCTTCCATATAAGAAAGTAGCGCGGCTACAAAATCGTCATCTGTTAGGAAAGTTACCCCAAGCGAAGGATCATCTATTAAATGATCCAAATATTCATTGCCTTCAACCACAAGTTGTGTCCCTGAAGCCATAGCTTCTAAATAAGTTAGCCCTTGGCTTTCTGAAGTAGAAGTACAGACAAAATAATCAGCAGATTGATAATATAAAGCCACTTGATCATTAGGAACTTCTCCGACAAATATGACTTTATTTCTTACTTTCTTATCATAAGCCAACTGTTTTAATGCTTCTTCATAAGGTCCTTTTCCTACGATTACTAGGCGTACGTTAGGTTTTACTTGTAAAACCTCAGGTAAGCTTTCTATCAAAGCTTGTATATTCTTTTCATAAGAAACTCGGCTTAAAGAAAGTAAGAATATCTCATCTTCATGTATTCCTAACAAAGCACGTAACTGTTTACTTTTAGCAGCTGTGTCTTCGTCAGTTTCAAATTTTTTCGTTTGAATACCTGTTGGAATGACACACATCGGCGAAACTACGCCATATTTTTTTAAGGTAGTAATCACTCGTTCACTAGGACAAACGACCCCGGATGTATGATTGGCAAAAACACGCGAAAAAACTTTTACATGCGCCGGACGTACCACTTTTCCCCGAGCAATATAATGTAGATAATCCTCATACATCGTATGATAGGTATGAATCACTGGGATGTGCAGTTTTTTTCCCACTACTTTTCCCAAAAAACCGGCTCCGAATTCAGTATGCGTATGAATTAAGTCTAATTCAAAATTTCTAGCGATCATATACGCATCCCACATGCCACGTACGACAATACGGCGGTCCTTAAAGGATATAAAAGGAACACTTGGCATGCGAACGATTCCCTCTTCATATGCTGGTGCATTAGGGTCGGTAGTAGTAAAAATAATCACTTCATGCCCACGCCTAATTAATTCATCTTTTAATGTCTTGATTGATGTAGCAACTCCACTTACTTGAGGAAAGTAAGTATCTGTGAAAAACCCGATTTTCACAAAATTCCCTCCAAACTACGAATCTATCTTTTTTTAAGAAAGTACCGTTTCATATATATTTTGTAATTTTTTTCCAATGTGCGGGATACTTTTTGCTTGTGCTGTTTGCCAACCATTTTTAGAAAGGTCAGGCAACTTTTTTTCAACAATACCTTCTAGTAATTGACTGAACTCTGTGTTGTTATTTCCCATATAACAGTTTTTCCTATCTTTTAGCCAGCCGTCATACACAGGAATATCACGAACAAGTACATTTTGTAAACTTGCCAAAGCTTCTAATACTACAATCCCCTCTGTTTCCTCATAAGAAGGGAAGAAAAACAAATCGGCATTAGAATAAGCTCCTTCAATGATATCACCTTTGATATAACCAGGAAAGATTACATTATCGGGATGATCGTATTGTACAATACGACGAATATCTTTGGGAATTGAATATAAGGAGATATGCCCAAACCAGATAAATTTATACTGGGGAAAGCGTCTGGCCACTTCAACAAAATCAACAATCCCTTTGCGACGAAAATAAAGGCCAACAGAAATAACCACTTTTTGCTCGGCTGCTAGTTTAAAATACTCACGAAATGCTTCCTCTTTTTTTTCATCTGGTTGGAATTGTTCCAGGTTAATGCCATTAGATACTGCATCAATGGGCTTTTGAATTCCATATGTTTGTAAAACTTTTTTAGCATAAGGCGTCGGTGTAATTAAGTGATCACCTAAAGAATATAGACCGACCACATATTTTTTATATAAGGGCGTGATCATATTTGCTCCAAGGAATGAATTCTTAAAATCTTCCGCATTGGAATGCGCATGATAAATAACTTTTTTTCCTTGTTTTTTTGCTTGCTTTATCATTTTTCGGCTGTTTATCCCGTAGGTGTTGATATGCAAGATATCATAATCCTTACTTCTAGCATCAGTCGTGTAATCAATTCCAGCACTTTCCAATGCCTTTTTTTGATGTTCAAATGCACGTCCGATCCCTGATCTTTCCAGCATTTTTTGTCCTTCAAAATAAAGCAGCACTTTCAAGGATTCATTCCCCTTTCTTTTTTCAATTACAGTATATCATATTTTACGTTATTCTTAACTCCAACTAAGGGCTTAAATTATGCTGGATCAAATATTTAGATTAAATAACCCTATTTTATATTTACAAGATATTATTTAAAGTAGTTATGAAATAAACTTTCTAAAAACCGCTTTTATTTTACTAGTTTCTTTTTACAAAAAATGATATCTTTAAAGTAGCATACATGCCAAAAAATGGAGGTTAGCTTATGAATGTTGTAGATATGCACTGTGATACGATTATGAAAATTTATCAGTCACCCATAAATGAACCAGGTCATTTAAAGAAAAATAATTTTCAACTAGATATTCCAAAAATGCAAGAAGGTGATTATTTATTACAAAACTTCGCCATTTTTCTTGATAAAGAAGCAGTTGACTCACCTTATGAAGAAGCTAAGGCAATGATTGATTGTTTCTATAATGAAATGAATGAAAACACAGAAGAAATTCGTCCGGTCACTCGTTATGAGCAAATTTTAGACAACGGCTTAAATGAACGAATGAGTGCTCTTTTAACCATGGAAGAAGGCGCGCCGATTGAAGGTAGTGTTGAAAAATTAGAAGAGTTTTACAACTTAGGCGTGCGAATGATGACCTTAACTTGGAATTACCCAAATGAGATCGGATACCCTAGTGCCGTTTTTGCTGATGATAATGAACAGCTCACTGAAAAAACACAAAGAGGATTGACCCATAAGGGCATTGAAATCGTTCAGCGAATGAATGAACTTGGAATGATCATTGACGTTTCTCACGGTTCAGATGCATTGGTTAATGATGTATTACAATACACTGATCGACCTTTTGTTGCTAGCCATTCTAATGCGCGTAAAGTTCATTCCCACTATCGTAATTTGCCAGATGACCTTATTAAAAAGATAGCTGAACGCGGTGGTGTGATTGGTATCAATTTCTCCGACCACTTTTTACAAGATGCTAAAGAAAAAGGTTCTTTAATCAATGCGATTTGTCGTCATGCTCGACATCTTTATAATGTAGGCGGAATTGAGTCCGTTGGTTTAGGTTCTGATTTTGATGGCATTCCCGTTCATCAAGACCTACCAGACGGAACAATTTTACCAACAATTTATGATGCTTTAAGAAAATCAGACTTTTCTAGCGAACAAGTCGATCAAATTTTTAATAAAAATGTTTTACGCCTTTATCAAGATTTTCTAATTTAAAAATGGTTTAAAATGGTTTATGTAAAAAATACTTATAGTTAAAGTAGCCTAAAAAAGGCTGCTTTTTTTGAATTCTTTGGGGTATCACTGCTTATTCAACATTAATTTCCAGTTTCTTTGAGGTATCGCTACTTGTTCAACATTGTTTTCCAGTTTCTTTGGGCTATCATTGCTTATTCAACATTTTTTTCAATTTCTTTGAGGTATTGTGGCTCATTCAACATTAGTTTCCAATTGTTCTTTGAGGTATGTTGTCATTTTTCAAAACGGATTCTGATTCCGCCCAAAAAAAGACCAAGACAATCAAATGTCTTGGTCTTTTTATTTAAAAGAAATTAACCAGCGTATTCATTAACCAACGCTATTACTTCATCTGCTGTATCACAATCGTTTAAGGCGCGATCAGCAAGTTCTTGCATTTTTGTCGTATCTAATTTTTTCATTAAGCTACGTGTTTTCAAAATAGAAGATGAACTCATTGAAAACTCATCTAAACCAATACCCATTAATAATGGAACCGC
This sequence comes from Tetragenococcus halophilus subsp. flandriensis, assembly GCF_030161475.1. Classification (GTDB taxonomy): domain Bacteria; phylum Bacillota; class Bacilli; order Lactobacillales; family Enterococcaceae; genus Tetragenococcus; species Tetragenococcus halophilus_C. The sequence goes on along the minus strand of NZ_BSUG01000017.1, from coordinate 21,751 downwards.
AGTTTGGTCACCAGCCATTTCTCCACACATACCAGCCCACTTGCCTTCTTTATGCGCTGAATCAACTACGTTTTTAACTAAACGTAGGATTGCGGGATTATATGGTTGATACAGATAAGAAACTTGTTCATTCATGCGGTCAGCTGCCATTGTGTATTGAATCAAGTCATTTGTTCCAATACTGAAGAAGTCAACTTCTTTAGCAAAACGATCAGCTAAAACTGCAGAAGCAGGAATTTCAATCATAATACCTACTTGAACTGAGTCAGAAACACCATAGCCTTCGTTAATTAATTTTTCGCGTTCTTCATTATATATTTTCTTAGCAGCACGGAATTCTTGCAAGGTTGCTACCATTGGGAACATGATTCGCAACTCACCATAGATTGAAGCACGCAATAAAGAACGTAATTGCGTACGGAACATCCCTTCACCTAATTGTGAAAGATTGATACGCAATGCACGATAACCTAAGAATGGATTCATTTCATCAGGAAGATCTAGGTAAGGAAGCTCTTTATCGCCGCCTATATCCATTGTACGTACTACAACAGGCTTGCCATCCATACCTTCTAACACTTTCTTATAAGCGTTAAATTGGTCTTCTTCTGTAGGAAAATCAGAAGAATCCATATATAAGAATTCAGTACGATACAAACCAACAGCTTCAGCGCCATTACTATGAACGCCGCTTAAATCTTTTGGCGTACCGATATTTGCTGCTAAGTCAAAATGTTTACCGTCACTTGTAACAGTTTCAGCGTCTTTAAGCTTGTTCCATTCTTTCTTTTGTTCAGCAAATTTTTGACCTGCTTCTTTGTACTCAGCTTTTTGGTCTTCTGTAGGATTAACAACAGCAGTTCCTTCAATACCATTTACAGCGATAATATCGCCTTCATGAGCTATATCAGTAATTTGTTTTGACCCAACAATTGCTGGGATTTCCAAAGAACGAGCCATAATTGCAGAGTGAGAGGTACGTCCTCCGACATCTGTAACAAAAGCTTTAACATATCTACGATCTAACTGTGCAGTGTCACTAGGAGCCAAGTCGTGAGCAACAACGACAACTTCTTCGTTAATCATTGAAGGATCAGGTAAAGTTACACCTAGTAAATGAGCCAATATACGTTTTGATACATCACGAACATCAGCCGCACGTTCTTGCATGTAGGAATTATCTTCCATTGCTTCAAACATTCCAATATACATATCGGTAACATCTTTTAATGCTTGTTCAGCGTTTACGCTGTTATCTGAAATGTTTTGTTTGATTTGACCAGTCATCTCTGGATCATCAACAACCATCAAATGAGCGTCAAAAACTTGTGCTTCTGACTCACCTAAAGTTTCAGCAGCATTATCGCGAATTTTTTGCAATTCTTTTTCGGAAGTTTTTAAAGCCTCATCAAGGCGTGTTTTTTCATGTTCAGTATCTTCGACATTCTTTTTTGAAAAAGTTAAATCTGGTTCCACTAACAGGTAGGCTTTTGCAACAGCTACTCCATCGCTTGCCGCGATTCCCTTTAGCATATCAGACATTATTCAGACAATCCTTCCTTTTTCATTGTTTCTACAATTGCTGCCATTGCATCTGATTCATCAGCACCGTCTACTGAAATTGTAACGTCAGAACCTTGGCCTACACCTAAGGACATAACGCCCATAATAGATTTCAAGTTTACTGATTTACCTTTATACTCTAAGTTAATATCAGAGTTGAATTTGCTTGCAGTTTGTACTAATAAAGTTGCTGGACGTGCGTGAATTCCTGTCTCAGCAGTTACGTTAAAATCTTTCTTTTCCATATCGATCGATCTCCTTTGAGTTATCAAATTTTGTGAGGGTTTTCTAAAATTAAGCATAAATAAAAAAAGCAGTGAATAACCCTTTCAATTGATAAGATTACCATTTTTTTGCTGTTAAGACAACCGTTTTCCACCACAAATCGAAGAATTAAGCGAAAATTCAAGCTTCTTTTTCACTTGGCTCGTATCTATAGCTGATCGTCCCTTGTAAGCCTGCTTCCCCTACAAAAGACGTTCGGTCGTTAAAAGATAGCCAAGCTTTACGAAATTCTAGAAAATCTGGCTGTTCAACTGTTAACTTATCGATCTTACCATCTTTTAATTGTTGTAATAGTTCAACAAATGTTTCTTGTGTCATTTTTTCTCTCCTTTATCTCTTCCTAAAAAAATTATAATAAAAAGAAAAATTTCTGCAAGCTTTACTAAAATCATTTATAAGATATTTTCTTTTTAATAGCTACTTTATTCAACTTTTCAGCAAAAAATTTCCTTATTATAGGAAGATAAAGCTTTTTAAGAAAATTTCGCTTTTCCAGTTCAAATCCTTGAAAAATATAGTAAAGATTGTATAATAGAATTTGAAAGGTCAAAGTTGGTCAATGTTTTTTGACTTTTTCCTTTACCTTTTATAAAGATAAAAGAACTTGAACATAAAGAAAGGTTGTGAGATTTGATGCTTTGTCAAAACTGTGGAAAAAATGAAGCAACCATTCATTTATATGCAAATGTAGGTGGACAAAGACGACAAATCGACTTTTGTCAAAATTGTTATCAAAAATTAAAAAATCAACAAGAAAATCCAATGGGTGGTATGCAAGGTATGCAACAAGATCCATTTGGCTTTGGGAATTTAGATGATTTCTTCCGACAAATGTCTCAAATGCAAGGTGGTAATTCCTATTACTCACAAACACCTCCAACACAAGCTGGTGGTGGAAATAACGGAAATGGCGGTCAATCCTCAAACAATTCCGGTTTATCAGGTCTTTTAGGTGAATATGGAATTAATATCACCCAACAAGCCAAAGATGGTCAAATCGACCCAGTTGTAGGACGTGATGATGAAATTAAACGCGTCATCGAAATTTTAAACCGTCGTACAAAAAATAATCCAGTTTTAATTGGTGAAGCTGGTGTTGGTAAAACAGCTGTCGTTGAAGGTTTAGCACAAAAAATCGTCGATGGCGATGTACCACAAAAATTGATGGACAAACAAGTGGTACGACTTGATGTAGCTTCCCTTGTACAAGGAACGGGTATTCGTGGTCAATTTGAAGAAAGAATGCAACAATTGATCAGCGAAATCAGAGAAGCGGAAAACATCATCCTGTTTATTGATGAAGTCCATGAAATTGTAGGTGCTGGTACAGCTGGCGATGGTAGTATGGATGCTGGCAATATCTTAAAACCAGCATTAGCACGTGGCGATCTGCAAATGGTCGGCGCAACAACTTTAAATGAGTTCCGTACCATTGAAAAAGATGCTGCTTTAGAACGTCGTATGCAATCAGTACGCGTAGATGAACCAACAATCGAAGAAACAGTTTCGATTTTAAAAGGTTTGCAACCACGCTATGAAGATTATCATCATGTAAAATATACTGATGAAGCAATTCAAGCAGCAGCTGATTTATCAAATCGTTATATTCAAGATCGTTTCTTACCTGATAAGGCAATTGACTTGTTGGATGAGTCAGGTTCTAAAGAAAACTTGACCATTCAATACGTTGATCCAAAAACGATCGATAAAAAATTAGAAGATGCGCAACAAGAAAAAAGCCAAGCTTCTAAGGAAGAAGATTACGAAAAAGCTGCTTACTACAGAGACCAAATCAATAAACTTGAAAAAATGAAAGAAAAACAAGTGAATGATGAACAAATGCCTGTAATTACTGAAAAAACAATGGAACAAATTGTCGAACAACAAACAGGTATCCCGGTTGGCGAATTAAAAGAAAAAGAACAAAATCAATTACGTAGCTTAAGTGACGACTTGAAAAAACAAGTTATTGGTCAAAATGAAGCGATCGATAAAGTTTCTAAAGCTATTCGACGTAACCGAGTAGGATTAGGAAAGCAAAATCGTCCAATTGGTTCTTTCTTATTTGTAGGACCTACGGGTGTTGGTAAGACAGAACTTGCTAGACAGTTGTCTTATGAACTATTCGGCTCGGTTGATTCGATGATCCGCTTTGATATGTCTGAATATATGGAAAAACACAGCATATCCAAGCTAATCGGTTCACCACCAGGCTATGTTGGTTATGAAGAAGCTGGTCAATTGACCGAAAAAGTTCGTCGTAACCCATACAGCTTGATCTTATTAGATGAAGTGGAAAAAGCACATCCTGATGTATTGCATATGTTCTTGCAAATACTTGAAGATGGACGCTTAACTGACGCTCAAGGACGTACAGTAAGCTTTAAAGATACACTCATTATCATGACAAGTAACGCTGGTACAGGTAATGTTGAAGCCAATGTTGGTTTCGGCCCTGCTCGTGAAGGCGTAACAAATTCAGTAATGAGTCATCTAAAAGACTTCTTCAACCCTGAATTCTTAAACCGTTTTGACGGCATTGTAGAATTTAAAGAATTGAGCAAGGAAAACTTGATGAAGATCGTTTCGCTAATGCTCGACGATGTTAACAACATGCTTTCCTATCAAAAAATTCATATCAATGTCTCGCAAGATGTAAAAGAAAAACTGGTTGAATTAGGTTATGATCCAGCAATGGGTGCACGTCCACTACGTCGTACAATTCAAGAACAAATTGAAGACGGCATCGCTGAATACTATCTCGATAATCCAGGAAGTTCAGAACTCAAAGCAGTTCTTGACGACAATGGGCAAATTAAGATTGAAGCAGCAGAAAGTGCCTATGTAGAAAATAAACAAGAAGATAAAAATCAATAAATATAAGTCCACTGTTTTACTGGAAAAGTACTTTTACTGTACTTTTCCAGTTTTTTTAATACCTTATACTTTATCTTTTTTTTAATTAAAAATATAATAGATACGAAGGGAAACTCAGCTTTAAAGATTGTGAGGTGAATCAATATGAAGCTAGTAAATGTTACAAATAGTCATTCAAGACTGGTCAAGCAACAATTAGAACATACTGATGCGGTGTTGGTAAAAGTCTACACGGCTGGAGATATTTCGATTGTATACACTGAGGCTCCTACACATAATGAACTTTTATTAGTCAACAAAAAAAGAGCCATCCGTCCTGCCGAAATTAACGAAATCAAAGAACATTTCTTAAAAAGACTTTCTCCAGATTCCTATAATGAAGAAGACATCACAGAAATTGACAATGACGATGATGCCGTTGTTGAGATCTCTATTCCAAAAGTAATAAGTGAAACTTCCTAGTTTTTACATTAAAAAACAGCTTAAAAAGTACTGTCTTTCTCGTAAACTGTGCTTTTTAAGCTGTTTTTGTATTTTATAATAAACTCTTCAATTCAACATCGGGATACTTGTCTTTAAACCAACGCATAGCAAATTCATTTTCAAATAGAAATAAGGGTTGACCAAAACGATCTTTGGCTAAAATATTGCGACTGGAATGCATCTTTTCATCTAAATCTTTTGGATCGATCCAGCGAGCAATCTTATGCCCCAATGGCTTCATAATTACTTCAGAATTATATTCATTTTTCATACGATATTGGAAAACTTCAAATTGTAATTGCCCAACAGCACCAATAATAAAATCATCAGTCATATAGGTTTGATACATTTGAATCGCCCCTTCTTGAACTAACTGGCGAATGCCTTTATAAAATGATTTTTGTTTCATTACATTTTTCGCGTTCACCTGCATAAATAATTCTGGAGTAAAAACAGGTAAGTCTTCATAGGCAACTTTGAGTTTTCCTTCATAAAGGGTATCTCCCACTTGATAAGTGCCTGTATCATAAATACCGATGATATCCCCGGCGACTGCTTCTTGAATATTTTCACGCGCGTCAGCCATAAATTGGGTAACATTGCTTAATTTTGTTTTCTTGCCCGTTCGTTCTAAGGTAACATCCATTCCACGAGTAAAGTTTCCTGAACAAATACGTAAAAAAGCAATACGGTCGCGGTGAGCAGGATTCATATTTGCCTGGATTTTAAATACAAATCCGGAAAAATCTTCTTCATAAGGATCTACTTTTTCTTCTTCTTTAGTTTTATGAGCATGAGGTTTAGGCGCATATTCTAAAAAGGCTTCTAAGAAAGTTTGCACACCAAAATTCGTCAATGCAGAACCGAAAAATACGGGCGTTTGATCTCCTTGGGCCACTTTCTCTAAATCAAAGTCATCGCCAGCTTCTTGTAGCAATTCAACATTTTCTAGTGCTTGTTGGTAAACGCTATTTTGTTTTAATGGATGTTCAGTAGCGATATCTCCATTGTCATCTAATGAAAGGAAACGCTGGCCATCATAATTTTCCGGATGAGATAATTCTACGCGTTGATTATGAATGTCATAAATCCCTTCTAATCCTCTTCCCATACCAATCGGCCAATTCATAGGATAAGATTCAATATCAAGTAAATCTTCTAGTTCTTCTAATAATTCCAGTGGTTCACGACCATCGCGATCCATTTTATTAATAAAAGTGAAGATCGGGATTCCTCTTTGTTTTACAACTTTAAAAAGTTTTTTCGTCTGTGCTTCAATTCCTTTAGCACTGTCGATCACCATAACGGCGCTATCAACAGCCATCAATGTACGATAAGTATCTTCAGAAAAGTCTTCGTGCCCAGGCGTATCTAAGATATTTACACGTTTTCCTTCATAGTCAAATTGCATTACCGAACTGGTTACTGAAATCCCACGTTGTTTTTCAATATCCATCCAATCAGATTTAGCATAATTTCCTGTTTTTTTCCCTTTAACCGTACCTGCTTGACGAATCGCACCACCAAAAAGCAAAAGTTGCTCAGTAATGGTCGTCTTACCTGCGTCCGGGTGAGAAATAATTGCAAAGGTGCGTCTAGAATCGACTTCTTTTTTTAATTCTTCTTTATCCATTTCTTATACTGCAAGAATAACTGGCTTGCAGTCTCTCCTTTCGTTTCAAACTTTCTTATCAATCATTTTTTATGTATGAACTTGACCAGTATATCATTTCAGAAACTAAAAATAAATAAAAATAGCCAGAGCTCCTATTGAGATAAAAAAAGCAGGACCTTTTAAGATCCTGCCTCTTTTATCGTCTAGGCTCGTCATCTGCAAATTCCTTATGGAAAAAGCGCCGGTCTTCTTCAGGTTCTACTTCATCTTTTTTTGTTGGATCATGAAAGATGACGCGAATCTTTAAAACACGTGGTCCAACAGTTTGTTCTGATACCAAGGTTAAATTATCCACTTCAAAAGTTAATTTTTCACCTTCTTCAGGAATTTCTCCTAAAGCTGTAATCAAGTAACCTGCCATGGTATCCACATCAGACATATGAAGATTAGTTTCAAAGGCTTCATTGAATTCTTCAATCAGCATACCGCCTTGAATAATGTATTCAGATTCCGAAACTTTTTTATATAGTGTTTCGACTTCATCTGATTCATCGTCAATTTCGCCTACAATTTCTTCCAGCAAGTCTTCTAGTGTTACGATACCAACCACACCGCCGTATTCATCTAATAAAACTGCCATTTGACTCTGTGTTTTTTTCATTTCGTATAATAAATCATCAATAAAAATCGTCTCTGGAACAAATAAAGGCTCTTGTAATAAAGTAAGTAAATCAATATTAGCAAAACCTTGTTTATATGCTCCTTTTAATAAATTTTTTGTGTGCAAAATGCCAATAACTTTATCTTTTTCTTCATCAAAAATTGGAATTCGGGAATAATTTTGCTTTAAGATATCTTCGATGATTTCACCTACATTGTCGTTAATATCAACCATGTAAGCATCTGTACGAGGTACCATCACTTCCCGTGCTACTTTAGTATCTAGTGAAAAAACACCTTGAAGCATAGATAACTCTTCATCTTCAAAGACACCTTCTGTTTCCATCATATAACGCATCTCATCGCGCGTCATTTTACTATCCTCGTCATCAAATTCCATTGGGGTCATTCGTGCGAGTAGATTTGTCGATGCTGATAGCAACCATACAAATGGCTTTGCAATATTTCCGATAACACGAATAATACCAGAAGCAAATTTTGCTACCTCTTCGGTCTTACTCATGGCGATACGTTTTGGATATAATTCACCAAAAACAATCGAAATATAGGTTAAAAGCATAACCATAATGATATGTGCAATACTTGTTGCAGCAGCTCCTCCACCTAAATAAGGCGAAAGACGTTGTGCCAATTGTGAAGCTAGCGATGCACCAGATAAAATATTAACTAATGTGATTCCAACTTGAATGGTCGATAAAAAATTTGTTGGGTCTTTTAACGTACGTAAAAGTTTCTGAGATTTTTTATCTCCTTCTTCGGCTTGTTGTTCGATCCGACTTTTGTTGATCGAAACCACAGCAATTTCTGATGCTGCTAAAAAAGCATTCACTATTGTTAAAACAAGTAATAGCAACAGCTGTGCTATCAGCGACTGACTCCCGGGGTCAGCATTCATAGTTGCATTCGCTCCTTAGATTTTCAATTTTTATAAAAAAAACGTGGTTTTCAACCACAATAAAATGCTACCACAAAGCTTTTTTCTTTTCAATGAAAACCGATTCACATTACAAAAATATTTATCTTTTATTTTCGGAATTTTTAACTAGCCAATTTTTTAGCAAAAAGATATAATCTTATCGAGGTGATAAAATGCACGTAATTCATACAAAAGATACACAAAGTAGTAGCTATGCTGATGCATTAGCTATTAGAAAAGAAGTTTTTATAAAGGAACAACAAGTTCCTGTCGAAAGAGAAATTGATGAAAACGAACAACAAGCCATTCACTTTGTTTTATATAATGATCAAAACGAAGCCCTAGCCACTGTTCGTTTACTTCCTTCTGATAATAAAACTATCAAAGTACAACGTATGGCTGTCGTAAAAAAAGCTAGAAAACATCATTATGGAAAGGTTATTATGCAAGAAGCAGAAGACTATGCAAGTAATCATGATTATCAAAAAATGACTTTAGGTGCACAAATCAGTGCGCAAAACTTTTATCGAAATTTAGGCTATCAAGAAGAAGGAGATATCTTTTTGGATGCAGGTATTGAGCACATTACAATGACAAAAAATTTATTTTAATTAAGCTTTATAGCTGTGATATTAGATAAATAAATAGACGAAGCAGCCTAAAAAAATAGCTGCTTTTTATAATTTTTATCCTGAAAAACTCTTGAGCACTTCTGACAGCACATTGCTTTTTGGATTTCTTGGGGTATCACTGCTCATTCAACATGCCATTGCTGTTTCTTTGAGGTATCCGGTCAGATTCCTCATTGTTTTCTAGTTTCTTTGTGCTATTTCATTTTTTTAAATACATTCCAATATCTATATCCTTCTTCTTTTACGTAAAAAAGCTGCCGAAAAATCGGCAGCCTTTTATTTATGCGACAATTGCTTGTAGCGATCATACCATATATCGACGTACCCTTCTGAGAAAGGTCCTTTTCCATTATTGATCCAATCAACTAAAATTTTGACATTTTCTTTTAAAATGTAATCAATATTGTTTGGATAATGCATCAGTTTACCATGTAGTTCATATTCGTCCACATCCAACAATCGTTTTTCACCATCGGGAAAAACTTTGATATCCAAATCGTAATCAATATATTTCAGCGCTTCTTCGTCTAAAATAAACGGGGAAGCTAGATTACAATAATAGGAAACCCCCTTTTCTCGTATCATTGCTACTATATTGAACCAGTATTTTTTATGAAAATAAACAATAGCTGGTTCGCGGGTGACCCAGCGTCTGCCGTCTGATTCGGTAACTAAGGTATGGTCATTTAACCCGATCAACGACTGCTCGCTAGTTTTCAATACCATCGTATCGCGCCACGTTCGATGCAAATTGCCATCATGTTTGTAACTTTGAATACTAACAAACTCGCCTTCTTTAGGCATTCTCATAGCAACCCTCACCTTACGAAACTCGTATTTGCTTGGGTGTTTTACACCGGCACCATAATTATTATAGCAATAATTTTAATTGTTTGCTATAAATGTCCTCTAACTTTATGAGTTTTATTGAACTGTTGGATAATTTTTTGCTGCACTTTTGGAAAAACAAGGGTTGAAAAAGACTGCTCATCTAGCCATTTGCCATTTTCCGGTGAAAAATCATTTTGTGTACGACCGTAAAAAATAAGAATATGCCATTTTAAATGAGTAAAAGTATGAGTCACTTCACCAAGATGTCTTTTTTGCCATACTACTGGCCACTCACTAAAAATATCCGGCGCTTCATCTTCAGAGACTAAATCCAATGTTAACTGATTGGTGTCTTCTTTTTGCCAATATTGTTTTAACTCTTGATACTCTTTTACGTCAACCTCTTTTAAAGGATAATGCCACATTTTTGCTAACAGACTATTTTCTGGACGTTGAATCAATAAATGTTCATGCGCATTATTTTCAATAACTGCAGCCAGGTAATAGACATCTTTAGGTTTGGCCTTCTTGGTTTTTACCGGAAATTTATCATGAGCGTCATGGGCACAAGCATAACAAAACGGTTTAAGCCAGGCAGGACATTCCATGGCCGAGGGTGTAGAAACTGTCGCTCCCACTTCCATTAAAGCTTGGTTCATATCTCCAGGATGTTCGTGTGAAATAATCGCACGAAGAATGCCATCAAATATTTTATAAGTACTTGATTTGGCGATATCTTCTTCGACGCCAAAAAGACGACTAATGACTCGCATCACATTGCCATCAATAGCTGGTTCCGGCAAGCCAAAAGAAATACTTGCAATCGCACCAGCTGTATAAGGTCCGATGCCTTTTAAACTACGAATTCCTTCAACGCTATCAGGAAATTCACCATTAAAATCTTCTTGAATTTGATTAGCCGCAACTTTTAAGTTCCTAACTCTAGAATAATAACCTAGTCCTTGCCAAACTTTTAATAGTTTTTCTTCATCAGCTTCGGCTAAATCCTGAATTCTAGGAAATTCTTCCATAAATCGGAAATAATAATCAATCACTGTATCTACACGTGTTTGCTGCAGCATAATTTCTGAAATCCATACTTTATATGGATCAGTATCCGCACGCCAAGGTAGATTTCTTTTGTTTTTATAATACCAATCTAACAAGCTTTCTTGAAAGGCTTGGATCGTTGATTGATCCCACATCTTACTCTTCATTTAATTCTTCCTTATCAATAAATTGTTGAATCAAGTCCGTCGTAAATCCTTTTTGATACAACTTTTGCTTGATTTTCATTTTTTTCTTGCCGTTATCTTTTGAATGATCTCGCTGTAATAACTTCTGTCCTTCTTTTTCTAGTATTTCCCACTCTTGAGTTTCATCCATTTCATATTCAAGTTGGTCAATAGCTTGCTGGATAATATCTTGATTAAAACCTTTTTTAGTCAGATTCATTCGCAATTTCTGTAAAGTTTCACGATAACTCTTACCCCGAATTTTATTTACACCTTTTGCCGCAGTGCGTGCAGCGATTTCTGCCTGTAATTCGGGCGTATATAATTCCAGCGCCTCATCAATGAAATCATCTTGTACTCCTTTTTTACGCAATTGTTGATATAAATTAGACGGCCCTTTATCACTTAAACGAATTTGCGTACGCACATAACTTATCGCGTATGTTCTATCATTTAAAACATCAAGTTCTTTTAAACGAGCGACGATTTTATGACGATCTTCTAATGGGATCTCTTTTTTCTGTAAGTAAGTACGTGTTTCTTTTTCTGTACGTAATTGATAACTGATATAATTTAAAGCTTCTTGCAAGCCATAATCATAGCTAGCTTGTTCTTTGACTTTTGCTAGCTTTTCCTCTGATAATTCGCTGCCTTTTAATAAACGAAAACGAACCAATAAGTCTTCTGAAACTCTAATTTTCTCTTGGTTATCAATCGTTACCTGATAAAAAATACCCTTTAATTTACGGATACTTGTGACAGTATACATCTTTTCACTCCTTTTCACACTTCCCATTTAGTTTAACATAGAATAGGAATTTAAGGATAAGTTAAACTAGCACACGATTTTTCAAATTTACTGTCCTTAAAAGAAGTTAATCACATTACTTTTGTATTCTTTTGTCCTTAATTATAGTTAGTCTCATTACTTTTAAAATCTAGTGTGCTAGCAGCTCTCAGTTATAGAATGCTAACTAATTTAACGCATAAGAACAGTTAATGCTAAAAAAGCTTTAACCCAGCGGTCAAAGCTTTTTTATTACAACATATCAAATAAAGATAATTGGTTTTCATCTGGCAAATCATTTAAAACACCATTATCAGACATATAATCAATTAGTGTTTTTGAAACCTTCGCACGATTTGCAAGATCTTCTTTTGACAAAAATGGTCCGTCTTCCCGTGCTTTTACAATTTGCTTGGCTACGTTTGTCCCTAAACTTGGCACAGCGCGAAATGGTGCGATCAATTTATTATCTTCAATAACAAAGTTAACAGCATCAGATTTATATAAATCAATCATGCCAAATTCATAACCACGTTCCAACATTTCATTACATAACTCAAGCACTGTTAAGAGGTTTTTTTCCTTAGCAGAAGCGTCCATTCCTTTATCGGTAATTTCTTTCATTCTTTCTTTTACCGCATTTTTTCCTTTACACATAGTAACTAGGTCAAAATCATCTGCACGAACTGAAAAATAAGCACAATAGTAAAGAATAGGAAAATATACTTTAAAATAAGCAACCCGCAAGGCCATTAGCACATAAGCTGCAGCATGGGCTTTAGGGAACATATACTTAATTTTTAAGCAAGAATCAATGTACCAGTCAGGAACGTTATTTTTTTTCATTTCCGCTTGCCATTCATCTGGAATTCCTTTACCTTTACGGACATGTTCCATAATTTGAAAAGCCATTCCAGCATCAAGACCGGCATGCATTAAATATACCATAATATCGTCCCGACAACCGATAACATGCGCTAAATCAACAATCCCTTGACGTACCAACTCGTCAGCATTTCCTAGCCAAACATCAGTACCATGGGATAAACCAGAAATTTGTAACAATTCCGCAAAAGTCGTTGGATTGGTATCTTCTAACATTCCTCTGACAAAGCGTGTCCCAAATTCAGGAATCCCTAATGTTCCTGTTTTGGAATAAATTTGATCAGAAGTTACACCTAATACTTCCGTTCCTTCAAAAATGCGCATCACTTCAGGATCATCAGTCGGAATAGTTAGTGGATCGATACCCGACAAATCTTGTAACATCCGAATAACTGTAGGATCATCGTGTCCTAAAATATCCAATTTCAAAACATTATCATGAATAGAGTGGAAATCAAAGTGAGTCGTACGCCATTCTGCGCTCAAATCATCAGCTGGATATTGGATTGGCGTAAAGTCATAAACATCCATATCATCTGGAATAACAATAATTCCGCCGGGATGCTGACCGGTTGTACGTTTAACGCCACTAGCACCTTTGGCTAGACGATCCACTTCTGCATTTCTAAAGTTTAAATTGTAATCTCGTTCATATCCTTTAACAAAACCAAAAGCTGTCTTATCAGCTACCGTACTAATCGTTCCTGCACGATAAACGTAATCTTCACCAAACAATACTTTGGTATAATTATGGGCTTCAGCTTGATATTCACCAGCAAAGTTCAAGTCAATATCGGGTACTTTATCGCCGTTAAATCCTAAAAAAGTTTCAAAAGGAATATCGTGCCCATCCTTTTTCAAACGAGTCCCACATTTCGGGCAATCTTTTTCCGGCATATCGAAACCTGAACCATAAGAGCCATCTTCATAGAATTCTGAATACTGACATTCTGGGCAATAATAATGGGGAGATAATGGATTTACTTCAGTAATCCCTGTCATTGTCGCTACTAAACTAGATCCAACAGAACCCCTCGAACCTACCAAATAGCCATCTTTATTACTTTTTAACACTAATTTTTGTGAGATTAAGTAGATGACAGAAAAGCCATTTCCAATAATCGATTCAAGTTCTCTTTCTAAACGCTTTTCAACGATTTCAGGTAATGGATCACCATAAAGTTTTTTTGCTTGTGAGTAACTTAAGTCGGTAATTTCCTCTTCTGATCCTGGAATTTTGGGCGTATATAATTTATCTTTTACTGGAATGACAACTTCGCAATTGTCATTTAATTGGTTAGGATTATCTACTACTATTTCTTTAGCTTTTTCATTACCTAAAAATTGGAATTCCGTTAACATTTCATCTGTGGTACGGAAATGAACGTCAGGTAAAGTATGACGATTTAATGGGTTCGCCCCTCCCATCGAATTGATCAAAATTTTACGATAGATCGCTTCTTCTTCATTGATATAATGAACATCTCCAGAAGCAACAACAGGCTTGTCCAATTCTTCACCGATATTTACCAATTTGGCAATGATATCTTCCAAATCTTTTTCATTTTTGATTAATTCTTGTTCGATTAAAGGCGCATAAACAGCTTTAGGCATTACTTCAATATAATCATAAAACTTCGCTAATTCTTTGGCTTCCTCGTAGCCTTTTTGCATCATCGCAACAAAAACTTCATTTTTATCACAGGCCGTTCCAATCATTAAACCTTCACGAAACTTCACAAGTTCAGAACGAGGAATGCGCGGTTGTTTATCGTGAAAGTATTTTACATTCGACATTGAAATCAATTTAAATAAGTTTTTTAATCCCTTTTGGTTTTTAACCAAAATCGAAGCATGAAAAGGACGAGCAGCTTTGATTGAATTAGCGCTTCCTACATGACGATTCAAATCTTTATGTAGATACATTTCATGTTTTTCCATCGCTTCTTTTACAAAAATCCAGGCCAAGTGACCCGTTGCTTCAGCGTCATAGACCGCTCTATGATGTTGTTCTAAGGATACGCCAAATTTTTTCGTCAATACACCTAAGCCAAAACGCTTAAATTCCGGATATAGATAACGTGCTAATTCTAAAGTATCGATTACCGGATTAGAGGCTTCAGCAATATTATTCCGCTTATAGCTCATATTTAAAAATCCCATATCAAATGAAGCATTATGCGCTACTAAAACACAACCTTCAGAAAATTCTTGGAAAGCTTGCAGTACTTCTTCTTCAGATTTGGAGCCTTTCACCATTTCATCAGTAATACCGGTCAAGTTAACCGTTGTACTAGATAGTGAATGACCTGGATCAATAAACTCTTCAAAAGAATCTTCCACGTTTCCTTTATGCATTTTAACCGCTGCTAATTCGATAATTGAATCATAGACCGCCGATAGTCCTGTAGTTTCTACGTCAAAAATCACATAAGTTGCATCAGACAAAGAAACATCTTGTGGATTATAAGCGACCGCAACACCATCATCTACCACATTGGCTTCCACACCATAAATAATTTTCACGCCATTATCCTGGCCTGCTTGGTGTGCTTCTGGAAATGACTGCACGCCCCCATGGTCAGTCACAGCGACTGCTTTATGTCCCCATTTTCCCGCTTGTTCTACTAATTCACTAACGCTGTTGGTAGCATCCATCGTACTCATATTCGAGTGTAGATGAAGTTCCACTCGTTTTTCGTCTTCTTTAGCGTAATCCTTCCTGCTTTCATGTTTGATTTCAACTAAGTCTTGCGCATTCATTACTAGATCCCGCATAAAAGTGTCTTCTTGGATACTACCACGAACCTTTAGCCAACTACCTGCTTGGATCGCTTCAAAGACCTGTTCATCTTTTTCACCATTTGAGAATTTTTTAGCAACAAAAGAAGAGGTGTAGTCAGTGATTTTCAAAATCAATAATTGTCTACCTGAGCGAAGTTCACGAACTTCTTTGTCAAAAACATAGCCTTGGATCGTCATCCGTCGCTCTTCTTCTAAAATATTATCCATAGGTGTAACTAATTCATCTTGTGAAATATTTCTTCCTAATGCGACCGGCCCATTCAATGGCTGGCTTTCTTGTTTTTTTTCTTTCTTTTGTTGTTTATGTGAAGCAATCGATTCTGTGGCTTGTTGCATAAACGCTTCTTGTTGTTCTTTTTGAAAAGCTTCTAACTGTTCTTTATTTTCAGCTGCTTGTTTTTGATCAAATTCTGGCTTCATACGAAATTTGGCAAAACCAAAAGATTGGTAAATTTTTTCTACCATAGGCAAATACTGTTGCTGCAAATTGGGTATCACTGCTTCATTAGAAATCGGCAGGATAACTTTTGAACCGTCCATAAAGGGTTGCTGACTTTTTAGCACTTGTTGTACAAATGGTGTCGCACATTTTTGATCTGCCAGTATCAACGGCCAATATTCCTGTAGCAGCTGTTCATCAAATTGATCATCATCTGCTTCAATGACCATATCAACAGAAGCAATATCTTGAAAAGCCATTTCTAAATTTTGTCGAAAATTTTGATAAATCATTACTGGTAAAATTTTTGCAAAGCCTAAAACAAAGGTCCAATTTTGCGACTGCTTATGGACAATAACTTGTTTGATTTTTCCTTGTTTGATCAAAGGATTTTCTCGCATAGTTTCATCAAGTTGGATTTGATCTAAGAGAATTTCGAATGTTTCTTCTTCCTTTGACAAATTTATACACTCCTTAATGTAACAATCTTTCTTTACTAGTATACGCGTTTTAAAAAGACAATGAAAGTGACTACTTCATAAGATTTTTTGCTGACAAAACAACCGAACTATAAAAAGATTGTTTTACGCTTCAATAGACTCTCATCATAAATTTCCGCTAAACAAAACTTATCAAATATAGTTCGGTCATTTTCTTATGTCACAGCCCCTTATTAGCCTTCTGAATTCAGTAAAATTGCGAGCGTTGAAACTAATTCTTCTTTTTTCACTTCAATTTTTGCTTGCGTTTGTTTAAATTTGATACTTACAGCTCCTTCATTGGCCTTATTACCAACAGTAATCCGAACTGGACAGCCAATTAAATCCGCATCAGCAAATTTCACGCCGCTTCTTTCTTGTCTATCATCTACTAAAACTTGATAACCCGCTTCTAACATCATTTCTTCCACGTTATTAGTTAATGCGGTTTGTTCTTCATCTTCCATATTCGTTTGCACAATATGCAAGTCAAAAGGCGCAATCTCTGTTGGCCAATTGATTCCCTCTTCATCGCTATTTTGTTCCACGATGGTCGCTAATAAACGGCTGATCCCCAACTCATAATACCCCATTTGCACTGGTACATGTTGTCCATTTTCATCTAATACAGCTGTTTTCAATCTTTCACTAAAATAAGTACCGACTTTTATCATACGTCCGACCTCGACACCTTTTTTTAGTTCCAAAGTCCCTAAATTATCAGGTGAAGTGTCACCTTCTTGTACTAAACGTAAATCAGCATATTGATCCACCGGAAAATCTTTATCAGGATTGACATTTTTCAAATAAGTATTTTCTTTATTTGCGCCTGCTAAAGCATTTGCCAAATCTTGGACTTGTAAATCTGCATAGATTTTACATTCATCTGGCACATCGACCGGTCCTAAATAACTCAAAGGTGTTTGAAAATACGCTTGGCTTTGTGTTTCATCAGCAACGACCAATTGTGCTACTTCTAAATGTTTCTTAATCTTTAGCTCATTGATCTTCTGATCGGCCCGAACTAAAACAAGAACTGGCTGGTCATCTGCCAAATAAAGTTGCGCCTTAATTGTTTTTTGCAAAGGAACAGATAAAGCTTGTGCTGCTTCTTCTAGAGTTTCTTTTTTCTCAAAAGTAACTTCTTCAATTTCCTTGTTAGGTTCGTGAGATTTTTTTGAAATAAAAGCACTTGTTGCTGCCTGCAAATCAGATGCATAATTACTTCCCGTTGAAAAAGCGCCAATTTTATCTCCTGACTCTGAAAGAGCCATATATTCAAAAGCATCGGTTTGTTCGTCAATTTGACTATCTCCCAATAAACCTTTTACTTTAACGCCTAAACGTTCAAAAATATGCTCAAAGGCCTTTTGGTAAGCGCGATACATTTCATTTAAGCTTTCCTCTGTTGCATGAAAAGAATAGGCATCGCTTAAGATAAATTCGTGGCTACGCAATAAACCAAAGCGTGAACGTTTATCATTACGATATTTAGTCGCGATTTGAAAAAGGGTTAATGGCAATCGTTTATAAGAAGAAATTTCATCACCGATCAACTCGCTAATTAGTCCTTCATAAGCAGAGCCTAAAACAAACTCTTTTCCTGTACGATTTTTTAAATTATAAGCTTTGTCATCATAACTAACTTCACTAGTATTTTCTAATAAAGACGACGGCAACAATGTGGGCATTTTGATTTCTACAGAACCAATTTTTTCAAACTCTTCACCAATGATCGCATACATTTTTTTAATACACGAGTAGCTAAAGGTAAATAAGCGTAAACGCCTCCTGATACTTGCCGAATAAAACCAGCTCTTAAGAGTAGCTGTAAATTCTTAGCTTCTGCATCATTAGGCATTTCTCGCATTGTCGGAATTAAAAGTTTTGATTGTTTCATAATACACTCCTCATTTAAACAACACTTTTCTTTACTATACGAATTTGAAATAACGGACCATCTGTCTAAATTATGGGCCTGGGTTTAAAAGAAAAAGCGCTGGATATCATTCCAAGTGACTAATACCATTAATAACATCAACAAACCAAAACCTACTAAGGTGATCATTCCTTCTTTTTCTTCACTGATTGGTTTTCCACGTATCGCTTCGACTATATTAAGTAGTAATTTCCCACCGTCCAAACCAGGAATGGGTAGTAAGTTCACGATTCCTAAATTAACTGATATCATAGCGGTCAAAAGTAAGACTGTCATAGCGCCCTGTTGAGCAGCTTGATCAGACATTTGGAAAATAGCAACAGGACCGCCTAATTGGTCCAAGCTAAAATTAGTTACCAAGTTTTTTAAGGCAGCTAAAATTTGGACAAGCATGTCCCAACTTTCTTTCACACCGCCTACTACTTTGTCCCAAAAACCAGTTTTAAGCGATGCCTGTACGCCCAATTGCCCGATATCTTGATTACCCGATTCTACGCTTTCAGGCGTTGCATCTACAGAAAAAGTTTGGTCATCTCGGTTAACTTCAAGAGATAACTCTTCGTCAGGTTGTTGTTGAACCGTTTGTTGCAGCTCAGGCCAACTTGCTACTTCTTCTTGGTCGATAGCGACAATTTCATCCCCCGATCTTAAACCGGCTGTTGCTGCTGCACCGTTAGGATCTACTTCACCAAGTACTGTGGAGTCTTCATTAGGAACTCCGCCTTGTAAAAATACAATGGCGATGAATAGCACAATCGTTAATAAGAAATTGTTCATAGGTCCCGCGAAATTTGTCAGCATTCGTTGCCACAACTTAGCAGATTGAAATTGTACATCACTTGGTGCGATACGCAGTTGTGTACCATCTTCTTCAATAATCATTGCTTCATGGTTTACCGAATAAGTACGTACATTTTCTTCATTTCCGTTAACAAATCCCGTAATTTCCAGTTTTTCAGTTAAATCATATCGTGTTACTTCTAATGGTATCGCATTTTCTAACTGTACTTTTGAACTTGTATTGATTTTAATGACTTCGTTGTTCTCATTTACTTCCAAAGATACCGGCATTCCAGCTTTTAGTTCTTCTTCATCTTCATAGCCTGCCATCCGAACATAACCACCCATCGGTATGGCTCGTATGGTGTAAGTCGTACCGTCTTTAGCCTGGTGGCTGAATAACTTAGGACCCATGCCGATAGAAAATTCACGGACTAAAATGCCCGATTTCTTAGCAAAATAAAAATGTCCAAATTCATGTATTACCACAACTACTGAGAAGACGATTAAAAATGTAATCAATGTCTTCATGGTATGTTTCCTCTCTTTCGTCAAAGTATCTCAAAGATTACTCATTATTTTATCACATCTTATGTAATTAACAATCAATGAGATTGATTGTAATAAGAATTTAAAAAAGCATTTCCGATCATTTCGAAAATGCTCAGTAACTTTTCTAATATTAGAATAAGCCAATCAAATGCATAATAGGGAAAACAAATAACATACTATCAAAGCGGTCTAAAATGCCGCCATGCCCTGGTAAAATGTTACCTGAATCTTTCACTTGATAATGTCTTTTAATCGCTGACTCGACTAAATCTCCAAATTGGCCGACCGCCGATAAAATGATTGTCCAAAAAAGCATGATAAAAGAACCGTATTCAAAATAAAGACTTCCTGGATAAATAATCAAAAAGACAATTGCGATAAAAAGTGCACTTAAAATACCGCCAATAGCACCTTCAACTGTTTTATTAGGGGATATTGCTGGCCAAAGACTTCGTTTACCATATTTTCTTCCTACCATATAAGCACCGATATCAGTAGCCCATACAATAAAAAGCCCAAACAAAAGTAGCAATAAACCAGTAGATCTTGCTTCTACAAAATTTTGCAGGCCAACACCTACATATAAACTAACTAATACAGGAAAACCTGCTTCATCAATAGTATACATATTTTTCGATATCACTGATACCCCTAGTAAAAGCATAACAATGAAATAAAATAAGATTAACTTATCAGTTGTATCAGGTAAATACGAAAACCAAGGATTATTGGGTAACACTAATACGAGTGCGCCAATGATTGATAATATCCCTTCAAAACTGATAATCGCTAAGCCTTTCATTCTAAAGAGTTCGTAAACACCTACAACTGCTAGCAAAGCTCCTAATAATTGTACTGAAATTCTACCGAAATCAAAAAAGATAATGGGCAAAAAAAGTACCAACGCGATAATCGCTGTAATGACCCGTTGTCTCATTTATTTTCCTCCTTGTTTTTCAAACCGCCAAAACGACGATTTCGATGTTGAAAAATTGCAATCGAGTTTTCAAGAGAGGCTTCGCTATAATCCGGCCATAACTCTTTTGTAAATAGTAGCTCGCTATAAGCGATTTGCCACAATAAAAAATTGCTGATACGTTCTTCTCCGCTGGTGCGTATTAGAACTTCTGGATCACGAATTTCTTTGGGCAAAAATCCTGTCATCAAGTAGTCAGCGATAAAATCATCATCGATTTGCTCAACTTCAATATTTTTTGCGGTAATATCTGTCGCGATATTTTTTACTGCCGAAACCAATTCTGCACGACTGCCATAATTTAAAGCAAAGTTTAAAACCATTCCTGTATTTTCACTTGTTTGCTTTACCGCTCGATTTACTGCATCTTGTGTATGCGCTGGTAAGACATCGTATTCTCCCATTACATTTACACGGACGTTTTCTTTCATTAACTCTGGCACAAAAGTATCAAAAAAGTCAACCGGTAGTTGCATCAAAAAATTGACTTCTTCTTCAGGTCTTTTCCAATTTTCTGTTGAAAAAGCATAAAGTGTCAACACTTTAACACCTAAATAAGAAGCATGCTTGGTGATCTTTTTTACTGTTTCCATACCTTCTTTGTGCCCAGCTACCCGTGGTAACCTGCGATTTTGTGCCCAACGACCATTACCGTCCATAATAATTGCTATATGTTTAGGCACAGGTAATTCTGAATCAAATGTGTACTCTTGTTCTTCTTGAAAAGTTTTATTTTTTTCTGGAAAAAAACGCAACATTGTTTTTATCTCCTAACTTCATTCATCCCTAGATGTATGGGAAAGACATAAAATTTAATCTTTCTTATTATAACAATAAACAAACTCATTGCCTATAATAATTGAAAATATCGGGTCTTTGACACTTAATTTTTCTTACGACTATTCAAAAGCTTGTTAAACAGGCTTTTTTTTATTGTTTTTATGTCAAATCTATTATTTTATTTGTAGTAATGTGTAGCAATTTATGGTAT
>NZ_BSUG01000016.1 GCF_030161475.1 Tetragenococcus halophilus subsp. flandriensis | reverse complement strand
TCTCACTTTATTGGAAGGCAAAAAGAAAAAAGGCGCATGGATCGTTAAAATCAACCTTTCTTTCGATTATTTTTATCAACTTAATGATTCAATTTTTTTAGTGTCCTATTGACGGGCCGCACATCAAGCAAAACATTCTCCATGTTTTCAAAGATAGAGAATGAATCAAGTTTAATTCCCATCTTTTCACCATACCATGATCGATCAATAGTAAAGAAAAGTAATAAAAATTAAAAGGGAGACATAAAGCTATTTACACCACAGCTGATTATGTTAAAATTATTTGAAAATCAAAGTAAATTTCGATTGTTTGATTTGATATTTGAAAAGTGAATGAGTGAAAAAATGAAAAAATAAACTTGCATTTTTTCAAAGTTTCATTTATAGTTTGATTATCAAATCGTTTGATAATCAAACTATTCGGATGGTGTTAGTTAATGGAGCCCAATTTTGGACGAATCAATACATTATTAGTTGAGGCTTTTAATGATATTTTAGTGATCGAAGAATCAGAACTAAAAAAATCGCAGTTTAAAGATTTGTCGATTACTGAGATGCATACGATTGAAGCAATCGGTATGTATAAAAAAAAGACCACTTCTGAAGTGGCCAAAGAACTTTCGATCACTGTTGGGACATTGACGATCGCGATCAATCGATTGGTTAAAAAAGACTATGTTGAACGTCTTCGTAGTGAAGATGATCGACGAGTTGTCAAATTAGGTTTGACCAAAAAGGGGAGATTAATTTTCCGTGTCCACCAACGTTTCCATATGGAAATGGGAAAAAGCATTTTACAGGGCATGGATAATGAAGAATCTGTAGCCTTACAAAAGGCTTTAGAGAATCTTCACAGTTTCCTACAAGATTATAAGTGAGTGTAATGGAATGAATAATTTTGGACAAATCACACAAACTGCCAGCTTCGTTCCTGACAAAGCTGTGACCAACGATCAGCTTGCACAGATCATGGACACTAGTGATGAATGGATTCAATCTCGCACAGGGATTAAAGAACGCCGCATTACAACAACGGAAAATACGTCAGACCTTTGTATTAAAGTAGCAGAGAAGTTGCTGGAAAAAAGCCAGTATTCTGCTGAAGAGTTAGACTTTATCATTGTTGCTACGATGTCTCCTGATTATTATAGTCCTTCAGTAGCTTGTTTAGTACAAGGTGCAATTGGGGCAAATCGTGCCATGTGCTTTGATTTGAGTGCTGCTTGTTCGGGTTTTGTTTATGCATTATCAGTGGCGGATAAGTTAGTACGCGCTGGTGCAAAAAAAGGATTGGTCATCGGCGGCGAAGTTATCTCCAAAACCTTAGATTGGACAGACCGTTCGACAGCAGTGTTGTTTGGTGATGGTGCAGGCGGTGTTTTATTAGAAGCTTCAGAAACAGAGCATATTACGGCTGAAAACTTACAAGCAGATGGTAAAAGAGCGATGTCGCTAACATCTGGCTTTACTGCTGTAAATAGCCCTTATTCCGAAAATGAAACAAGTCAAAGTTCATACTTGTCTATGGAAGGGCGAGAAATTTTTGATTTTGCAGTGAGAGATGTCGTAGAGCAAATCAAAAAAGTGATGAACCAACAAAATAGAGAAATCGATTATTTCTTGCTTCATCAAGCAAATGCGCGAATTTTAGATAAGATCGCGAAAAAGGTCAATGTTTCTAGAGACAAATTTTTACAAAATATGGATAGATATGGTAACACTTCAGCGGCTTCTATTCCGATTTTATTGGACGAAGCGGTCGCTAGTAAAAAAATTGTCCTCGGAAACCAACAAAATGTGATACTCTCAGGTTTTGGTGGCGGATTAACTTGGGCAAGCCTATCGGTCATTTTATAAATCTGTAGTGATAATAATAATAGAAAAAATATTGGAGGAATATATTTATGGTATTCGAAAAAATTCAAGAAATCGTAGCAGAAGAACTAGATAAGGAAAAAGACGACATTCAGTTGTCAACAAATATCCAAGAAGATTTGGAAGCAGATAGCTTAGACCTATTCCAAATCATTAATGAAATCGAAGACGAATTTGATGTAAAAATCGAAACAGATGAAAATATTAAAACTGTTGATGATTTAGTAAAATATGTAGAAAAACAACAAGCTTAATTTTCAAGGCTGGGCCAAAAGCCTAGCCTTTGCTTTTTGCTGCAATTTTTTGCAGATAATAGCATTACATACTTTTTTCAATTGTTATGTAGTTATTTGAAATCCATAAGTTTTAAAGGAGAAACGGATGAAAACAGCTTTTTTATTTAGTGGTCAAGGTGATCAATATCCCGGTATGGGAAAAGATCTTTATGATCAGTATGAGATTGTCCAAAAAACATTTGAACAAGCATCCAATGTCTTAAATTACGACATGGCAGAGTTATGTTTTACTGAAAATGAACAACTGGATTTAACCGAATATACTCAACCCGCTATTTTAACCGTAAGTGTTGCGTTTATGCGCTTATTAGAAGAAAAAGGGATAACTCCTGATGCGGCGGCAGGTTTAAGCCTAGGAGAATACACTGCTTTAGTTGCAAGTGGTGCCTTAGATTTTGCAACCGCAGTTGATTTAGTCGCAAAACGTGGGAAATTCATGGCAAATGCTGCTCCTGCAGGCGTTGGTAAGATGATAGCTGTTATGAATGCGCCTTTAGATACGATCGAAGAAGCTTGTCAAAAGGCTAGCGAATATGGGATTGTCTCACCAGCGAATTACAATACACCTAAACAAATTGTTATCGGCGGGGAAAAACAAGCAGTAGATCAAGCAATGGAATTATTGACCGAAGCAGGGGTGCGTCGTATGGTTCCCTTAAATGTCAGTGGACCTTTCCACACCAAACTTTTAGAACCAGCAGCTCAGCAATTAAAAGAAACTTTACAAGAAGTAACTTTTGATCAGATGCAAATTCCAGTGATTAGTAATACGACAGCTAAAGTCATGAAACAAGATGAAATCAAACATTTACTGGAACTACAGGTCAAATCACCTGTACGATTTTATGAAAGTGTCGCAAGCTTAAAAGAGTTAGGAATTGAACGTATCATTGAAGTTGGACCAGGAAAAACGATCAATGGATTTATGAAAAAAATTGATAAATCTATAAAGACAGACCGGGTTTCGGACTTGAAAACTTTACAAGCAACTGAAGAAACGATTTAGTTAATGGAGGAATCTATGGAACTTCAAAATAAAAATGTATTTGTTACAGGTAGCACGCGCGGGATTGGTTTAGCGATCGCTAAAGCTTTTGCGCAAAACGGAGCAAATATTGTACTTAATGGACGTAAAGAAATTCCTGCTGAGTTAATTTCTGAAATTGAAGCCTTTGGTGTGAAATGTATCGGAGTATCAGGAGATATCTCTGACTTTTCAAGTGCAAAAGAAATGATCAAAAGTGCGCAGGATCAATTAGGCGAAATTCAAGTTTTAGTGAATAACGCAGGTATGAACAATGATAAGTTATTACTTCGTATGAAAGAAGAAGATTTCGCAAGTGTTTTACAAGTGAATTTAACTGGAACATTTAATATGACACAACAAATTTTAAAGAAAATGATGAAACAAAAAGCGGGTGTCATTATTAATATCTCCAGCGTTTCTGGTTTGATTGGTAATGTTGGTCAGGCTAATTATGCTGCAAGTAAAGCGGGCGTTGTTGGCTTTACCAAAACAGTAGCCAAAGAAGCAGCACCCCGCGGAATCACTTGTAATGCGATTGCGCCTGGTTTTATTGCGACTGATATGACAGATGTTTTGTCGGATAAAGTGAAAGCACAAATCAAAGAAACTATTCCACTCCAACACTTAGGAGATCCAGAAGATGTGGCTCAGACCGCGGTTTTCTTAGCAAAAAGTCCATATATTACAGGACAAGTTATTAGTGTGGATGGCGGATTAGTCATGCAAGGATAATTAGATACGACTGATTTTTTGCAAAATGGAAGGAGAAGCAAAATGAATCGAGTAGTTATTACAGGTTATGGTGTTGTATCGCCAATTGGCAATGATCCAGAAACCTTCTTAGCAAGTTTAAAAAATGGAACAAACGGAATTGATAAAATTACCAAGTTTGATGCAGAAGATACTGGTGTTTCAGTAGCTGGTGAAGTGAAAGATTTTCCTTTAGAAAAGTACTTTAAGAAAAAAGCGACCAAACGCATGGACTTATTCTCTTTATATGGTGTTTATGCGGCTTTGGATGCTCTTGAAATGGCCGAATTAGATACAGAAAAAACGGACATGGATCGTTTTGGTGTAATGGTTGGTTCAGGAATCGGAGGATTACCGACAATCCAAGATCAAGTGACACGAATGAACGAAAAGGGCGCACAACGTGTTTCACCAATGTTTGTACCTATGTCGATTGTAAACATGGTCGCTGGAAATATCGCAATGCGCGTGGGCGCTAGAGGTATTTGTACATCTATCGTTACAGCGTGTGCTTCTGGTAATAACTCTATTGGAGAAGCTTTCCGTAATATTAAACACGGCTATCAAGACGTTATGCTTGCTGGTGGATCTGAATCAACAATTTGTGAAATCGGGATCGCTGGTTTTGCTTCTTTAACTGCTTTGAGCCGTAATGAAGATCCGGATCATGCTTCAACTCCATTTGATACGAATCGCTCTGGCTTTGTTATGGGTGAAGGCGCAGGCGTCCTTTTGCTGGAATCATTAGAATATGCGCAAGCTCGTGGGGCAAATATTTTAGGTGAAGTTGTTGGCTATGGGGCAAACTGTGATGCTTATCATATGACAGCACCTAATCCAGACGGTTCTGGTGCTGGAAAAGCGATGAAATTGGCCATGGAAGAAGCACAGATAACCCCTGAACAAATTGACTATATTAATGCTCATGGTACAGCAACGCCAGCTAATGACGTTTCAGAAGCAACAGCCATCCATTATGGTTTAGGTGAACGCGGTAAAGATATTTATGTTAGCAGTACAAAATCAATGACGGGACACTTATTAGGAGCTGCCGGTGGTATTGAATCAGTTGCTTCATTATTAGCGCTACAACACCAATTTGTTCCTGCTAGCATTAATATTGAAGAAAAAGATCCTGAAATTGATTTAAATGTGGTGCAAAATCAAAGCATTGATGCTAACTTAGAATATGTATTGAGCAATTCAATGGGCTTTGGTGGCCATAATGCGGTATTATTGATGAAACGTTGGGAGGCATAAAGATGCAACAAGAAGAATTAAAAGAATTGCTTGCGATCTTTGATCAATCGACTTTGACAGAATTTGATTTAAAAGATGGAACTTTTGAGCTATACTTTAATAAAACAGCAGCGGCAAGAAGCCAAGCTGGGCAAGTAAATAATACAGAACAAACGCAGGCGGCTGAACCTAGGGTAGAACCAACAGCTAGTGCACAAACAACAACACAACAAACGGTTCAATCTGTTCAAGCGCAAACAACAGAAACTGCAAAAGAAACAATTGAAGGAACTGATATTGTTTCACCAATTGTAGGTGTGGTTTACTTGCGACCTGCTCCAGAAAAAGAGGACTTTAAAAAAGTTGGCGACCATGTCGAAGCTGGTGAAGTCGTTTGTATTGTTGAAGCGATGAAAGTAATGAATGAAATCACTAGTGATGTGTCCGGTGAGATCGTTGAAGTATTAGTAGAAAATGAACAAGTGGTCGAGTTTGATCAACCGTTGTTCCGCGTGAAAGAAGGCTAAATATGTCAGTAATGAATATTCAAGAGATCAAAGAAATTATTCCTCATCGTTTTCCTATGCTTTTAATTGATCGTATAGAAGAACTCGAAGAAGGAGAACGAATTGTAGCTAAAAAAAATGTTACAGTGAATGAACCTTTTTTCCAAGGACATTTTCCGCATGAACCAGTAATGCCAGGGGTACTCATTATTGAAGCTATGGCACAAGCGGGCGCTGTTTCTTTACTAAGTTTAGAACAGTTTCGAGGAAAAACTGCTTATTTTGGCGGAATTGACAAAGCGAAATTCCGTAAAAAAGTAACACCCGGTGATACACTAATGCTAGAAGTTGAACTTTTGAAAGTAAAATCTTCTGCTGGTGTGGGTAAAGGTGTTGCTCGCGTCGATGGAAAGAAAGTGGCGGAAGCAGAATTAACGTTCATGATTGGATAGGTGGATTATGTTTTCAAAAATTTTAGTTGCAAACCGTGGTGAAATCGCGGTACGAATTATACGTGCTTGTCGTGAATTAGGTATTCATACAGTTGCTGTTTATTCAGAAGCTGATAAAGATGCATTACATGCAGAATTAGCGGATGAGGCGATTTGTATTGGCCCCGCTCGTTCTTCAGATTCTTATTTAAACGTTCAACAAATCCTTAGTGCAGCAATTGTTACTAAGTCGGAAGCAATCCATCCAGGATTTGGTTTTCTTTCTGAAAATGCTCGTTTTGCTGCAATGTGTGAAGAGATGAATGTAGTCTTTATCGGACCTAAAAGCAAAACGATCGATGATATGGGAAATAAAATCAATGCGAGAAAATTGATGCGAGAAGCTAATGTACCGGTTGTGCCGGGAAGCCCAGGCGTCATTCATGATGTAGAAGAGGCCGTTCAGATTGCGGACGAAGTTGGCTTTCCAATTATGCTAAAAGCTGCTGCAGGTGGTGGCGGAAAAGGAATTCGTAAAGTTTATAATAAAGAAGATTTACCACACCATTTTTCTTCGGCGCAACAAGAAGCCAAAGCAGCTTTTGGCGATGATTCAATGTATATTGAAAAGATCGTTTATCCTGCTCGTCATATAGAAATTCAAATCCTAGCCGATAATTTTGGTCATGTGATACACTTAGGAGAAAGAGATTGTTCTTTGCAACGTAATAATCAGAAAGTGATGGAAGAGTCTCCTTCTGTAGTGATTGATGAGCAAAAAAGACAAGAAATCGGGATGACAGCTGTCAAGGCAGCTCAAGCTGTCGATTACTGTAATGCAGGGACTATCGAATTTTTAATGGATGAAGAAGGCAATTTTTATTTCATGGAGATGAATACTCGTATTCAGGTCGAACATCCTATCACTGAAATGGTTACAGGGGTGGATATTGTTAAAAAACAATTGGAAATCGCTAGTGGCCAAGAATTGACGATTGAACAAAACGATGTGCGATTTAGCGGACATGCGATCGAATGTCGGATTAATGCTGAAAATCCAAGCTTTAACTTTGCTCCTTCACCTGGAAAAATCGAAAATTTGTTATTACCAGCAGGTGGAATGGGTATTCGTGTAGAAAGTGCGATGTATTCAGGTTATACTATACCGCCTTACTATGATTCAATGATCGCTAAAGTGATTGCCTATGCGGATACACGTTTAGGTGCGTTAATGAAAATGCAGCGCGCATTAAGTGAACTTGTGACTGAAGGAATTGTCACTAACGCTGAATTTCAGTTAGATTTGATCAGTCATCCTAAGGTACTTTCTGGCGATTATAATACCGCCTTTTTGCAAGAAGAATTTTTACCAAACTGGACACCTGAAGATTAGGAGGCGCAGCAAATGGCATTGTTTAAAAAGAAAAAGGATTATATCAAAATCAATCCTAATCGAAATGCGACACCTATGAATGAACCCACTGTACCTGATGACATGTGGGCGAAATGTCCAAGCTGCAAACATATTTTATATACTAAAGAAATTGGTGAGGAAAAAGTCTGTCCCAACTGTGGATATAACTTTCGAATCAGTGCTAGCCAACGTTTAGCACTGATTGCCGATGATGATACTTTTGAAGAATGGGATACAGACATAAGTACCAAAGATCCCCTTGATTTTCCTGGCTATAAAGAAAAAGTCAAAAAGATGCAAGAAAAAAATGACTTGCATGAAGCTGTTTTGACTGGCCTTGCAGATATATCTGGAGAAAAAGTAGCGCTTGGTATAATGGATTCTCATTTTATTATGGCAAGTATGGGTACGGTCGTGGGGGAAAAAATCACCCGTTTATTCGAAAAAGCGACGGAACAACGACTACCAGTGGTTTTATTTACCGCTTCAGGCGGCGCTCGTATGCAAGAAGGAATTTTTTCTTTGATGCAGATGGCTAAAGTCTCTGCAGCTGTCAAAAAACATAGTAATGCCGGACTTCTTTACCTAACCGTTTTAACAGATCCAACCACTGGTGGCGTCACTGCAAGTTTTGCGATGGAAGGAGATATTATTATCTCTGAACCACAAGCTTTGATTGGATTTGCAGGTAGACGTGTCATTGAAAACGCGATTAAACAAGAATTACCAGAAGATTTTCAACGAGCAGAATTTCTTTTGGAACATGGTTTTATTGACCAGATTGTTGCACGTAAAGATTTAAAAACGCGCATCTACGAACTGGTAAACATGCATACAATGAAAGGGTGGCGTTAAGATGGAAAGGTCTGCACATGAGATCGTTCAACTAGCTCGTGATCAAAAACGCCTCACTTCACTAGATTTTATTGAACAGATCTTTGATAACTTTCAAGAATTTCATGGAGATCGCTATTTTGCAGATGACCAAGCTGTGGTAGGTGGCGTTGCTTTATTAGATGGCAAACCAGTTACCGTAATTGGTATCCAAAAAGGGAAAAATTTAC
The DNA here is from genome assembly GCF_030161475.1 of Tetragenococcus halophilus subsp. flandriensis. Lineage (GTDB taxonomy): Bacteria > Bacillota > Bacilli > Lactobacillales > Enterococcaceae > Tetragenococcus > Tetragenococcus halophilus_C. The sequence goes on along the minus strand of NZ_BSUG01000016.1, from coordinate 34,684 downwards.
CAGAAAATTTAAAACGTAATTTTGGTTCGGCTAATCCAGAAGGTTACCGAAAAGCCTTACGTTTGATGAAACAAGCAGAAAAGTTCAATCGTCCGGTTGTAACTTTTATTAATACCTCCGGAGCTTATTCTGGTATTAGTGCCGAAGAACGTGGCGAAGGAGAAGCTATTGCTAAAAATTTATATGAAATGGCTGATTTAAGCGTTCCTATTATCGCTACCATTATTGGCGAAGGCGGCAGTGGCGGTGCATTAGCATTGGCAGTCGCAGATGAGGTTTGGATGTTGGAAAATTCTATTTATGCGGTTTTACCTCCGGAAGGTTTTGCTTCGATTTTGTGGAAAGACAGTAGTCGAGCAGATGAAGCCGCTGATTTAATGAAGATCACAGCCCAAGAATTAAAGGATTTGGATGTTATTGAACAGGTGATTCCTGAAACGTTTAAAGGAGAATCTGTTTCAGACGAAGCGATTTTACGTCGAGTCAAAGCTGATTTAACTTGGAAACTAAAAGATCTTGCAAAAAAAGATCCTACTCAACTAGTTCAAGAACGCTATGAACGATTTCGTAAATTTTAAGAGAAAATCACCGGCTAGACAGCTCGGTGATTTTTTAATGTGGAATATTGACAAATTTTGTTATTGGTTGAAGTTGGATAATCAGGGGAAGTTCATTGTATTTGTTTTTTATTTGAAAGTTGCTAAAATAGCATGATAGAAGAACTAAATTGAAAATCGAGGTAGAAAATATGGAAGAATTTCGGTATTGTCGAGAATCAAAAGTGGTCCAAACGCATCGGATCTTTCCTTCAGATTTGAACCCTTTTGGCGCTTTATTTGGTGGAAAATTAATGACCTTTATTGATGATGCATCATCAATTTCAATTACCAGGCACTGCAGACGAGGAGCAGTAACAGCCTCTATCGATCAAATGAATTTTTTAAAGCCATTGGAAAATAATCATTCGGTTTGTGTAGAGTCCTATGTTTCAGGCACGCATCATAAATCTATGGAAGTTTTTGTGAAAGTTATCGGAGAAAATCTTGTAACAGGTGAACGCTATCTAGCAGCTACTTGTTTTACCACCTTTGTTGCTGTACCTTCACATATGAATGAGGAAAAAGAATTTACAGTGCCAGGAGTTTTCCCAGAAACAGAAGAAGAAAAATTAGTTTGTCGTGATTATGAAAAAAGAAGAACACAGCGACTTGCTGAGCGTAGTGAATATAAAGAATTTGCTGCTAAACTTTCAACAGAATTGCCGTGGGGGTAAAAATAAGAGAAAATCCCAAAGATAACTCGTTTAGCTATCAAAAAGTTTTTTTGTTGTTAACACGTGGTATACGTGTTAATATATAATCCTAAAGTATTATAATACACGTATTACAAAAAGGAGCGTGCAATGATGTTAGTCGCTTATCCTGCCTTATTTTATTATGACGCTTCAGCTCAAGCAAAATATTTTGTTACTTTTCCAGATTTTGAAAATAGCGCTGCCCAAGGGAAAAATATTCAAGATGCACTCGAGATGGCTTCAGAATATCTAGGGATTATTGTTGCTGATTTGATTGATACACAAAACCATGTTCCAAGGCCTTCCGATATAAACATACTTGATTTAAAAGAAAATGATCCCTTTAAAAATGATGATGATTTCCAATTGGAATATGATCCAGAAAAGTCTTTTATTACGATGGTATACGTAGATATAAATAACTATTTAGGTTCACAAAATCCTGTTAAAAAGACTTTGACCATTCCTAAATGGGCAGATGATTTAGGTAAGAAGCATTCTCTTAATTTCTCAAAAACATTAGAGGATGCTATTGTAGAAAAAGTGAATCATTAGTATAGTAAGGTTTTAACTATATTATTTACACAGTCCAGTAAACAATTTTTACATTTTTGTTTGCTGGATTTTTTTGTGCACAAAAAATTTTAATAAAAGTCGTGACATTTTTATACTGAATCCCGTTTATAGATAGTGTAGGTGGCGCCCCTTACAAAATAATTTTTTGAGGAGAATGAAAATGAAAAATTTAGAGCAAACAAAATTGTCCGTTGAGTTGAGTCAACCTGATGATGATAAGACGATTAAACAAAACTTTTCTGATGTGGTTGCAGAACCTGATGAAGCAGCGATCTTAAGTCTTGGAGAAACGATCGCTAGCTTAGCACCAGAAGAAAATGAATTAGCTTTTGTTACTGAAACAGTAGAATACTCACATGTGCAAGAAGCAGAAGAAATTCCTGAATAAAAATTATAGGAGGAAAAAGGCATGAAAAAATTACAATTAACATTTTTAAATGAAGAAGGAAATACACATACTTTAACGCCGAAAGTTGCCGCAGAAGATTTATCAGAAGCAGAAGTTCGAGAAGCGATGGAGCAATTATGCGCTTTAGATATTTTTGATAGAGATGGCGTAAGATTATACCAAGAAGTAGATAGTGCCAAATACGTTGAAACAACTGAGACACCGTTATTTTAAGCAATTAAGCGAGGAGAGCTTCTCTTCTCGCTTTTTTAAAATCATTTGAAAGGAGATATAAAATGATTCCTAAACCAATTATTATTGATATTAGTGAGTGGCAAAATCCGCAAGAAGTAAATTACGACCAGTTAGCACAAGAAATAGACGGTGTGATTGTTCGTGTGCAATATGGTTCTAATTATATAGATAAACATTATAAAACACATATTAAAGCCTTTAAAAAGCGCAATATCCCAATAGCAGTCTATGCTTGGGTACGTGGTAGTTCTTATAACGATATGCAGCAAGAAGCAAAAGATTTTTACTCAAGAGCCAAAGAATTTTCACCAACATTTTGGTGGTTGGACGTTGAAGAACAATCGATGAAAGATATGCGTGGCGGTTGTGAAGCTTATCGTAAAAAATTAAAAGAACTTGGTGCTAAAAAAGTGGGCGTTTATATTGCTAATCATTTATATCAGGCATTTCATTTAGCTACAGAAAAGTTTGATGGTGTTTGGATGCCGACTTATGGGAAAAATAGTGGTGAATATAATGGAGCAAACCCAACAATGACTAATGCTTATGATATCCATCAATATACTTCTAGTGGAAAACTTCACGGTTACAATGGGGATTTAGATTTGAATCGGATCGTCAGGAGGGATCTGGCTTACTTTTTTCGTAAAGATTCTCAAGTACCTCCTAAAGAAAATAAAAAAGATCTGGAGGACATTGAAATGAAAACAATAACTACAGCAGCAGCCAAAGTAAAGCTCCGTAGTTCACCCAAAGTAGGAAATAATGTGATTGCTGAATTAAGTAAAGGAGCACAAGTTAAAATTAATAATATTGTTTTTGGTGACGGCTTTGTCTGGGGTGTACAGCCACGAAGTAAAGGAAAGAAAGCTTACATTGATATCGGAAAAAGTGTTGCTTGGATAAAATAAAGAGAAGTCTTTAATATGTCCCCTGATTTTTAAATAAATGAAGGGATGTTTGTAAAGCTTTCCTCGATTTCTAAAAGAATAAAGGAAAGTTTATGAGACCTCCCTTTAAAACAGACGAGAGTTAGAATATTTGCGGTCATTAAATTCATTTAGTAAGCTGAATATATAAATAACAATTACTTGAGGTGATACTAAATGAACTTTCAAAATATTCAACTGGACACAACCAATCATTCTTCGCTAGATATTTATCAAAGCAATACGGATACTGCGTTACCTGGGATTGTAGTTGTAGGTGGCGGAAGTTATAAACAATTACGCGAGCGTGATACTGAACGAGTAGCACTGCAGTTTGCGACCCAGGCTTTTCAATCTTTTGTCGTAAATTATCCGACGGAAGAACAAAAAAATTATGCCGAAGCTAAAGAAGCCATTGTAGAGGCTTTTGATTATAAAAAAACATGCGGATCAGCTAAAAGTAGATTTAGATAAGTTAGGGATTATCGGTTTTTCTGCTGGAGGACAACTTGCTGCTGATTACTCTAACCAAACGGATACACAAGCGAAATTTGCTTTACTGGGTTATCCAGTGATCAAGCCTACTTTGGATGAAAAGATGGGTGTTCAAAGCACTGATGTTTCAAAACTAGTTTCGTCTAATACGCCGCCAACCTTTTTATGGGGCGCGATGAATGATGAACTAACGCCGTTTTTAGAACATATTGATATCTATACGCAAGCTTTGGCGCAAAATAATGTGCCCTTTGAAGTGCATGAATTTAGTACAGGTAATCATGGAATGGCTCTGGCAAATAAGTGGACAGGTGTTGTAAATGATGGACGAGTAGACCATCATATGTCTCGTTGGTTTCCTTTGGCGCTAGAATGGCTAGATGAAATGATTGGTATTAAATAAAATAAGGGAATAAGAAATAACTGCTTAAGGAACGCTAACATCTAAAACTGTTAGTGTTCTTTTTTTTATTAAAATAACAAAATTATCTATAACCAATTGCGATTTGTTATAAGGTAAGGTAACATTAAATGACACAATTGTTGTAAAAAGGGGACTTGAAAAAAACTATAAAAGGAGTGAGAAAAGTGTTAGAAGTGAAAAATTTATCAAAATCCTTTGGCGATTATAAAGCCTTAGACGACTTAACCTTTTCTATCAATGAAGGGCAAATTATGGGATTGATTGGACAAAATGGGGCCGGAAAAACAACTACCTTTCGCTTAATACTTGATTTTTTACAAGCAGATCAAGGCGAAATTTTATGGAATGGTCATTCATTAAGCGCAAAAGAGTACAATATTATCGGATACTTACCTGAAGAACGAGGCTTGTACCCGCGTATTACAGTACAAGATCAACTGATCTATTTCGCACGTTTAAGAGGAAGAAGCAAAAAAGAAATTGTTCCTAAGATTGATGAATGGATGGATAAATTTCAGGTAAAAGGTAAAAAGACAGATAAAGTAAAAACTTTATCTAAAGGGAACCAGCAAAAAATTCAATTGATCGCTACTTTGATTCATGAACCAGAACTTATTATCTTGGATGAACCGTTCAGTGGCTTAGATCCAGTAAATGTAGAGTTATTAAAAGATGGCATTATGGAGCTCAAAGAAAAAGGTTCTTGTGTTATATTTTCTAGTCATAACATGGATAATGTGGAAAAGATATGTGACCATTTGATTATGTTAAACAATGGAAAAACTGTTTTACAAGGAGAGGTTCACGAAATTCGGGAAAAATTTGGACGAACCAAAGTCTTTTTAGAATCGGATTTAACTAAAGATGAAGTTGCCCAAATTGCTGGGGTTGAAACGATTATAGAACAAGATCATCGTTATTTAGAGATTACATTAGAAGATCCTGAAGCAGGAGAAAGTATTTTTAACCAAGCAACAGCACAAGGCTATATTCCAATGTTTAATCAGCAACCACCAACATTAGAAGAAATATTTAAAATGAAAGCAGGTGAAGACCATGAATAAATTTTGGGTTATTGCCGCTGATGTTTATAAGAAAAATGTTCGTTCAATTTCATTTTTAATTATGTTGCTTGTTCCTTTTATCTTAGGAGGAATTGTTTATGCGGCCGGCTATTTTGGAAGCCAAAGTGGTGAGGTCGATACGATCGGTATCACTTCTTCTTCAACGGAGTTAGCTGAAAGCATGAGCGAGGCTGCACCAGAAGATTATGAATTTAAAGTGGTAGATTCTCAAACTGCAGGAGAAAATGAATTATCGGATGAAAAAATTGACGCTTTGTTTGTTGTAGATGTAGGCGATAATAATCAATTGGACGCTTCTTTATACAGTGAATCGAACATGGGACAATCTGTTGAGTTGACTTTACAGCAAATACTTAACTCTATGCAAACGAATATGCGCGCTCAAGAATTAGGACTAACAATGGATGAGGTAAATAGTTTAAATCAAACCGCAGATTTCCAGCAGCAATCGGTTAGTTTTAATGATGCCGGAGAGATGGAGTTGGGTGAAGATGATGAAGACTTCAATTATGCGATAAGTTTTGCCTCGACAATAATTTTGTTTGTTTTTATCATCACTTATGCAGGAATTATCTCGCAAGAAATTGCTTCAGAAAAGGGAACGCGAATCATGGAAGTGATTTTGTCCAGTACTCGTGCACAAATCCACTTTTATGGTAAACTATTAGGAATATTACTGGTTGCCGTAACACAAATGGTGGTTTACGCTGCAGCTTTTGCGATTAGTTATCAATGGGTAAAAGATATTGATGTTATTAAAAACTTTATAGATTCGATTTCCTTGCAAGGCATTTTTGGCACTTTCCTGTTGTTTACTTTAGTTTTCCTAGTTTTGGGCGTATTCATTTACGCTGTGTTGGCCGCACTTTGCGGATCATTAGTCACAAAGACAGAAGATACATCCAAAGTGATTCTGCCTGTAACTTACTTATCTTTAATCGGCTATTTACTAGGAATTTCTTTAGCATCCTTTGATCCAAGTAATATTATTATCCGCATCACTTCTTATATTCCGTTTCTATCTTCTTATCTAATGCCAATTCGCTTAGCTAACGAAACGGCTAGTCTAGAAAATGCGATGATTTCATTAGGCATCTTAGTAATTTCAACAATTTTATTAACGATGGCTTCAGCTAAGATGTATAAATCAAATGTTTTAGTTTATAACGATAAAGGACTACTAGCGACATTGAAACAATCATTTACTTTGATGAGGAATCAGTAGAAATAAGACAAGCTAAGTAAGTGTAAAATTTATTACATTCAAAAGTATGCAGAATGATTTCAGCGTTTTGGAAATTGTTTTGCATATTTTTTGTAAATTTTAAAGATATCTAGGATTTTTATGGCGTCGATTATCGGCATGATTGGAAATCAAACAAATATGTTAAATGAGGGGATTAAAGTTTTAGCTTTAATTTAATAGTCGATGTTTTTGTGAAAGGCGGAGTAATATGAATAAAGAAAAACAAATTGAATTATTACAACATTTAGTTCAAATTCCAACTGTAGATGATCATGAAAAACAGGTGGTAGATTATATTGTGAAATTATTTGAGCCGTATAAGAATGAAGTACGGATCACACGTGTTCCATATCAAGGAGATCGAGAAAGCGTAGTTATTTCAATCGGCCCGCAAGATAGCGATTTTAAATTAGGATTTTCTGGTCATATGGATGTCGTTAATTTAGGCGAACCCAATGCGTGGAAAGATGATCCATTCTCTGGCAAATTGTATGATAACGACACCAAAATGTATGGTCGAGGGACCACTGATATGAAGAGTGGTTTAGCTGGTATGGTGGCTACAATGCTAACGCTATTAGAAGAAAGGGCCTCTTTAAAAGGTGAACTACGTTTGCTAGCAACAGTTGGCGAAGAGACTGGCATGTGGGGATCAGAGGAGTTGACCAAACAAGGTTATGTTGATGATCTGGATGTTCTTGTGATCGGAGAAGATACAACAGATTTAAATGTAGTATATGCTAGTAATGGCGATATTGACTATACGGTCGCCTCTTATGGAAAAGTTGCGATCAGTTCACAAGCTAGCGCTGGTATAAATGCTTTGGACAATATGCTAGATTTTATCCATATGGCGAATCAAAAATTGCGGACACAACCCAAAATCCATGAGACGCTAGGACCTTTAGTCCATAATGTGACGATGATATCAGGCGGAGACCAAGTAAACAGTATACCCGGTAAAATTACTGCTCGAGGAAATGTTCGTATCAATCCACTTTATACAGTTGCAGAAGTGCAAGAAATGCTAGAAAGTATCATTTTAGAGCTGAACACTTGGCCTGATTACTCATTTGAAATAGAATACGATTATGTAGGAGGAGCTGTAGATGGCGACATACAAGGAGAGTACGTCACAACGGCTAAGCAAATGTTAGGAGAAATTTTAGGACATTCAGTTAAAATCGTTGGCGAACCTGGCGCAACAGATGCTTCCAACTTTGTTAAAAGTCCTTCTGCTCCAATAATGCTTGTCGTCGGTCCAGGAAATGATTCAGTTCACCAAATTGATGAATATGTAGATATCGCTGAATACTTAGCTGCAGCAGAGTTTTATAAAGGGTTTGCTAAGAAGTATTTGACTTGATTCTTAATAGTGGTTTTCTACTTTTTTGCTAGTTCAATATTTCAGTTCAGATTTCATGTTGACATCGCTTTCTAATTTTGGTAAGTTAATTTTAATAATATAATTAATGGATTGTTACTCTCTGAGGCATTACCATTCCGAAAGTGGGGTGGAGTGTGCTCAGAGAGTTTTTTTATGGGGTGAAAATATGAGAGTAATGAAAAAAATTAACAATAATGTTGCTGAATGTATCGACGGTAATGGAAATAAACTTATTGCCTTTAGTAAAGGAATTGGCTTTCCCAAAACTCCTTATGAGTTAACTGATCTAAGTAAAATATCAATGACCTTTTATAAATTAAATGAACATTTTGAAATATTATTAAAAGAATTATCAGAAGAAATTATTGATCTGAGCGTAGATATTGTCTCAATGGCACAAAAACAACTGGCGGGAAATTTAAACCCTACGATTGTGTTTAGTTTAGCTGACCATATTCAGTTTTCTTTACAGCGTTTATCCCAATATAAAGATGCACGATTAGTCTATTCACATGAAGTAGAACAATTATATCCAAAAGAAAACCAAGTGGCTAAAAAGACTGTTATGATGATTCAAAAACGGATGAAAGTCAACTTACCTAAAAGTGAAGTAACTGCCATCACTATGCATTTCGTTGATAGTCAAGCTGAATATAAAGTATCGCAGGAAGAAATAGCGATTGAAGAAGTTATTAATGAAATAACAGTTTTAATAGAGCAGGAATTACTTATAACTATTGATCGAGAAGAATTCAATTACGATCGGTTTCGAATGCATATGTTTTACTATTTAAAAAGAGTTCGCAGTGGTGAAAAGTTTGTAGGAGAAAACACCGATTTACTAGCTGTTTTACAAAAAGAACATAAAAATATTTATGCTTTGGCTGTTAAAGTAGGGCGATTAATTGAGAATCATATAGGTAATCAAGTATCAAATGATGAATTATTATATTTGATGATCCACTTAAATCGTTTGTATGAAAAAAATTTGGAGGAAAAAAGATGAGTCAAAATTATGATAAAATTGCAGAAGAAATACTTGCTAATGTAGGAGGAGAAGCCAATATATCCAGTGTTACTCATTGCATGACAAGACTGAGATTTAATTTGAAAGATGAAAGTATTGTTAATGATGAAAAGATAAAAGCAATCGACGGTGTTTTAGGTGTGGGACATTCTGGCGGTCAATACCAGATTATTATTGGACAGACAGTAGAAAAAGTATATGAAGCAATTATAAAAAATTCGTTTTTAGAGACAGAAAGCTCAGTGGACAACCACGACAATGAAAAAAAGAAATTAACATTTAAAGAAGTTGGAAATAAGATTTTAGATGGACTTGCAGGAAGTTTAACACCTTTAATCCCAGTGCTTGTAGCCGCATCGATGTTTAAAATGATAGTGGCTCTATTTGGTCCTGATATGTTAGGGATTATTCAGGAAGGAACACAATTATTTACCCTACTTACTTTTGTAGGTGATGCTGGTTTTTATTTTTTCCCTGTAATGATTGGCTATACTGCTAGTAAAAAATTTGGCGCCACTCCGGTATTAGGGATGTTTTTGGGTGCGATACTAATTCACCCTACGTTGATGCAAATTGCAGAAGATGGCCTTGATTTTTCAGTATATGGAATTCCGGCTTCTGCTGAAAATTATTCCAGTACTGTAATTCCTATTATTTTATCAGTTTGGATAATGTCATATATTGAAAAATACCTAAAAAAAGTGGTACCAGAAACATTATCTACTATTTTAACTCCAACAGTAACTATTATAATTATGTTACCTATTATGTTAGTCATTTTAGGTCCAACTGGTTTCTTTATTGGTGATTATATTAGCCGATTCTTGCTTTCGCTAAATTCATCGATAATTGGTTTTCTGGCAATAGCTATTATTGCAGCCCTATGGCAATTTTTGGTAATGACTGGCATGCACTTATTGATGATTACCACGATGATAACAGTTTTTGCCCAAAATGGCCAAGAGGCGGCTGTTAATCCGGCCGCACTTATTGCCAGTATGTGTGTGGCTGGAATGAGTTTTGGAACATTTTTAAAATTAAAAAATAAAGAGGAAAAAGCTTTAGCTTTTGGTTTTTTGACTGCAACATTTATTGGGGGTGTAACAGAACCAGCAATGTATGGGTTAGGTATGCGTTATAAAAAGCCATTTATTGGAATGATCGTTGGTGGTTTTGCTGGAGGGTTATATGCTGGAATTACAGGTGTAACTACTTATTCGTTAATTCCTATTGCTAGTTTTATTTCTTTAACAGCTTTTTTTGGAGGAACAATTACAAATACAATTAACGGTTTTATTTCTTGCATTATTGGTTTTATAGTTTCGGCTTTTGTAAGTTACATTTTAGGGGTAAATGATAATCAAAAGGAGGCAATTGAAGTTGAAGAAAATCTTATTCAGAGCTGATGATTTAGGTTATTCAGAAGCAGTGAATTATGGAATAGAGAAATCTGTGAAGGAAGGAATGATTCGTAGTGTAGGCGTAATGGTAAATATGACCGCTAGTGAACATGGTGTTAGTTTGCTAAGAGACGAGGATATAGCTTTTGGGCAACACACAAATTTTTGTGCAGGGCGACCTATTTCGAATTCAAAGTATATTCCTTCATTAGTAGATGCAGACGGAATGTTTAAAACGTCTGCGGTTTATCGCAAGGCAAAAGTAGATTTTGTAAAGTATGAAGAAGCATTGATTGAAATAGAAGCACAGTATCAAAAATTTTTATCGTTGTTTCATAAAAAGCCAGACTATTTTGAAGGACATGCTGTTGCAAGTGATAATTTCTTTCGAGCACTAAAAGATTTTGCGCAAGAATATGGATTAAAATATTCAGGCTTGCCAGAAGGGAAAAATCCTAATAATTTAGACAAAGAATCGTATATCGTAGTTAATGATCATAAAGTTTATATGAGTATGGAAAGTATGAATGATGCTTATGATCCATATGATACTTTTTATAAAATGATAAATAATTGTCGAAAAGATGGCGTTGAAATGATGATTTTTCACCCTGGTTATTTGGACGATTATATTATTCAACATTCTTCCTTGTTATTACCCCGAACGAAAGAAGTAGTTTTTTTAACAGACTCTAATGTTTACTCAGATATACAACAACGAGAAATTAAAACCATCGATTATAGAGATTTATAAAAGTAAAAAATAAATCAAAGCTGAGTTAACTTTTTTGAAAAAAGAGTGGGACTCAGCTTTTATTAATTTTGATAAGTAGCTGTAATTTTAAATTAGTTGGATTCTATCTTTATAAAATTGTTTAATACTTTCTGAAAGGGTATCGTCAGTAATTAAATAGTCAACTTCATCAAGAGTACAGAAGGTATAAGCCGAATCTTGATTGAATTTTGTATGATCTATTAAGGCAATAGTTTGCTTAGAATTTAGTACATTTTCTCTTTTATTTTTTACTTCCATTAGATTTGTTTCAGAAAACCCACTATCTATGGATAAACCTGTAGCAGAAAAGAAATATTTATCAATATTAAAATTATTTAATATTGAGTGGTTAAACTCATCATACACTGTGTTTGAGTCTTTCTTTAATAAGCCGCCAATAAACAATACGTTTAAATTTTCATTTTGTTTTAGTAAAGCTCCGGTTGAAAGACCATTCGTTATAACTGTTAATTGATTAGGAAATTCAAACAAAACATTCGCAAATTCGAAACAAGTTGAACTAGAATCTAAAAGAATAGTATCTCCTTTTTTTAGTAGTTCCATTGCTTTTTTAGCGATGAGTTTTTTTTCTTGCTGGTTTGTAAAGGCTCTTTGGTTATAGTCGATAACTACATCAGGTAGTGGGGAACTTAAGGAATCTTCCTTATAGATAATCCCCCCGTGTATTCTATCTAAATCATTATATTTCTTTGTTAATTTATCTAAATCGCTTCTGATAGTGGGAGGGGTTACTTTTAAGTCTTTAACTAGTTGGTTAACATAAACAACGCCTTTATCCGTTACTTCTGAACGAATAAATTGTTCTCTTTCTGTTGCTAACATAAATATCTCCTCCTTCTCATTTATTATAGTTTACTCAAAAGAAAAAATAAAGAAAAAAAGAGAAAGTAAATATTTATTTTTAAAAGAAGATACATTTAATATATAATAAAAAAGAAACATAATTTTCTTTTTTTGTTTTTTTATTGACAAAAAAGAAAAAATATTATACATTTAATTTGTCAAAAAGAAAATAAAAGAAAATAAAAGAAAGAAGGAATTAAAATGTTAATTTCAGGAAAAGAAATGTTGGAGATTGCTAAGGAAAATCACTTTGCCGTGCCAGCGTTTAATGCAGGGTCAGGTCAATTATTAACCGCTACAATGGAAGCGTGTGCAGAAACGGGTTCTCCTTTTTTAATGGCTATCCATCCAGATGAGCTTAAATTTTTGAGAGATAGTTTTGTTAGCCAAGTGCTTTATGAAGCAAATCATACAAAAATCCCTGTAGCAATTCATCTTGACCATGGAGCTTCTTATGAGCAAGTCATCCATGCTATCCAATTGGGTTTTACTTCTGTTATGATCGATAGTTCTCACTTATCCTTTGAAGAAAATATTGCAATAGCTAAAAAGGTAGTAAAAACAGCGCATGGTGTTGGTGTTTCTGTAGAGTCCGAATTAGGTACGATTGGCGATACAGGAAATACAGTAGAAGGAGGGGTCACCGAAGTTATTTATACTGATCCGTCCAAAGCACAGGAATTCGTTGAACGAACAGGAATTGATTCTTTAGCGATTGCGGTTGGAACAGCACATGGAATCTATCCTAAAGACGTTAAACCAAAGCTACGTTTAGATATTCTTGAAGAAATTAATAACGATGTAGATATTCCCTTAGTACTACATGGTGGTTCCAGTAATCCAGACGAAGAAATCAGTAAATCAGTAGAGCTGGGAATATCAAAAATCAACATTTCCTCAGATATAAAAATTTCTTTTGCTGAAAAATTAAGGGAGAAGATGAACGATGGTAACTTAGAAGCACGAGAACCAAATGTTATCTTTCCTGAATGTATTGAAGCAGCTAAAAAAACTGCCGTTCACAAGATTAAGTTATTTAAATCAAATGACAAAGCGGATCTTTACTATAAATAATTTTTGAAGTAAAGGGAGAGAATTTAATTGGTAGACTTAAAAATAGAAGAAATTTTAGATAATGAAACAATGGGAGTTAATTTACCTGGAAAAAATAAAGAAGAGGCGATCCATGAATTAGCTAAATTGTTACTAGAAAAGGGCTACATCAAAGAAACAGACAATTTTGAAAAGGATATTTTCTATCGGGAAACACTAGGGAAAACGGGGATTGGTAATTATATTGCCATCCCTCACGGTCAAAGTGAAAGCGTTTTAAAAAATGGGATTGCGATTGGTAAATTTAGTGAAGAGATCGAATGGGAAACTTTAGATGATAAACCTGTGCGAATCGTGTGCTTATTTTGTGTTAAGAAAGGAGATGGCGGAGAAAATGAACATTTAAAAATGTTGGCTGTTTTAGCTGGAAAGTTGGGAAAAGAAGAGGTTGTAGATGATTTATTAAGCGCCAAAGATACTGCAGCTATGAAAGAAGCGTTCTTATTGGAAAGGGAGGGATGGCAATGAAAATTGTCGGAATTGCTGCATGTACAGCAGGTATCGCTCATACCTATATTGCAAAGGAAAAATTAGAAACTGCTGCTAAAAAAGCCGGACATGAAATACATTTGGAAACACAAGGAACAATAGGCACTGAAGACCCCATTCCAGAAAAAATGATTAATGATGCTGATGTCGTGATAATAGCTGCGGATGTTAAAGTAAGCGGGCTAGATCGCTTTGAAAGTAAACGAATTATTGAGATTCCTACAGAAGTAGTGATTAAATCGCCCAATAAATTTATTAAAAAAGTTGAAGAGTCGATGAGTAAAAACTAACGAAAGGAAGAAAGATATGTCTGAAAACAAGCAAAAGGGAAGTTTGTTTAATATTTTAAAACAACATGCTCTAACAGCTATTGCTTATCTTATACCTATTGTTGTCGGTGGAGGGTTCTTATTAGCAATCGGTAATCTTACAGGTGGTTCGGAAATTGAAAATTTAACAGATCAATATAACTTTTTCGATGTAATGACAACCATGGGTGGATTAATTTTGGGCATGTTACCAGTAGTAATTGGTACAGGAATTTCCTTCTCAATTGCTGATAAGCCTGGGATTGCACCGGGTTTTCTAGTTGGTTTGATTTCAATTAACATAGATGCTGGTTTTATTGGTGGGTTCATTGGTGGTTATATTGCTGGTTATTTGACTCTTCTATTAAAAAAATATATTAAGGTACCTCAATGGGCAGAAGGACTGAAACCAATGCTAATTTTACCACTTTTATCATCTTTAATTGTTGGTTTTATTATGTACTATATCTTAGGAGTACCCATTGCTGCGTTAATTAGTATACTTAACAATTTTCTTTTAAGTTTAGATACAAGCCAAAAATTAACATTTGGCTTAATTATTGGGGTATTATCTGCAATCGACTATGGTGGTCCGATTAATAAAGTAGTCTTTGCTTTCCTATTATCTTTTCAATCAGAAGGAATTAATGAACCTATGGCTGTACTGATGTTAGCATCTATGGTAACGCCATTTGGAATGGCATTTGCTTACTTTTATCAGAAGTTTTTTAATAAGAATATTTATACTCGAATGGAAGTGGAAACATTGAAAACCGCCTTTCCTATGGGTGTATGTATGATCACTGAAGGCTGCTTTCCAATTATTTTTAACGATTTATGGCGAAGTATTTTATCAACAGGGATTGGAGCAGGAATTGGGGGAGCTTTGAGTATGTATTGGGGAGCAGGTTCGCCTGTGCCACATGGAGGCTTGTTTGCAATGGTAACAATGACTAGACCTATGTACTGGTTTTTAGGTCTTATCATTGGTTCGTTGGTTTTTAGTATCTTGTTTTTTGTTTTAAAAAGACCTGTTGATGTAGACGAAGTAAAAGAACTACAGATTGAAGACGAAAAAGATGTCGACTTATCAGATTTTAAAATGAGTTAAGGAGTAATAAAAATGGCACAACCAACAGAAGATTATAAAAATAGAGTGCAAGCGATTTACGCTAAATCAAAAATCATTCTTACCGATGAAGAATTAAGCGCGATTGATTATGCTGATTTTGGACTGAATAATTGGGAAGAAGAAGGATTAAACCTAATTTTGTACGTTAATAACGATCGGTATTGTGCAAAAGAAATGGCTTTGTTACCTAATCAAACTTGCCCTGAGCATGTGCACCCTGATTGGAATAAAAATGAAGGCAAACAAGAAACATTTAGATGTCGTTGGGGAGATGTTTATTTGTATGTAGAAGATAAGAATAGTCTGCCTTTGACTTTAAAAGGAACAGATATTAAATTACCAGTAAAAAATCAACGATATTATACTGCAAATAAAGGGTATCATTTAAATGCTGGCGAGCAGTACACAATTCCGCCAAAAACAAAACACTGGTTTCAAGCTGGTAGTAAAGGAGCTGTTATTAGTGAATTTTCCTCCCCAAGTTTTGATAAATACGATGAGTTTACAAATCCAAATGTGAAACGTGAAGTAAGAGATAGATAATCATTATAACTGTTTTATTTAAGCGCTTTTGATTAGCTTCAACTAATCTAATAAGCGCTTGTTTTAAATTGTAAAAAGGTTTAAAGTAGACATTCACAAAATTTTGTATTTGAAAAAAAAAGACAGGTAATATAAGAACTTTCAATCTAATTGTAACAAGGAGGATGTAAATGTCTTATTATATAGGCGTAGATTTAGGAACAAGCTCTATTAAAATGGTTCTTGCTAATGAGCATGGAGAGATTTTAGGCAGTACAAACAGCCAGTTTACAATTATTTCAGACAAGATTAATCATAGTGAACAAAGCCCTAAGGAATGGCTATACGGATTCGATCAAGCTTTTACAGAAATGGTAAAAAAATATCCAGAAACAAAAAAACAACTTAAGGCTATTTCATTTTCAGGACAGATGCATAGTCTTGTTTTAATCGATAAAAATGGTCACCCGATACGCAATGCCATTTTATGGAATGATACTCGTACAACGGATCAAGTTCAAAAATTAAAAACTGAAGTTGGCCAACATTTGTTGGAAATAGAAAAAAATATCCCTCTGGAAGGTTTTACGTTGCCAAAAGTATTATGGGTAATGGAATATGATAAAAAGAGTTGGGAAAAAACATGGAAATTTATGATGCCCAAAGATTATCTTATCTATTATTTAACGGGCCAAATTTATACTGAAAGATCAGATGCTTCTGGGACGATTATGTATGATATCGAAAATCACTGCTGGGATACTGAGCTTTTATCAAAATATGGAATTATGGAAGAACAATGTCCAGAAATCTTGAACTCTACAGAAACTGCAGGAGTCTTTCAAGAAAAAATAAAGGAAAAATACGGGTTAACCAACAATGTGCAAGTAGTGATGGGTGGAGCTGATAATGCTTGCGGTGCATTGGGTATAATTGACGACAAAGAAAGTCAAGGGATGCTTTCTGTAGGGACATCTGGTGTCGTGTTTTGTTATTCAAATCATACAGATGAAAGTATAGGTAACTATCATTATTTTAATTCGTTAATAGAAGGACAAAATTACAAAATGGGCGTTACACTTTCAGCAGCATACTCATTAGAATGGTATAAAGAGAATTTTTCTAGTGCTGAAAATTTCTCAGAATTAACAAATCAAGCTAAACAGAGTTCAATTGGAAGTAACGGTTTATTATTTTTACCCTATCTTTTTGGCGAAAGAAGTCCCTATTATAACTCGAATATGGCGGCAGAATTTTTCGGTATAAAAGCCATTCACAAAAAGGGAGACTTTGTTCGCTCAATCATGGAGGGCATCGCTTTTTCTTTGAGAAATGTTTATGAAAGAATGGAACTTACTGACTCTGATATAAAAGATAAATTCCGTATTACTGGTGGTGTTGTAAAAAATCCCTATTGGTTACAAATTTTCGCAGATATTTTCAATTCGGACATTGAGATATTAGAAATCGATGAAGGCCCAGCATTAGGAGCTTTAATTTGTGCGGTTTATGCAACTACGAATAAAAACTATGGAGAAATTTGGCAAGAATTTAATCAAATAAAAAAGTGTATAAGCCTGATAAGAAAACTGCGCAAATATATGATAGTTATTTTAAAAAATTTAAGAGTATAAGTGATAAAATGGACTATGAAAGTTCTTAGTTACTAAATAATAACATTTTTTACAAATGATTTATGATTTTATTGAATTAATTGGAGTAACTTCTTTATACGTTAACGATCAAAGAAGTTTAATTATGAAAACTATGGTTACTTAAAGCTAGCAGTATAATTTTAACTTTGTATTTCTGTTTCAAATAAAATAGTATTAGTTCCCAGCAATAATTCACAAAAATTGTCGTTGCTGGGACTTTTTTTATTATTAATTTAATTGAACAATCGTTATTAAAAAACAGAGCAATAATTGATTTATTTTAATAAGTATTTTAAAATTAATTTACTAAAATAAAGAAAACGTTTGTAGAGAGGATAATTAAAAAATATGAATGTAAAAGAAATAGCACAAGCGATACAAGAAGGTTCCGTCTCACTCGGCATTGAACTAGGCTCTACGCGAATTAAAGCGGTCCTGATCACTAATGATTTTAAAACCATTGCTTCTGGGAGTTATCAATGGGAAAACCAATTTGAAAATGATGTCTGGACTTATGCTTTAGACCAGGTTTGGGAAGGTGTAAGAGAGAGCTATAAACAATTGGCAGCTGAAGTAGAAAGTAAGTATCATACGCCGCTGAAAAAAGTTGATAACATCGGGATAAGTGCGATGATGCATGGTTATCTGGCTTTTTCCAAAGACGACGAATTACTAGTGCCCTTTCGGACTTGGCGCAATAATATTACGGGGCCTGCGACTGACCAATTAACCGAACTTTTTGGGTTTAATATCCCGCAACGTTGGTGTATCGCTCATCTTTATCAAGCCATTTTAAACCAAGAAGAACATGTCGAAAATCTTGACTTTTTAACAACGCTATCAGGTTACGTTCATTGGCAATTGACTGGGAAAAAAGTGCTGGGTATCGGGGATGCTTCGGGGGCTTTTCCGATTGACGAGACACAAGGGGATTATAATGAAAGATTTATGGAAGCCTTCAGTCAATTAGAAGAAGTGCAGAAATATTCCTGGGATCTTCATGATGTTTTTCCTAAGGTATTAAAAGCGGGAGAAGACGCTGGAAAATTAACGGACAAAGGTGCGAAGTTATTAGATCCTTCCGGTAACTTACAAGGAGGCAGTCGGATGGCCCCGCCTGAAGGGGATGCAGGGACAGGAATGATTGCGACTAACAGTATTCGTAAACGTACCGGTAATATCTCTGTGGGAACTTCGGCTTTTGCAATGGTAGTTTTAGACAGACCTTTGCAAAAATTACACAGAGAAATTGATATTGTGACTACGCCTGCTGGTACGAATGTGGCTATGGTTCATACGGATAATTGTTCATCTGATATTGACGCTTGGGCACAAATTTTCCAACAATTTGCGGAACGGTTAGGCATTCAATTGAGTCCGGAAAAATTATATGAAACCTTATTTCTCGATGCTAGTAAATCAGATCCTGATGCTGGAGGCTTAATAAATTATAGTTATTTATCTGGTGAAGTAATTACTGAAGTAGCGGATGGCCGCCCGATGTTTGTTCGCACGATTAACAGTGAGTTTAATTTAGCTAATTTCGTTCAATCGCAACTTTACGGCGCTTTTGCACCGCTTGCTATTGGCATGGACACGCTGACAGAAGAGGAACAAATCAAATTGGACGTCATGATTGCTCACGGTGGTTTATTTAAAACTCCAGTAATTGCCCAACAAAACTTAGCTAATGCTTTGGACATTCCAATATCTGTGATGGAAACAGCTGGTGAAGGGGGGCCATGGGGCATGGCCGTCTTGGCGGAATATATGACAAAAGCTGAGGAAGTGACGCTGGAAGATTTTCTAGATCAAGAAGTGTTTGAATCTCCGGAAACGATGACGCTTAATCCTGAACCTGCAGGGGTGAAAGGCTACGCTAAATATTTAGCGCAATACCAAGCGGCGCTTCCAGCAGAACGGATTGCAGGAGAAAAACTGAAAGAAAGGAGAGATACTTGATGCTGGAAAAATTAAAAGAAGAAGTTTATCAAGCCAATATGCGATTGCCTGCCCTTGATTTGGTGACATTTACATGGGGCAATGTCTCAGGAATCGATCGAGAAAAAGGACTCTTTGTCATTAAACCTTCTGGTGTCGCCTATGAGCAACTAAAAGCTGAAGATATGGTCGTTATCAACTTACAAGGAGAGCTTGTCGAAGGAAGATTAAATCCCTCAAGTGATACGCCTACCCATACCGTACTCTATAATGAATTTCCGGATCTAGGTGGGGTTGTTCATACCCATTCGCCTTGGGCCGTTTCTTTTGCCCAGGCACAGATGGACGTGCCCGCTTTTGGGACTACGCATGCAGATACTTTTTATGGAGATGTGCCCGTAACAGACCCCTTAAACAAAAAAGAGATTGAAGAAGCTTACGAGGAAAATACCGGTAAAGTGATTGCCCGTACCTTTAAAAACCGAGGAATCGATCCTCAAGCAGTGCCAGCGGTATTAGTTTCACAACATGGCCCTTTCACTTGGGGAAAGACAGCTGATGAAGCTGTTCGTAATGCGAAAGTATTAGAAGTATGTGCAGAAATGGACTATCATACATTGATGTTAACCCACAGTGATCGTCATGTGCCTCAGTATTTACTAGACAAGCATTATTATCGGAAGCACGGTAAGAATGCTTATTATGGACAAAATTAATATTCCTACTAATCTCAAATAACCCAACAGAAAACATTTTTTATTTTTTCTGTTGGGTTATTTTTATATATCAATTAAAAAGCAGTTTCTATTTTCCATCTCTTCATTTTAATGCTACCATAATAGTAATGAACAATTATCATGTAATTCTACATAAACAATGAATGAAATTTACACAAACTGAGGGGATAACATTGGATCAAATACAGGAGATATTTCAATCGATCTTTGCGGATGTACAAGCGGATATTAGTGATTCGCAAGTTTTAATGAAAAAATCGTTTTTTCTATTATAGCGATATTTGCATGGTATTGGCTAACACATCAATTAAATAAATTATACGATCGTAAAATTAGTAGTACAAAGGTTGTTAATGTGGTAATAAATACGTCCAATTATTTTTTTGCTTTTGTATTTTTAGTTTTGTTTTCTATTATTTGGATGTCAGTGGCTGATTCTGTCATCTCGTTTTTGTTGTTAATAGGCGCTTTGGCGCTGTTTTCTATTAAAGGTTTATTTTCAAATATTATTGTATGGACGATGCTGTTACGAAAAAAATACTTCAAGGTCTATGATCGTATCGAAATTGATGAAAATAAAGGAATTGTTACAAAAATTACGCCGCTTTATTTTCAAATGATGGAAATATCGAACTGGTTTGATGCGGACGCGCCTACAGGAAGGGTAGTTCGTTTGCCCAATCGTTTATTATTAGACCAACCTTTGTTTAATTATAAGGGTCTTTTAAAAATTAATTGGCGGGAAGTGGAATACACTATCCGTCCTGATAGTGACTGGGAAAAGGCGGAATAAGTTTTAACGGAGATTTCAGATGCCTATGTTTATGAATTAATGAATGGTCGTTTTGTAAATAGAAAAGAAGAAATAAAACGTAAAATGGATTTATTTGATGGTAAGGTGAACCCGGTAAACATTGTTGAAATAAATCCAATAGGAATCACTTTAAAAGTACGTTTTCCGGTTTATTATACTGAAGGAACAGCTACCAAAACGATGTTGAACAGGCAAGTTTTGCAACGTTTTAGAGATGAGCCAGGTATTGAGTTGGTAGGTACGAAATTACATGTTACAGAAGATAAATAAAGTAAACACAATGTTTGCGCTTTAGTTGCTGACTATTATAACGTTAAGGTAGAGACAAATTTATCTTTATATTGGAGGTATATAAATGGTTGAACAAAAAGAAATCAAAACAATTGCAGTATTGGGTACTGGTATCATGGGAGGACCTATGGCTAAAAATTTGGCAAAAAGCGGTTTTGGTGTACATGTATGGAACCGAACACGAGCTAAAGCTGAAAAACTAATCCCCGATGGCGTAAACGTTTATGATACGCCACAAGAAGCGGTGAAGGATACAGATGCTGTACTCACGGTTTTAAAAGACGCGCCAACTGTTTTAGAAACCATGGACTCATCTCAAGAAAGTTTAGCTAAAGATACCATCTGGATTCAAATGACTACAGTAGGTAAAAAGATAGATGAGTTAATACAGTTTGCTGAGAAACATAGTTTGGTCTTTTTCGATGCCCCAGTCCAAGGTACTAAAGCACCAGCAGAAAGTGGTAAATTGACGATCATGCCTTCAGGACCTAGCGAATACAAAGAAGTTCTTGCGCCTATTTTTGATGTTATTGGCAAAAAGACCATCTGGGTTTCTGAAGAAGCGGGGAAAAGTAGTCGTTTGAAATTAGCGCTAAATAGCTGGGTATTTGCTTTAACTCATGGTGTGGCTGAAAGTTTAACGATCGCAAAAGAACTAGGTGTAGATCCACAACTAGTAATGGATGTCATCACTGGTGGTCCTATGGATACACCTTATTTCCAACAAAAGGGCAAAGCGATTTTAAATGATGATTATACAGCTAGTTTTGCAGTCAAGAATGCTGTTAAAGATGCGCAGTTAATCGTAGATGCTATTGAAGATGAGGACTTGCAAATTGATATCACGCCTGCGGGCTTGCAACGTTTCCAACGTGCACTAGAAGAAGGTCATGGCGATAAAGATATTGCTGCTTCTGGTTTAGCTGGAAAAAAAGAAGAATAAACATTACTGAACGAGTTGGAACTTTGGTTAAGTCAAGGTGAGAAAAATGAAACTACAAGCTATAGGAAGGATTTATAGTCCTTATAAAACAAAGGATGAGGCGCCAAGCCAGGGAAAGTTTTCCTCTAAAGTAGCAACTATAGAAATAAAACCAGCGTATAAAAAAGGGTTGCAAGATATTGCAAACTTATCGCATATTCTTGTGTTGTATTGGCAAGATCAATCGGATCGTTCAGTATTAACAGCACAACCGCCATTTGCAGATCGCTCATTTGGTGTTTTTGCTACGAGATCTCCCAATCGACCCAATCCTATCGCGCTTTGTACTTGCGAGCTTGTTTCTATTCAAGGAAACAAGTTAACTGTTAAAGGGCTGGATGCCTTAGATGGCAGCCCTTTGTTAGACATCAAGCCTTATGCTCCTCAACTAGACGCTGTTGAAAGTTCAGATGATAAATAGAAATTAAAAAACGAAGGAGACGAAGGAGACTGTTCTTCTTCGTTTTTTTCATAAAGAGATTTTAAAAACTTTGAGCAATTTGTTTGTAGAGGTCGGAAAAGACACTATTCTTTCGCCAGACAAAATAAAAGTCATGGGTTTTTTGTAAGTCTTCGATGTCGATTTTGCATAATTGTTTATTCGCTAATTCATCAGTGACGGCTGTTTTATAGAGTGTTGTAATACCCAAATTGTTTATAACCAACTTTTTTAAGACGTGAATATTTCCTATTTCAATCAGTTGCTTAAAATCACTTAATGCTAAGTTTTGTTTTTCTAAGTTTTTCTCCAAAATTGCTCGCGTGCCTGAGCCAGTTTCTCTGATGATCAATGTTTCAGTTAACAAATCTTCCAGTAAATGAGGTGTTTGTTTGAAAGGATAATTTGATGCCGCGACACAAATATATTCTTCTCGTGCATAGGGTAGAAAACTATATTCAGCCTTGGGAAAGTATCCTTCTAATAAAGCAAAGTCAATTTCGCCCTTTTGTAATTTATTTAAGAGATAAGCAGTATTTTCTACAATCAACGATAACTGCATATTAGAGTTTTCGTTTAAAAATTGAGTTAACTTATCCGCTAAATAAAATTCGCCAATAGTACGTGTAGCGCCAAAATTTAAATGCAGGACAGACTTACTGTCTTCTAACATTCTTTTTCTTAAAATTTGGTCATCGTAAGCAATTGTTGTCAGTTTTTTATAAAACAGCTCTCCTGCGGGTGTTAATGCTAATTTTTTGCCTTCATAGTAAAAAAATTTGGTTTTATAGTCTGTTTCTAAAAATTTGATGTGCTGAGAAACTGCTGGTTGCGTAATACATAGTTCTTCGGCTGCTTTGGTATAATTCATATATTTACATACGGTCAAAAAAGTACGCGTTCTAAAATCAAGCATGGTTTTCCTCCTTTGTCATAAGATATTTTTATGTACATATAATAATAAATAATTTTTTGTTATATAAGTATTATGATAATATATTTCTAATCATGTTAACAAGGAGAATGTCCAATGAGTTTTGTAAAGAAAAATTATCAAGGAATATTACTATCCTTTTTTATTGCTTTAATTGCTACTTTTTTAGGGCAAAGATTTTCTATTATAGGAGGTCCTGTCTTTGGTATTTTGTTGGGGTTGATCATCGCTTTATTTCCACGAAAGCAGTTTTTTGAACCAGGAATTGCTTTTACTTCTAAGAAAATCTTACAATATGCCATTGTGCTATTAGGTTTTAGTATGAATCTTTTTCAAATATTTGCGGTAGGAAGCCAGTCCTTACTTATTATTATTACGACTATAGCTACTGCACTTATTTTTTCTTATTTTATCAGTAAATGGCTAAAAGTTCCGACAGATGTTTCTATTTTAGTAGGGGTAGGCTCTTCCATTTGCGGTGGTTCTGCGATTGCGGCAACGGCCCCTGTGATTAAAGCCAAAGGTGAAGATATTGCAACGTCTATTTCTGTCATTTTTTTATTTAATGTATTAGCAGCTTTTTTATTTCCTATCTTTGGTAATTTATTAGGTATGAATGATATTGGTTTTGGTATGTGGGCAGGAACGGCGATTAATGATACGTCTTCGGTAGTGGCTGCAGGTCAAACCTGGGCGGCAAGCCATGCCAGTGATGTGGCTTTAAATTATGCGACGATTGTTAAACTAACTAGAACACTTGCGATTATTCCTATTACATTGATCTTAGCATTTTATCGTTCGAAAAAAAGCAATGCGGTTTCTGTTCGGATGTCAGAAACATTTCCTTGGTTTATTCTTTTCTTTTTGTTAGCCGCGATTTTTAGTACGGTTTTCCAACTAAATGAAAATATCGTTGAATTTCTGACAAACTTAAGTAAGTTCTGTATTACAATGGCACTTACGGCAGTAGGGTTGAATACCAATTTAGTACAATTAGTTAAAAGTGGTGGAAAACCGATACTGCTTGGATTTAGCTGTTGGGTAAGTATTATGTTGGTTAGTTTAGCAATGCAGCAAATATTAGGTATTTGGTGATAAAAAAACAATTATTTTAAACAAAGTAAAAGCCAGCGCCTTGAGACGCTGGCTAGTATTGGAGGTTTATAATCCCAGAGCAAATCATTCTTTTGAGGGGCGGCTAGGATTTATTAAGCTTTACCTTCAATTGTTTTCTATACCAAATAAATAGCAATACATAAGCAACAATACATAATGCCGCAATTCCTAATTTCATAAAGTCAAATTGGTTAACACCTTCACCTAATACAATGGCGATCATTTTTTCTAGTGGATTTGAATCCACTGAACTAAATAATTGGCCTTCTTCTAAACCGCTAGGAAAGTTATTCATTGCAATAGAGGCGGAAGTGATAAATTTTGCAACCATAGTTGCTGACCAAAGGTAAATTGGAATTAAAATTGTACCGATTAAAGTCATTCGAATAACTTTTCCTTGAGTTACAATCAATAAAGCTGGTGTCAATATTGTCATTAAAATTCCGCCTAGTGGCATTACTTTATTACCGGGTAGTACCATAGCGATAATCAATAGTATAGGAGCCAAAAGGTTAACAACTGCCCAAACCTCAGCTCTTGAAGCAACAATCGGCCAGTCAATTGCAATTAACAATCTTCTTCCTCTTAAACGTTGGCTCATTGCATTTTGCACGCCGTCTGATAAAGGCTCTATTGCTGGACCGAACCAATTACCTACGATACTAAATAATTCCAGCGCAACCCCGCCGGTAAAAGCTAGTTCAAAGATATCGGCAACGGATTGTTGACCTAAAAGACCGATGAATACTCCTAAGTAAGCACCGATAGCGAATTTACTTCCCCAAAAGCCGATTTTTCTATTTAATGTTTCAGCATCAAAATCAAATTTATCAATAAACGGTAAACAAATATCGATAAAACGATTAATTAGCATTGCTAAAGGAGCAATTAAAAAAGAAGGATGAGCAGTGGTGGTAATATTATTTTCATCGTAGTCCAAAACCTTATCTAAGGTTGGTTTCATTGCATCAGCATTAAGCAACATAATTGTATAAATAAATAAGACAAAGATTGAAGTAACGACAATGTTTTGAGCATAATGATTAAGTAATAGACCTAAAATAGAAACGTTCCATATATTGAATAAGTCTACATTTAAGGTTTCTGTTACCTTTAACAGTAATAAAATAATGTTAAGGACAAAACAAATGAAGGCAAAATAAAGGGTATAAATAGAACCCCAAGTAATAAGTGCCAAAGGTGCCCAACCTAAATCGGTGATTGATAATTCAATCCCTGTAGAAGCAACAAAATTATTTAAAGCAGGACCGAAAGCTTCAGTTAATAGAGAAATAACGGCACTCATTCCTGTTAGTGCAATGGCCATGCGTAAACCGCCTTCAATTGATTTTGATAAAGGCGCTCTAAATACAATCCCTAATAAAGTTAGAACCACAAACATAATTGCAGGTCCACCTAACCCTATAAAGAAATTAAATCCATTTTCTAGTGCATTGATCATTTCCAATTTCCTCCTAGTTGAAAGTACGTAATCGATTACGAAAGAATTAGCTAAAGTTTATCATTTCTCTTTAAAATATTCAATAACGCTTCCACATTTTCTAGTATAATATAAAAAAGAAGATGAATTAGAAAGATATGTAAATATTGATAATAATATAAATAGGTTAATAAATCGTTTTATTAGCTATTGACAAAGCTTAGAAAAATAGTAATAATGTAAACGTAATCGATTACGGAGGAAAGAAAATGGCAACAATTAAAGATATTGCAAAAAAAGCAGGTGTTTCTACAGCAACAGTGTCTAGAATTATTAATGGAAAAGGCGAGGCGAGGCAAGAAACAATTGATTTAGTCATGAAGATTGTTGAAGACCTTGAATATCACCCCAATAAAATTGCAAAGTCGCTACGACAAGGAAAATCTAATTTGATTGCAGTGATGGTCCCTAATTTAGATAACCCTTTTTTTGGAGAATTGGTAGGTGCAATTGAACACGAAGCTGCAAAACACGGGTTACGTGTGTCTATTTGTAATACAGGTGATTCAAGAGAAAAAGTTGAATACTTTTTAACCAATATGGTGGACAATTATGCTTTTGGGGCTATTATCTCTACTCTAAAAGTTACAGAGAATGATTTAAATGATTTAGAAAAAAAGGGAATCCATACAGTTACTGTAGACCGTTCCCATTTTGAACATTCTTACTCTTCTATCAATATTGATCAGTTAAATGGTGCTTTTATTGCAACAAGACACCTAATCGAAAAGGGAGCTAAAAGAAATATTCTAATTTGCGGTCCTGAAGATGAAAAAATGTCTGATGAGAGAGTTAAGGGCTATCAATTAGCACTACAATCCAATAGTTTAGCTTTTTCAAAATATTTTTATGGAGATTATACTTTACAATCAGGTTATCAAATTTTGGACTCATTGATTGAGGAAGGCGTTCAATTTGATGGTATTCATGCTTCTAATGACTTAATGGCGCTAGGAGCTTTAAGATGCTGTTTAGATCATCAATTAATGATTCCTGATGATGTAAAAATTGTGGGCAATGACAATTTAACGATTGACGACTATTATAATCCTCGACTAACCAGCTTATCTCAAATGAACGAAAGAGTAAGCCAATCGGTTATTAGTGAACTAATCAATTTAAATGAAAAAGAATATACCCCTAAGAAAGTTGTAATGTCCCCAGAACTAATTGTCAGAGAAACGACATAAATTTAATGGAGGAATAAAAATGGCACTAGACGTAATTGTAATGGGAGCTATCAATATGGATATGTATGTGCATGTTGATGATTTTCCCAAATATGGCGAAAATATACAAGCCAAAGAACTAGATCAACAAGTAGGTGGCAAGGGTTCAAATCAAGCAGTAACTGTAGCAAAACAAGGTGTAAACCAAGTGTTAATTGGTGCTGTGGGACAAGATGACTTCGGAAAACAAATTTTAACTACCTTAAATCAACAAGGTGTAAAAACAGATGCCATTATTAATAAAGAAGATACACAAACAGGAATAGCAGTTGCAGTGGTCGATCATACAGGTGAAAATACATTTATGGTGATACTTGGCGCTAATATGGCTCTGAAAGCTGAAGAAGTGGAACAAGCCATGGAACCTTTGGAAGGAAAAATCTTTCTTTTAAATCTTGAAACTAGTCAGGAATCTGTTTTAGCTGCGCTTAAAATAGCTAAAAAGAAAAATATGTATGTTGTTTTAGATCCAGCGCCAGAAGGCTCTTATTTTGAAGAAACCCTACAGTATGCAGACCTTGTAACACCAAATCAACAAGAAACAGAACGAATCACTGGCATGACAGTAAATAATGTAGAAGATGCGAAAAAAGCTGCCAAGTGGATTGCTGACCAAGGAGTTTCTGATGTTATTGTAAAACTAGGTAGCGAAGGTAGTGTTTTATATGAATCCAAGAAAGATCGTTTTACTATTATCGAAGCAACCAAAGTAAAAGCTATTAATACTGTTGGTGCAGGTGACATATTTGCCGGTGTACTAGCTTCTGAATTAGCTAGAAATTCTGATGATTTAGTTAGTGCGGCAAAACTTGCGTCAAAAGCATCTGCTTTAAAAGTTTCTCGCCCAGGCGGACAAGATGGTATTCCTACAAAAGAAGAATTAGATCAAATGTAATAAAAAGGAGCGAGAATAATGAGTGAAAAATTTTTCTGCCCATCAATGATGTGTGCTGACTTTACAAAATTACCTGAAGAAATAAAAAGTTTAGAAGAAGCTGATATTGATATTTTCCATATGGACATAATGGATGGTGTCTTTGTTCCTAATTTTGCTTTAGGTACAGAAGATTTTAAGGCTATTCGAGCAAATACTGATAAACTGATGGATGTTCATTTAATGATTTCTAATCCTGGCCAGTATGTGGACTTATTCGCTGATTTGGGTGCGGATATTATTTATATTCATCCTGAGACAGATCAACACCCAATTAGCACCTTAAATAAAATTAAAGCCAAAGGGAAAAAATGTGGTATTGCTATCAGTCCAGAAACATCTATCGAAACAGTAAAAGAACTATTTCATGTGATTGACTATTTATTAGTGATGACGGTTAGCCCTGGTTTTGCTGGACAAAGCTATTTGGAATTTGTAAATGATAAAATTAAAGAAGCAGCAAGATACACGGATGAACTTCCTTTTAAAATTGTCGTAGACGGAGCTATTTCTCCTGCAAAAATTGAAGAATTAAGTAAAATTGGCGTAGAAGGCTTTGTATTAGGGACCTCTACATTGTTCAATAAAGAAGAATCTTATAAAGAAATTGTAGACTCGATCCAAAAGTTATAGTTGAAAAATCATGAAAGAAGGTAAACTTGAATGAATAATTTTCAAAAAATGGCGAATAATGCGTTAGATGAGCTATCGAACGTTTTTACAAAAATGGACGATGAAGATGTACGCCCGCTTTTAGATAGTATTGAAAAAGCTGATCGGATTTTTCTTTTAGGTGCAGGAAGAGAAGGTCTTTCTACGCGAGAGTTTGCGATGCGACTTATGCATTTAGGAAAGGAAGCACACTGGTTATGGGACGATACAACACCAGCAGTGAGTACTGGAGACTTATTTATTTGTGCTTGTGGAAGTGCAGATGTCTCTCATGAAAATGTTATTTGTGATAATGCCAAACAAGCGAGTGCAAATTTATTACTTATTACTCCTTCATCAGAGGGCTATCTACTTTCAATAGCTGATATTGTTATAAAAGTACCAGCTATGGCTTACAAAGCGGTTTATCATTCAGAAGACGATTATGTACCTACTAATCAAATGATGGGGAATCAATTTGAACAAGCATTGCTTATATTTTTTGATGTTATTGTCATGATGCTGAAAGATGAAATGGATCTGACGAACGAAGACATGGAAGCACGACATAGAAATGTAGAATAAGAGCAAGAAAAACTGCGGAGAAATTTACTTCGCAGTTTTTTTATAAATTATGCACAATTCGAGCTATAATGAATATAAGTGGGGTGAACGATTATGAAAATTATGGAAGAACAAGGTAAAATCAAAAAATGGGGAGATACACAAGGGATTGTTTTATCTAAAGAGATCTTGTCTAATGCTAATTTAAAAGACCAAGAAAATATTAACATTGCAGTGGAAACCCAAAATAATGGAAAAAAGCGAATTGTTATTGAAGGTGTGACCAAAGATAAAAAAGAACTATTAGAAGAATTAGTTGGAACCGTTAGTTTACCTAAGGATTTGGATGTAAAAAAGAAAAAGGCGGAAAGAAAACAGAAAACATTAATAAAACACGAACTGCATCATTGATGTTAATGTAATATTCTTGGCATAACTAGATTGTGTAGTCATTTATTTGAGAGGTGTTGTTTATGGTTGTAACTTCTTTATTTTTTAAAGATGAGCAGTATCGAGAAATCAAGGAATTGGCTAAGTTTGAAGAAGTTTCTGTGGCAACTTTTATGCGACAAACGATTTTAGAACAGCTACAAGACGAAAATGATTACTATGAAGCGGCTCAAAATTTAAAAGAAAGTAACGGCGAAACTGTAACTAGTGATGAAATTAAACGTCGGTTGAATATATCATGAAAACTTAAGCTTAAAAAATTTTCGGAAAAACAGCTAACTAGTTCCGTAAGTTTAGCGATTTTAAGAAAAGTTGTTTATAAACGTTAACACAGGACAATTAACAGCTTATAGCTAGTTAATGTTCCATTTTTTTACGATTTTAATACTTCAAGTAGAAGCAAATAAGGGGAAGTCTGGGAAAGGTCCTTTTATTTTGCGAAAAATAAGGGTAAGTACGGCAGACTTTCCTTCTTGTTTACTAAAATAAAGGGAAGTTTAACAAAGTTTTCTTTATTTAGGAGCGAAATTATCGATATTAGAAAATTTCGCTTAATTGGTAAAGATAAAAGATAAATGATTTTGAGAAAATGTGATAAAATAATTGGAAAGGAGTGTCGGTGATGGAAGATTACGAGGACCATAAGGCAGAAATTGAAAAAATAAGTAAACATAATGAACAGTTGCTAGCGGAATTTCAGCAAAGTTTAATCGACAAACAGTTAAGTAGTCAAACGATCAGGAAACATATGTTCAATGTTGATCTTTATATCAACGATTTTCTGCTTTACAGCGACGACGAATTGCTGGAAGCAAAACAGGGACCATTGGATATTACAGAATTTTTTGGTTATTGGTTTATTCGAGAAGCACCATCCTCAAGTGTTAACCAAATGAACGAAAGTATAGTAAGTTTAAAGAAATTTTACACCTTTTTGTATAAAAGAGAGGAAATCGACAAGAGGACTTTGGATGATCTAAAGGAAACAATCAAAGAGGAAAAACCGAATTGGATGAATAGTATGCGGCATTACAACTATCCATTCATGTAAATTACAAAAGAAGCTTATGGAGTTTTTGCATGCACTAGGTGATTAGAAATAAAAGGAGTGAGATTCATGGTAGAAAGATATGATACTGTTGTGATCGGTGCTGGGCCGGCAGGGACAGCTGCTGCTTCTTCTTTAAAAGCGCAAGGACAGAAGGTAGCGATTGTAGAGGAAGATTTATGGGGCGGTACTTGTCCTAACCGTGGTTGTGATCCGAAAAAGATTTTATATACTGCAGTGGAAGCGAAGGAACAAGCTGAGCTTTTAGCAGGCCAAGGTTTAAACACACAAAATTCAATCGAATGGTCAGATTTGATGGCTAATAAACGAGCTTATACGCAACAGATAAGTCCAGGCACTCATAAAAGTATGAAAGATAGCGGCGTTCAAACGCTCACTGGACACGCGCAGTTTATTGATCAACACACTTTGGAAATTGGTCAACAAAGGGTCGAAGCTCAGAACGTAATTATTGCTACTGGTTTGCGGCCGCGGATTCAAGAAATCAAAGGTAAGGAATTTTTACAAACGAGTACAGACTTTTTAGATTTAGATGAAATTCCAGAACGTATTACGATTTTAGGCGGCGGCTATGTTGCTTTTGAATTAGCCGGAATTGCGTCTTCTGCAGGGGCTAAAGTTACATTGATTCATCATAACAATCGTCCGTTAAAGGCTTTTTCAGAAAAATTAGTAGAAACACTTTGCGACCAGTTATCTCAAAGAGGTGTCGACATTATTTTTGATCAAGAGATCACTGAAATTCAAAAAGATGGTGCAAGCTATCGTGTGATAGGTGATGATTTTTCTATGGAAACGGATAGGGTCTTTACTGCAGTTGGCCGGATTGCTAATGTGGATCAATTGGGATTAGATCAAATAGGTGTTGAATATTCTAGCAAAGGTGCCAAAGTGAATGAATATTTACAAACAAATGTCTCACATATTTACGCTGTAGGTGATTCAGCAGCTTCTCCTGTACCTAAGTTAACACCAGTTGCAGGATACGAAGCAAATTATGTGGTCGATCAAATTTTAGGTAACAATGCAAAAATCGAATATCCGCTAATTCCAACGATCATCTTTTCTTTACCGAAATTGTCACAGGTGGGTGTAACTGCAAAAGAAGCAGAAAAAGATACAGATAGATACCAGGTAAACACTGTTAATGTGGAAGAGTGGATTACCTATAAAAGACAACATGAAAAAAAGCCTTTAGTCCAATTAATCACTGATCAAAAACAAGACAAAGTAGTAGGTGCTGCTTGTTTGAGCATGGAAGCTGACGAGATGATTAACTATTTGAGCTTGTTGATCAAGCATGGTTATTCAGCAAAAGATGTCGGTGAAACACCATTTAACTATCCAACCATAGCAAGCGATATCCAGTATTTGTATTAGTTAAAATTGAAAGTAAGACATGAAAAAATAGCTTAAAAAGATATGCTTTTTCAAGATGATTGCGAAAATTATGAGTTTGCATTCATTTTAAAAAGCATATCTTTTTGTTTTGGCTAGAATTCTTTATATGAAATTCGAATTAATTAGAAAGATACGGCAAATAAAGGAAAGATTCGAATTAATTAGAATGATATGGTAAAATAAAGAAAAATTCTAATTAATTAGAAAGATGTGAAATTATGATACAAAGACCTAGTTACCTAGAAAAGTTAAAGCAAGTTAAAGATAAACAAATCATAAAAGTATTAACTGGCGTACGGCGCTGTGGAAAGTCTACGATACTACAAATGTTTCAACAACAGTTGCTAGAAGAAGGCGTGAAACAGTCACAAATCATTTTTATTAATTTTGAAGACTTAGCAAATGAAAAGTATCTAGACTATCATGAGTTGTATGATTATTTAAATAACTCTATGGATGAAAGCCAAATGTATTATATTTTCTTGGATGAAATTCAAGCAGTACCTCAGTTTGAAAAAGTGTTAGATAGTTTTTTTATACGTCCTAACGTGGATCTTTATGTTACTGGTTCCAATGCATTCATGCTATCTGGAGAGCTAGCCACATTACTTTCTGGACGTTATATTGAAGTACGTGTCCATCCATTATCTTTTAAAGAATACCATAGTGCTTTCAAAAAAGACGTAACCCCAGACTTTCAAGCTTATCTTAATTTTGGTGGTTTTCCTTTTGCTACGCAATTGACCGACGAAAAGACATTTAAAGATTATGTAGATGGCATTGTAAATACTGTGTTAATTAAAGATGTACTACAACGTAAACAACGTAGTGATACTGCTCTAGTTGAACAAATAGCTCGTTTTCTAACAGATACCGCTGGAAATTTAATCACTATCAAAAAAATTGCTAATACCTTAACTTCTATGGGGGAAAAAACCACTAATGATACGGTTTTATCTTATATATCAGCGTTTCTTGATGCATATTTATTCTACCGGTGCGATCGCTATGACATAGCCGGAAAAAAATATCTATCAATTAATTCTAAATACTATCCTGTAGATATGTCTCTACGATACGCACTTTTAGGGACAAAACGTGTAAATATTGGTTCTCGTTTAGAAACAGTCGTATTTTTGGAATTATTACGTCGAGACTATGAAATTTACGTGGGAGTAATTGAAAATACTGAAGTTAACTTTGTAGCAATTAAACAAGGTGTCAAAGAATATTATCAAGTTTCTTATAGTGTGGTTGACGAGGAAACCTATAACCGAGAAGTCTCTTCATTAAAGAAAATCAAAGACGGTTACCGAAAAATTTTATTAACAGCGGACCCTGGCTATGCAAATGACGAAGGTATTGAACAAATTAATGTTATTAGTTGGCTTTTAGGAGAGAACTAGAAAACTAGGGGACGCTGCATTTCAGCTTATCTAAAATATAACTGAATGCCAGTAATCACATTTAATAAGAAAAGTTTTAATAATTTGAAATTTCAGTTATGCATCTCTGACTTTGACACTTATAAAAGAATAAAGCGGCCTAAACCTTGATATTTCAAGTGTTTAGGTCGCTTTATCATGAGGTTAAAGTGTAGTAATATTTTCGGCCTTTGTTTGGTGTAAAATTTTTACGTATTGTTCCAATCATTGTTATCATATTTTTCTTGATATTGGTCGTATTTTAATAAATAGTTAAAACTTTAGAGAACAAAAACAATGTAAATTACTTGCTTTAACGAGTTTTCTTTAAAAACTAAAAGTAAAAAGGTTACTGGCGGAATAGCCTTTTTAATTACTAATACGTGTTCGGCGCAAGAAGGAAATGATTTTTAGTTCGGAAAATTGGGATCGACTTCTTAGGATAGTTGATTTTTTGTGACTTTTAAGTGTAATATAATGGCAAGAGTTCCTTTTTCTTGATTTATGATGAAAGCAGTTATAAAACGAAGGGAGCTCTTTTTGTATATCTTAGAAAAAATCAAGCGTGCTAACGATACAGATGTTATGCTAGAACCATCAATTGGGTAAGCCCATTTTTAGTGAGCGAAACTTGAGTAATTGATGAAGTAAAATGCGTTATAAAGAAATTTATTGATTGATCGCTTTTTAATTAAAAAGGAAGATATTGGAAGTGATCACTAGTGGTGCATTAATATAATCAGAATATTCAGATTTTAACTTTTTTCTAAAAAATGACAAAAAAATCAAATGCTTGCGCAAAGGATGACTTTTCCAGAAAAAAATTTTCATTATTTATCTGAA
>NZ_BSUG01000015.1 GCF_030161475.1 Tetragenococcus halophilus subsp. flandriensis | reverse complement strand
GTAGTAGCGTATCCACCAAGCGCACAAATTTTCTTGCAGTTAAAACGAGGGCTCTTTTGTGTTGATGTTTCGGTGTTTCTTGATACTTTTTACGATAAAAGGCTTGATATTCGGGCAAATGCCGACTGACAGAATTGGCAGCTTCAATTAAGTAGTAACGGAAATAGCGATTGCCTTTTTTCGTTAAGGGGGTGTTTTCAGCTTCATGACGTCCTGACTGATGCTTGGGCCAAGTGAGCCCGGCATACTTAGCTAAACTGGTTTGATCAGGAAAACGTTCGATTTGACCAATTTCAGCTAACAAGCCAGCGGCGTAAACAGGGCCTACACCAGGAATACTGGTTAAACATTGGTATTCGGGCACCGTTTGGACGAGATCTTCAATCCCTTGGTCACAGTCTTTAACGGCTTTTTCCAAGGAACGAATTTCACGCACAAGGATACCTAAGATCATATCGATCGATTCGCTCATGACTTGATCGAGCCGGTAGGAACTACGGACGGCTCGTTGGATCGTTTTCGCTAACCCTTCGGGGTCTTTAAAGCGGCCGCGCCCTTTGGATTGGAGCCATTCGGCCAAGTCTTTCAAAGGCAGGTTCGCCAAGTCGTCTAAGGACAAGTCTTGGGTGAAAAGATCCATGATGGCGGCACTGAAAACGGTCGTGGAACCTTCGGCTTCACGTAATTCCTTTTTTAGGGTATTGCATTTATACGAAAGATTTTCGATAAAATGTTGTTTCACCTCCACTAATTGCCGCACGATTTGATATCGTGTACGAGTCAATCGTTGAAGGGCCATATATTTTTCTCCTTTGATAGGAGAATTCGTATAGCGTTGAATCCGCAAGTAATCGGCGATCATGAACGCATCGATCGGGTCGGTTTTATCCGCATCAAACATTTTCATATATTGTTTAATTCGATGCGGATTTTCAATGGTGGTAATGGCGTGAATGGCTTGAAGCTGTTCATCTTGGTGAAAATTTACCGCTGGATGATAGCTATACATGGAAGTAGATTCCATACCAATCACAATCTGGTCAAACGAATAGGTTTCGTGAAAGGAGAGAATCTGTTCTTTCAGCTCCCAGGCACCTTGGGTATCATTGCCATAGGTGTGATTTAACAACACCACCATTTCATCGGTTAAATAACATGTATCTAGTTTTTCTGAGCTAACGTCTATACCTACAAATAATTTCACGGGAAGGACCTCCTTTCAAAAAAATTAGGAAAATGCTTCGATACTGTGGGCTTCCCAAGATACACGTTGTGTAATCACAACCTCGTTTACGAGAATATAATGACAAAGGGCAAGAGCTGCTTTTCCACCTTCTACTCAAGGTAGGCTTGTCCAAATGTCGAAACAGATAGTGTGTTGGTAATGATAACAACGGTCTGGGTTGCATGCTTAAACGCGTAGACAGAACTACAGGAGGAAATAGCACAATCCCATGTGGATCCTTTCCACTGACTATTATATCTCAGGAACCACACAATATCGAAACAAGATCCCAAACGCCCTCCGCTCGTTCAAGAATCACGAGCTGCGCGGAGCTCCGCTCCTTGCCTTGGCGAGCAAAGCTCGCTTTAACAAAAGGGAAACATTGTGTTGCTTAAAGCTTTTATTGATGAATGTTATTTATTTTATTTTCAAAGAACCAGAATGTTTGCATCAGAGATGATGCTTATAAATATATTTTACGAGGAGAAAAAAACATGAAAAATGATGTAGCACAAGAACCAACTTTACAAGGAAGTGGCGGTATGGGACTATGGGAACGTTATTTGTCCCTTTGGGTGGCACTTGCTATGATCGCAGGAGTTTTATTAAGTCAGTTTATACCAGCTATTCCTGAATTTTTGAATCAATTTGAATACTATAATGTCTCCATCCCCACAGCAATTTTGATTTGGCTGATGATTTTTCCAATGATGTTAAAAATAGATTTTAGTAGTCTTTTACATGCGGGAAAAAAACCTAAAGGACTCATGTTAACAACCACAATTAATTGGTTAGTCAAGCCTTTTACCATGTTTGCAATCTCTGCTTTCTTCTTTTTAGTTGTATTTAGACCATTCTTAAGCCCCGAGTTAGGTAGAGAATACATAGCTGGAGCCGTCCTTTTAGGCGCTGCCCCTTGCACAGCAATGGTCTTTGTATGGAGCAGTTTAACCAAAGGGGACCCAGCATACACGTTATTACAAGTTTCTATTAATGATGTTATTGTTCTCTTTTTATATGCGCCTATCGTTGCTCTTTTATTAGGCGTAGGAAATGTTTCTGTACCGATGGGAACTCTTTTTCTTTCAATCTTTGTATTTATTGTAATCCCACTTGTGTTGGGAATTATTGTCAGAAAGTACGTAGTAAAAAATAAAGGGAAAGATTATTTTGAAAATACGTTTGAAAATAAGTTTGACGGAACAACAAGAGTAGGTTTGTTATTAACGTTAGTTATTATTTTTTCCTTTCAAGGAAATCAAATTATAAGCAATCCTTTTCATATTCTATTGATTGCCATTCCGTTAATTATTCAAAACATCGCTGTTTTTTTCCTTGGATATGGAGGAGCGAAAGCATGTAAGTTACCATTTTCTATAGCAGCACCAGCGGCAATGGTTGGAACAAGCAACTTTTTTGAACTTGCAGTAGCTGTCTCGGTTTCTTTGTTCGGGTTAAATTCTGGTGCGACATTAGCAACTGTAGTTGGTGTTTTAATAGAAGTTCCTACCATGTTATTACTTGTTAAATTTGCTAATAAAACAAAGCATTGGTTCGATGGATATACGTATTAGTAATACATTTTTATAGATGAAATGGAAACGAAAGGAAGATAAAGCTTTAAAAATCAGTTCTAATCCTCTTTTTCTAAGAATTTCCAATATTTGTTTTCCTCTTGCTCAGATATTGCTTCTCGATTACCCGGTATTAGACCAGTAAAGACAGGAAACATCCTTTCTATTTTCAGTTATTTTTGTTCAACTGTTTTTGATTCTTTAGGAAATCATCTTACTTTGTGGTGGACGGTTTCCTTATTTTTTAGTTATTATAGGGACCAGCTCCGTTTTTCCATGTATCGTGACATAATCAATCAATTTATCGACTAAATCTTTGGTTCATTGATAGTTTTCATTCGGTGATATAAGTGTGGATAAATTGCTGTTTATATGGAAAATTGAATAAATGGCATTCAATTAAAATATTTAGCAAACCCTTATTATTTTGTTATTTTTCATGAAATAAACAAATTCTTCAAACATTCGTAAGAAAAAAATAATCTTTGGGTGCTATAATGAAAGAAATAAAGGAGGAACATTTACATGAAAAAGCTACCACCGATTCTAAAGCCATTTGCGCTGGTGACTTTTTCTCTTATCATTGCAACGGCTACAGGAGTTGTAAATGGAAGGAGTTATCGTCAACCAGTGGCAGAAACAGAGACAACGACTACTGAAACCACTACAGAAGGTTCTGTAGGTACAGATGGAACAATGGAAA
This sequence comes from Tetragenococcus halophilus subsp. flandriensis, assembly GCF_030161475.1. Taxonomy (GTDB): domain Bacteria; phylum Bacillota; class Bacilli; order Lactobacillales; family Enterococcaceae; genus Tetragenococcus; species Tetragenococcus halophilus_C. The sequence continues at coordinate 13,687 of NZ_BSUG01000015.1, read as the reverse complement.
CCTCCGATACAGCACCTTTGGATGAAGGCGAAAATAGTAGCTTACAACAAACACAAGAAACTGATAACGGTCTTGAAGAGGGTTCTGCAAATTCGGATGAAGGTGTACAAGAAGGAACGCAATCAAGTTCAGCCGTTGAACAAACGCCAGATAATGGGGAACAACCTGCAAGAGATCAACAGGAATCTCCTAATCAGCAAGATACGCCAGAACAAGGAAATGAGCCACAAGAACAAGAGGAACAGAGTGGTCAGCAACAAAATCAACAAGACGTGCCTGATAACCAACAAAATCAACAACAGACACCTGAAGAAGGTGATGAACAATGACGCTTCTATTAGATATTATTAATGGATTTCATAAGTTTTTGTGGTATTTGAACATTAGTCCGAAGTATTTAAATCGTGCGTATACGATATTAAGCCTATTTCCTACACTTTATATTTTACGTATCGTGTATGGGCTATGGGTTAATCAAAATTATATTCAATTTAGTTTATATCTTCTTGTTTTTGTTATTTTGCTTTACTTCGTGGTTTTAAATTTCATCTACTATTTTTTTGACAAAAATGTTAAGGGTGATGTTACGCGATTATTTGCTAAGTATTTACCAGAAGATGTCTTTAATATCGAAGGTGATAATCAAATTTCACACAATTTGATGCCGAATACAAGCGAAGTGGCAGTAGACTTTGTCGATCATTTTGAATTACAATTAGAGGAAAATATCGAAACTTTGATCAGTGAAGATAAGATACCTACGAATAATTTAACAAACAGCGATGGCTTTTTACTTATGAAAAATACCTTGCACCCTTACTATTACTTGAAAAAGGTAGAAGAAGATCAATATGAATTACAAATCGGTACAAGCTATCGGGATTTGGAAAAGATTGGGACAATTCATCAAAAAGAAGCATTAGATCCGGTGGGTTTGTTTATTGTAGGCGGAGATTTTGTTAAAGAGGGCGTTCGCTATCATGAGCGTTATCATCTGAAATTATTGGTAAAAGATAATCCAACTCAGGATGTAAGTGCTGAAAAAATAAAGAATGAAGCAGAAACAACGAGTGAAGTGGGTAGTCGTAGCCAACGTCATAAAAAGAAAAACGCTAAATAAACCTATGCCCATGAATGTCTAACTCCTGACATTTGTGGGTTTTGTGTTTTTTATTGGACAATGATAGACTTTATTCAGTATTAAAAATAATAAGTAGAAAAGAGTGAAAAGATGACGAAAGATTTGACTCTTACAGATTTATCTAATTTTTCCAATGATTTAAAAGAAGTACCAGCTAGCAATGTAATCGCTCGTGCTGTTCAAGAAAACGGTGTGGATGCTGCTAGTAAAAATTTTGCTGCAAAAAAAGCGTTAAACCGAGTCTTTTCTATTGAAGTAGAAACTGGAGAAGTGACTCATCAAAAACAAAGCGGACGTTGTTGGTTATTTGCTACTTTAAATACATTGCGCCATGATTTTGCTAAAAAATATCAGTTAAAAGATTTTCAGTTTTCACAGAACTATCTGTCTTTTTACGATCGCCTAGAAAAAGCCAATAAAATGCTAGAATGGGCTATTCGTTTGATTGACCAAGCAGAAGATGATCGTGAGTATTTAGCAATGCTTGAATGGGGCGATGAAGATGGCGGCCAATGGGCGAACGGTCCTGCTTTGATCAATAAATATGGATTAATTCCGCAGAGTGCGATGCCAGAAACCTATAATAGCGATAAAACAGCAGAGATTTCTAGAGTAATCAATTTGAAATTACGTAAAGCTATTGCTCATATGAAGACAATGGTGATCACGCCTAGCCATGAAGCGGATTTGCGTACTTATAAATTAGAATGTTTAAATGAAATTTATCGGATGTTAGTTTATGCTTTCGGGCAACCTCCAGCTTCTTTTGATTTTGAATATCGTGATAAAGATAATAATTATAATAATGTGCGTAATCTGACCCCAAAAACCTTTTTTACTGATTATGTAGCTGTTGACTTTGATCAATATACGGATTTAATTGATGCGCCTGATCATGAATACGGTAAAAATTATGGTCTGCCAAATCAGGATTATATATTTGACGGTAAAAAAATTGAGTTAGCTAACGTTGGCCTAACTGCTATGAAAAAAGCTGCTATTGCTTCTTTAAAAGATGGGCAAACAGTTTGGTTTGGTTGTGATGTAATAAGGGATATGGATCGAAAAGAAGGTATCTTGGATCCAAATTACTTTAAAAAAGGAGAACTTTTTGCAGCAGATCTCCAATTAGATAAAGCAGAGCGCTTAGCAACACGTGATGCTGAAGTCAGTCATGCGATGACATTAACTGGTGTAGATATTGTGGATGGTCAACCTACGAAATGGAAAGTTGAAAATAGCTGGGGGGATAAAACCGGCGATAAAGGCTATTTTATAATGTCAGATGCATGGTTTGATGAGTATGTATATGAGGTAGTTGTTCAAAATCAATATTTACAAGAAGAAGACAAACATGTTGCCTCTAAGGAAAAAGAAGACTTGACACCATGGGATTCTTTAAACTAATAGAAGGTGCTTGGGAATGAACCCAAGTATCTTTTATTGTTTTTAATTTTAAGCAGATAAAAATAAGTAATGAAAAGTGTTGAATAAATTTTTGTTTCACGTGAAACGTATTTAGCTGCTAATGCTTATTAAAATGAAGCTAAATTTTGATTTTAGAGCCAAGGAGATAAGTAATGAAGATAAACTTACTTTTTTCAATTGATGATCAATTTGTTGAGCAAATGAAGACTACATTGTTTTCTATTTATCAAAATACAGATGCTAGTCATCAATTTACAGTTTACGTTTTACAAAAAAAGTTGCTAGAACAAAATGAAGCGATAGAGAATTTTTGTACTAAATGGGGAATGAACTATGTCCCACTTGTGATTGGTGATGATTCTTTATTTGAGTATGCTCCAGTTTCTTCACGTTATCCAGAAACCATTTATTATCGATTAATGGTACATAAATTTCTTCCTCATAGTGTAGACAAAATTCTTTATTTAGATGCAGATATTCTTTGTATCAATGACTTCTCAGATTTGTATCAGCTTGATCTTAAAGAGTATTTGTATGCAGCAGCAAGCCATAAAAAGCTGACGAATATGACGAAAATGATCAATCAAGTACGATTAAAGACTTATGAGGCCGAAGGGTATTACAACTCAGGTGTTTTACTAATTAATGCTAAAAAAGCACGAGAAGAGGTTCAAGCGGAAGATATTTTTCGTTTCATTAAAGAAAATCAGTACAATCTTTTATTACCTGATCAAGATATTTTAAATGGTTTATACGGAAATAAAGTTTTGCCTATTCCAGACGAAATTTATAATTATGATGTAAGAAAGAATGCTACTTATGATGCAATTAGTATGGGAGAATGGGATTTAGACTGGATTACCCGCAACAGTGTTTTCTTACACTTTTGTGGAAGAGAAAAACCTTGGGAAGACAAATATCGTGGCCGTTATGCTGCTTTGTACAAACATTTTTGGTATAAAGCAAAGAATGAATAGTATAAATACACTTGTTTTTAATGCAAGTGTATTTATTTGTAAAAAGGAATAACTTTTTGACAGTGGAAGACAGTATTTTTCTGTTATTAAAAAATTAAAAAGCTTTTGTAAAAGACTATCAAACTATTGCATAGCTAGCTATTTTGCGTTACAGTAGAGGATAGTCCGTGAAACATTTCTGTTTCACAAAAGAAAGGAAATCCTATGTTCCCTGAAGAATTTCAACAAAAGCTTTATCAACATCATATTGAGTTGTCAGAAAAACAAATAGAGCAATTTGAACATTATTATAAGCTTTTGATAGAATGGAATCAGAAAATAAACCTTACTGCAATAACGGATAAAAATGAGGTCTATTTAAAGCATTTTTATGATTCAGTGGCGTTAGCTTTTTCAGTCAACCTGAATAAAAAAGCCTCTATATGTGATATCGGTTCTGGCGCAGGTTTTCCTAGTATTCCCTTAAAAATTGTTTTTCCTGAATTAAAAATAACTATTGTTGACTCCTTAAATAAACGGATCAATTTTTTGCATACCTTAGTTAAAGAACTTGGGCTAACAGAAGTTTATTTATTTCATGATCGAGCAGAAAATTTTGGCCAAGATTTAAATAATCGAGCCTCTTATGATTATGTGACTGCAAGAGCGGTTGCTCGTTTGAATGTTTTATGTGAACTTTGTTTACCACTTGTAAAAAAGAATGGCTATTTTTATGCTTTAAAAGCTGCCAAAAGCCAAGAAGAATTGACTGAAGCTAAAAAAGCAATCGCAACTTTAGGGGGTAAATTCATAGAAGATAAGCAAATTTATTTACCTAACACACAAGATGAGCGAAATATCTTGGTCATTGAAAAGACAAAAGAAACCCCTAAAAAATATCCAAGAAAACCTGGCTTACCGAACAAAAAGCCTATAAGGTAAAATTTTAAAGGCAGTGATGGGAGGAAGATCTTCTTTTATCAGCCTCTAATAGAGGAGGAAAGTTTAATGGTTCGTATTATTTCCATAGCTAACCAAAAAGGTGGCGTAGGAAAATCGACTACAGCGGTGAACCTAGGTGCTTGCCTAGCTTACCTAGGTAAAAAAGTTTTGTTAGTAGATATTGATGCACAAGGTAATGCCACTAGTGGCGTGGGCATACGTAAACCCGATGTGGCACAAGATGTCTATGATGTATTAATCAATGAAATTAAGATCGAGGATACAATTTTACCTAGTTCCCGTGCAAATTTGGATGTTGTACCAGCAACGCTTCAACTAGCTGGCGCAGAGATTGAACTAACAGCGATGATGGCTAGAGAGTCACGTTTAAAGACAGCGATAGATGAACTCAAAGAACAATATGATTTTATTTTAATTGATTGTCCACCATCACTAGGGCATTTAACGATTAATGCCTTTACGGCAAGTGATGGCATTTTGATACCTGTCCAGTGTGAATATTATGCTTTGGAAGGTTTGAGTCAACTATTAAACACTGTTCGTTTAGTACAAAAGCATTTTAATCCTGAATTGGAAATTGAAGGGGTCTTATTGACGATGTATGATGCCCGCACCAATCTAGGGGTGGAAGTTGTAGAAGAGGTTCGTCGTTATTTTCAAGAAAAAGTTTATCATACGATTATCCCAAGAAATGTCCGTTTATCTGAAGCACCCAGTCACGGTTTATCAATTGTTGATTATGACTTACGTTCTAAAGGTTCTGAGGTCTACCAAGCACTAGCAAAGGAAGTGTTGGCTCGTGAAAAAGCAAAATAAAAGTTTAGGTAAGGGTATAAATGCCTTGTTTCAAGACCTTTCGGATATCGAAGAGGTCGAAGCAACAGAAAAAATTGTTGAGTTATCCTTGAATGAATTACGGCCGAATCCTTATCAACCACGAAAAACATTTGAAGAAAAATCATTACAAGAATTAGCAAATTCGATCGAAAAATCAGGCGTTTTTCAACCGATTATTGTACGTAAATCAAAAGTAAAAGGCTATGAAATTATTGCCGGAGAGCGTCGCTTCCGTGCTTCCAAGTTGGCCAAAAAAGAAATGATCCCAGCGATCGTTCGTGATTTTGACGAAGAAGCAATGATGCAAGTAGCTGTTCTAGAAAACTTACAAAGGGAAGATCTGAACCCCTTAGAAGAAGCAGAAGCTTATGAAATGTTAATGAACAATCTGCATTTAACGCAAGCTGAAGTCGCTGAACGTTTGGGAAAAAGTCGTCCTTACATAGCGAATTACCTTCGTCTTTTAACCTTGCCAAAACTAGTAAAAGAAATGGTGCAAGAAGATCGCTTATCGATGGGCCAGGCCCGGACTTTACTGGGTTTAAAAAACAAAGAGCAGATGCTAAAACTTGCTAACCGTTGTGTAAAAGAAAACTTGACTGTACGACAACTAGAACAGTTAGTAGTCGATGCCAATGAAGCAAAGGATAAAAAGAAAGTCCCTCGTGTGGTTAAAGAAAAACCTTACTATCTACGAGAAAGTGAAGACCGTTTAATGGATAAGTTTGGAACGAGTGTACAGATTAAAGAGAAAAAAGGTAAAGGGAAAATTGAGATTGATTATTTGTCTCAAAATGATTTAACACGTATCTTGGACATTTTGAATATTCACTTTGATGAAGAATAATAAGGAGAATGCTTATGTATGATCTAGGGGATACTATAGAAATGAAAAAGCCTCATGCTTGTCAAACAAATCGTTGGCAAATTATCCGTATGGGCGCTGATATTAAAATAAAATGTGAAAATTGCGGACATATTGTCATGATGACACGCCGTGAATTTGAAAAGAAAATGAAAAAAGTTATAGAAAAGAAAAAGGAAGAGTGAAATTAGATGGCATTGACCGCTGGAATCGTAGGATTACCTAATGTAGGGAAGTCTACTTTATTTAACGCAATTACAAAGGCTGGTGCAGAAGCAGCGAACTATCCGTTTGCCACGATCGATCCTAATGTAGGGATCGTCGAAGTACCTGATTGGCGTTTGCAACGTTTAACGGACTTATTTCAACCCAAAAAGACAACGCCTGCAAGCTTTGAATTTACGGATATTGCAGGTATTGTTAAAGGAGCAAGTCAAGGTGAAGGGTTAGGAAATCAATTTTTAAGTCATATACGTCAAGTAGATGCTATCTGTCATGTCGTACGTTGCTTTGATGATGACAATGTTACTCATGTTGATGGGAGAATTGATCCTTTGGCTGATATTGAAACAATCAATTTAGAATTGATCTTGGCCGATTTAGAATCTGTTAATAAGCAATATAACCGCGTTGAAAAAGTAGCTAAGACAAAAGATAAAGCAGCGATGGCAGAATTAGCAGTTTTAGACAAAATCAAGCCGGTTTTAGAAGCAGGAAAATCTGTTCGCACAATTGAATTTTCAGAAGATGAACAAGCGATCGTTAAAGGTCTATTCTTATTGACGGCTAAACCTGTTTTATATGTTGCTAATGTGGCAGAAGATGATGTTCAAGATCCAACAAGCAATCAATATGTTCAAAAAGTACAAAATTTTGCTGCAACTGAAAATGCTGAAGTTATTACTGTTTGTGCCCAAATCGAAGAAGAGATTGCGGAATTAGATGATGAAGATAAAGCAGAATTTTTAGAAGATTTAGGTATTAAGGAAAGTGGTTTAGATCAATTGATCCGCGCATCATTTAATCTATTAGGTCTAGCAACCTACTTTACCGCTGGGGAGCCCGAAGTTCGTGCTTGGACCTTCCATAAGGGAATTAAGGCGCCCCAAGCAGCAGGTATTATTCATTCTGATTTTGAACGTGGTTTTATTCGTGCTGAGACGGTGTCTTTTGCTGATCTTGATAAGTATGAAAGTATGCATGCAGCAAAAGAAGCGGGTCGCGTTCGACTTGAAGGCAAAGATTATGTTGTTCAAGACGGTGATGTCATGTTATTCCGTTTTAATGTATAATAAACTGCCAATTTATAAATAAACTATGTTAAAATAATTCTTGTCAAATGCTTGTTTACCAGGCAAGAAGGGAGAAACGACGAACATGGAAGCAGAAGAACTGCGAGAATACGTTGCCCAAAACCGCGAATGGGAGAAGCAACTAACAAAAAGAAACCAACAGTATATTTTTGATTTAAACAAAGCGCTTGATGCTGCAAATTTACCGGAAGAAGAAAAAGTACAGGCTTTACATGAAATGCTGCCAGTCTTAGTAAGAGAGCAAAAAGATGGTCGAACCGCGCGCCAACTTTATGGTAAAGTCTCAGAACGAACGGAAGCTATTTTAGCTGAACCCACCAAAAAAGATGAAAGCTCTAGACCTGTTTTGATGTGGGTAGATAATACCTTACTTATCTTAGGAGTATTTGGTTTAATGATGGGGGTTATAGGACTATTCTCCTCCCAAAATAACCAAGTTTATGGCATCGTTACGTTAATATTAATGGCAATGGTTGGTGGTTGGGTCTTTTATTTGATGTATAAATATATGTATCAATATGAAAGACCAGGAGCTGACAAAAGTAAACGACCTAAATTATGGAAATCGATATTGATTTTAATTGGTTCTTTTTTCGTATGGACCGCTGTGATCTCTTTATCCGCTTTACTTCCAGACGTGATCAATCCGGTTTTAGATCCATTCTTTTTAGTTATCATTGGTGGTGCTTCGTTGTTACTTCGTTATTATTTAAAGAAGAAGTACAACATCATTGGCAGCTTATCAATGCCTAAAAATAAGTAAAAAACTTGTAAAATAAACCTTTTTAATAAATTATCCGAACTATAATGAGACTATCCTTGTGTTTTAAGGTCCTTGTCGTAAGCTTGCGACAATTTAAAAGTCTTATCAAATATAGTTCGGATATTTTTGTCTTTTTCTTATATCATAGTATGTTTCTTATTGTGAAGCTTGACTTCATGCATGTTTTTTGCTATTTTCATTAAAATATATTGATTTTATAAAATAAAGGAGTGTTATAACAAATGACGAATTGGGAAACTAAGTTTGAAAAAAAGGGGATAACATTTGATGATGTATTACTTGTCCCGCAAGAAAGTCATGTACTGCCCAATGATGTTGACATGAAGGTAAAATTAGCCGAAAATATTCAGCTTAATATCCCGATTTTAAGTGCCAGTATGGATACTGTAACAGAAAGTAATATGGCTATTGCTATGGCCAGACAAGGCGGACTTGGTGTAATTCATAAAAATATGTCGGTTGAAGCACAGGCCGATGAAGTAAGAAAAGTAAAAAGGTCTGAAAGTGGCGTAATCATTGATCCTTTCTTTTTAACACCTGAGCATTCAGTTTCTGAAGCAGAAGAATTGATGAGTCGTTATCGAATTAGCGGTATACCAGTGGTAGAAACGATGAAAAACCGAAAACTAGTGGGAATTATGACCAACCGTGATTTACGCTTTGTTACTGATTATTCTATCTCTATTGGCGAAATTATGACCAAGGATCATTTGATCACAGCTCCTGAAGGAACTTCTTTAAAAGATGCAGAGAAAATTTTACAGGCTCATAAGATTGAAAAATTACCTATTATTGATGATAAAGGTAGCCTAAGTGGATTGATTACAATAAAAGATATTGAAAAAGTGATCCAATTTCCTAATGCGGCTAAAGATGAACATGGAAGATTGTTGGCTGCGGCAGCTGTCGGAATCACTAGTGACACTTTTGAAAGAACTCAAGCTTTATTAGAAGCAGGTGCTGATGCTATCGTCATCGATACAGCACATGGTCATAGCTCAGGAGTACTGCGTAAAATTAAGGAAATCCGTGCAGAATTTCCTCAAACGACTTTAATTGCTGGGAATGTGGCAACAGCACAAGGAACAAAAGCTTTGTATGATGCAGGCGTCGATGTGGTAAAAGTAGGCATTGGTCCTGGTTCTATTTGTACAACCCGGGTTGTTGCCGGCGTAGGTGTACCACAGTTGACTGCGATTTATGATGCAGCTTCTGTTGCTCGTAAGTATGGTAAGTCGATTATCGCTGACGGAGGAATTAAATTTTCTGGTGATATTGTAAAAGCTTTAGCTGCTGGTGGTTATGCGGTAATGTTGGGTAGTATGCTTGCAGGAACAGAAGAATCGCCAGGTGAATTTGAAATCTATCAAGGTCGACGTTTTAAAGCTTACCGAGGTATGGGCTCATTAAGTGCGATGGAAAAAGGCTCAAGTGATCGTTATTTCCAAGGTGGCATCAATGAAGCAAATAAATTAGTGCCAGAAGGTATTGAAGGACGAGTTGCTTATAAAGGTAGTGCATCTGACATTATTTTTCAAATGTTAGGCGGATTAAAATCTGGTATGGGTTACGTTGGCGCAGCGGATTTGAAAGCTTTACGCGATGATGCTCAATTTATTCAAATGAGCGGTAATGGTCTAAGAGAATCCCATCCTCATGACATCCAAGTGACAAAAGAAGCACCGAACTATTCAGTAGAACAGTGATTCAATTTAATACAATAAGTAAAAGACGCGGCAACAATGAATAACGTTGCCGCGTCTTTTTTGTTTATCCAATTTTAGTCATGCCGCCCATGTAAGGCACAAGAACTTCGGGAATTGTTACAGAGCCATCTGCGTTTTGATAATTTTCTAAAATAGCAGCTACTGTGCGACCTACTGCTAAACCAGAGCCATTTAATGTGTGCGCATAATGGGGTTTACCTTCTGTATCGCGGTAACGGATCATTGCACGTCGCGCTTGGAAATCTTCACAGTTCGAGCAAGAACTGATTTCTCTATAAGTATTTTGTGCGGGGATCCATACTTCAAGATCATAAGTTTTTGCTGCAGAAAAGCCCATATCTCCTGTAGATAAAGTAATCACGCGATAAGGAAGTTCTAATTTTTGCAAGATGGACTCTGCGTCAGCCGTCATTTTTTCTAATTCATCATAAGAATGTTGACTATCCGAAAACTTAACCATTTCTACTTTGTTAAATTGGTGTAGACGGATCAGTCCTCGAGTATCGCGGCCAGCGCTTCCTGCTTCTGAACGAAAAGCTGGGCTTAAGGCAGTGAAATAGACAGGCAGTTGGTCTTCGTCTAAAATTTCATTACTATAGTAATTTGTTAGAGGAACTTCAGCTGTTGGGATTAAGGTTAAATCACTATCTTCTAACTGGAAGACATCTTCTGTGAATTTAGGAAATTGACCTGTACCAAACATCGCTTGACTATTGACTGCATAAGGAGGGATCATTTCTGTATATCCTTGTTGGTACACATGTTGATCTAACATAAAATTGTATAGCGCACGTTCTAGACGAGCACCTAGTCCTTTGTAGTAAACAAAACGACTACCGGAAACTTTTGCTCCCCGTTCAAAATCGAGTATATTTAAGTTTTCACCGATGTCCCAATGATTTTTAGCTTCAAAAGAAAAAGTTTGAGTGTCACCCCATTTGCGGACTTCTACATTGTCATCTTCATCTTTTCCGACAGGGACACTATCATGGGGAAGATTAGGTAAGGTGGTAGCGATAGTGTTTAATTTCTCGTCGATTTCAGCAATTTCTTTATCTAAAGATTTGATTTTACTACCCACTTCACGCATTTCGGCGATTTGTTCAGAAGTATCTTCTTTATTACGCTTTGCTTGCGCAATTTTTTCAGAGACATCATTACGGTTTTTTTTCATTTCTTCTGTTTCCACTAACAAACTACGACGTTTTTTATCTAAACGGAGAAATTCGGTTAGAGTTTCTTCTGGAACATCCCTCGTTTGTAATTTTTCTTTTACTTGTTCGAAATTCTCACGGATCATTTTAATATCTAACAATATTTTTCCTCCTCAAAAATTATAAAATAAAAAAACTATTCCATCCTAAGCGAGTATGCTTGGGACGAAATAGTTTGCTTCGCGGTGCCACCCAAGTTCGGCTAAATTGCCGCACTTGTCTCTTGTAACCAAAGAGAGCAGGTTCTTTTTTTAAAAGAAACATTAAAAACTGGATTCTACCGTTTTCCTTTACTGATTCACACCTACCATCAGCTCTCTGAAAAGAATAAACGATATACTAGGTTTTCTGTTTGTTGTTATGATGCTTTTAGCATAGCTGAAAAAAAATATTTCGTCAACTAGAAGATTGATTATTACTAACTAGCGGCAGATGAATAATAAATGAAGTCCAATCAGGATTAGATTTGGCATAGATATAACCCCCATGTGAAGCAACAATACTTTGCGCGATAGCTAGTCCTAAACCAGTCCCACCTGTCTCTTGTGAGCGTGATTCTTCTACGCGATAAAAACGATCAAATAAAGAATCTAATGATTGTTTAGGAATCATTTTACCATTATTTTTCACTGAAATAACGGCTTCAGTGCCCGTTTTTTCAACTTGGATAACTATTTTATCAGCACCTTCACCATATTTTAAAGCATTTGAAAGTAAATTATTAAATACACGGACTAGTTTTTCTGTATCGCCTTCCATTTCAAGCTGCTGAGGTTGTGCAGTTGTTTCAATAGTAATTCCTTTATTACGTGCTTCAAGTTCAAAGTCAGCGGCCAGTTGCTCTATTAATTGAACCATATCAAAGGTAATTAAGTTGACCGGACTACTTGGTTGGCGAGCTTTAGTATACTCAAATAAATCGTCTACCAGAGATTTCATCTGCTTTGTTTTGACAAAAGCAGTATGCGTATATTTTAATAGCTCTTCTTCTGAATGATACTGTCGGTCTTCAATCAGCCCCAAGTAACCTATGATGGAAGTTAAAGGTGTCCTAATATCATGACTGATATTTGTTATCAGTTCATCTTTTGACTTTTCAATACGCCGCTCTTCTTCAATAGCTGTTACTGTACTATCTACTAAACCATTAATACTATCAACTAAACGCGCTAGGTCACCACGTAGTTCAAAAGGAATACGATGTCCATAATTTCCATTTGCAATATAATGAAGCTCGCTAATAATATGACGTTGTTGCATTTGACGATAACGACGAATTAACCGCCAATATAAGAAAATAATATCTAAAATAAGTAAGACAGGAATTAAGATATTTTTTCCACTAAGAAAGATATCTGTATTAAGATTTCTTACAAAACTTGTTCGTGATTCAAAAACTGCTTCGTTTAAAGCTGGTGTATTACTTATTATAGAAGAAAGCATCACCAATATTGCTATATTGACAATAACCAACAAAATAATTGTAACGATTGCTTCAACGAATAATTCGCTAATTTCTTTTGAGGTAAGAATAACCTTGTTTTTTGGTTCTTTTTTATTTCGCATCGATCTTGTAGCCAACTCCCCATACGGTTTGAATGATTTTTTCTCCTCCAGTGGCTTCTTCAATTTTATCACGCAAGTGGCTCACATGAACCATGACTGTTTTTGCCGAGACGACACTTTCTTGTTTCCAAACACGTTCAAAGATTTCATCAGCACTGAAAACACGATTTGGATGTGAAGCCAACAAGTAAAGAATACCAAATTCTAAAGCAGTTAACTGAATTTCTTTTCCGCCAATGGTTCTTACTTCATGAGAGTCCCGGTTAATAACCAGTGAACTAATTTCTAAAATATCAGGTTGTTCCGAAGATATTTGTGTTTGTGTTCTTCTTAGTAAGGATTTAACGCGAGCCATAACTTCCAATGGATTGAATGGTTTTGTCACATAATCGTCGGCGCCAGCGACTAAACCTTTAATTTTATCCATATCTGTAGTTTTAGCAGTTAATAATATGATTGGAATCTGCGACTCTTTCCTTAGTGTTTTAACAATTTGCATTCCATCTAATTCTGGCATCATAATATCTAAAATGACCAGTTCTATATCAGAAAGAGTATGTATCTTGGAGAGTACTTCTTTCCCATCGTAGGCTACAATGGGTTCATAACCTTCATTGTGTAAATAGATACTTAATAATTCAACAATTTCTTTATCATCGTCGGCGACTAATATTTTCATTTAGAGCCCTCCTTTTGTAGTTAAAGGTAATTCTTAATTACATTTTACCAAAAAACGAAACAATTTGATAAATTTATACTTATTCTTTACGGGTCTTTGACACTTAATTTTTCTTACGACTATTCAAAAGCTTGTTAAACAGGCTTTTTTTTATTGTTTTTATGTCAAATCTATTATTTTATTTGTAGTAATGTGTAGCAATTTATGGTATAAT
>NZ_BSUG01000014.1 GCF_030161475.1 Tetragenococcus halophilus subsp. flandriensis | reverse complement strand
GGATCAAACGAAATCAAATGTTTCTCTCCCTCTATTGTACATAAAAAACAGCCCCTATAAAACAGAATGATAAATACCGCTTAAAGGGGGTTTTTTATCAGTGTCTATTTTATAGGGACCATTTTAAGCTGAATTAGAGCTTTTTTCTATCTTGTAAGATAGGAAATATTGTATTCTTCCATAATTTTTCCAAAATAATCCAAGTCCTCAGTATGGAGTTGTGGAATACCTTGCAGTTCATATTTACGATTTAAGTTTTCATATTTTTTCTGCCCAAATTGGTGAAAGGGTAATAGTTCTATATTTTCAACACCCATTTGCTTAAATAAACGGGCAAATTGTCGGGCATCTTCGCAACTATCATTAAAGTGAGGGATGACAGGGATACGGACGGTTAGGTCCTTTTGTTTTTCTAAAGCTAAAGCTAGATTTTTTAAGATCAACTTGTTGGTCGTACCAATTCCTTGGCGATGCTTATTAGGATCGTAATGTTTTACATCAAAATACAAGGTATCCACTTGTGCAATAAATTTTTCAAAGATGTGAGGATTAGCTTGCCCCGTGGTTTCTGCAGCTGTATGGATTCCCTTAGCTTTTAACTGTTTTAATAGTTCAGTTGCAAATTCGGCCTGATACAATACTTCCCCTCCTGAAAGCGTGACGCCACCACCGGATTCTTCATAAAAAGGAAGGTCTTTTACGACTTCTTCTATGATTTCATCAATTGTTTTATATTCACCAACAGTGGTATATTTTTTTTGTTGATCGTCCCACATTTTTTCTGCTTTACCACTTTGTGATTCAGGGTTAGCACACCAGTAACAACGTAAAGGACAGCCCTTGAAAAAAACTACTGTACGAATGCCAGGACCATCATGGATACTGAACTTTTGAATATTAAAAATACAGGCCTGCAGTGGTGTTTTTGTCGTCATATAAATCCCCTTCTTTTTTAATCAAGTTTATAGTATCACAAAAATTAACATACGTAAAATTAATAAGTTACGAATGAAAGGCCCGTATAGAAAAATTGTTAGGTATTTATAAATATGGTATTCTTAATAAAATAAAAGTGAGGGATAGAGATGTCTCGAGAAGAAGAAATTATTGCTATTGTAAGTGAAAATAAAAAAATAGAAGTTAACGAATTGGCTGATCAATTAGAGGTATCACGGGTTACGATCCGTAAAGATTTGGATAAATTAGAAGAAAGAGGGATTCTTCATCGACAACACGGTTTTGCTGTATTAAATAGTCAAGATGATATCAACTATCGTTTAGCAATTAATTATGATTTAAAAAGAAAAATTGCTAAAGAAGCAGCAAAATTGGTGAAAGATGGCGAAACCGTGATGATTGAATCTGGTTCAACTTGTACGTTATTAGCAGAAGAACTTGCTTATCGCAAAAACGATGTGACAATTATTACCAACTCTAATTTTATTGCTTCTTATATTAGAAAAGCTGAAGCGGTTAAAGTATTATTGATTGGCGGGGAATATCAAAAAGATTCGCAAGTGAACGTAGGACCACTGGTAAAAAAAGTAACCAGTGAATTTCACGTTGATAAGTTATTTGTGGGAATCGACGGCTTTGATGAAAAAAGAGGATTCACAGGTAGCGATGTAACCCGTTCTGATACAGCAAATACTTTGATGAATTCTGCTAACCATACGATCGTCTTAACTGACTCTAGCAAGTTCTTACAAGTAGGCGTTGTCTCGGAATTTGCATTTGATAAAATTTCGCTGGTATATACAGATAAGCGTATAGAAAAAGAAAAAATAAAATTTTTAGAAAAGCAGGAAATCAAAGTTATTACTGTTTAGTTAAGTTAAAAGGGCTGTATTCAGCCCTTTTTTTTTAGTTATTTTTGAGTTTTGTGAAAAAATGTGCTATATTTATTACGAAAGAAACTTAAACGGTTTCAAATGAAAAAAAGGAGAATCGATATGAAGACCCAAACCACAGAAACAATAACTGGAGAGCCGCAGCATTTTGGACTTTTGACGGATCGTATGAATGAATATCGCGAAACTGTGTTAGATAAAAAGCCGTATATTTGTGCAGAAAGAGCTTTATTAGCAACTGAAGCCTATAAGAAGAATCAAAATCAGCCCAATGTTTTAAAACGTGCTTTGATGCTACAAAATATTTTAGATAAAATGTCTATTTATATTGAAGATCAAACGTTAATTGTCGGTAACCAGGCAAGTTCAAACAGAGATGCGCCGATTTTTCCGGAATACACCTTAGATTTTGTTATGAATGAATTAGATACATTTGAAAAAAGAGATGGTGACGTATTCTATATTACGGAAGAAACTAAGGAACAAATCCGTTCTATCGCGCCATTCTGGGAAAATAATAATTTACGTGCTAGAGCAGGAGCACTACTTCCAGATGAAGTTCGCGTATTTATGGAAACTGGATTTTTTGGTATGGAAGGAAAAATGAATTCCGGAGATGCACACCTAGCAGTTAACTATCCTAAATTATTGGAAATTGGATTAAAAGGCTATAAAAAACGTACAATAAAAGCAAAGGAAAGTTTAGATTTAGCTAAACCAGAAAATATTGAGAAATATCATTTTTATGATGCAGTGCTAATTGTAATAGATGCTGTGAAAAACTTCGCAAACCGCTATGCGAAATTGGCAGAAGCAATGGCCGAAACAGCAGATACAAAACGGCGCGCAGAATTACTTGAAATAAGTCGTATTTGTAGTAAAGTTCCTTACGAACCGGCTGAATCTTTTAAAGAAGCACTACAAGCGACTTGGTTCATTCAATTAATTTTGCAAATTGAATCAAATGGACACTCACTTTCCTATGGTCGTTTTGATCAATATATGTACCCTTATTTGCAAGCTGATTTAGAAAAAGAAGCAATTACTGAAGATGAAGCACTTGAGCTATTGACTAATTTATGGATAAAGACATTAACGATCAACAAAGTACGTAGTCAATCACATACTTATAGTAGTGCAGGAAGTCCTTTGTATCAGAATGTTACAGTCGGAGGTCAAACAAGGGATAAAAAAGACGCGGTCAATAAACTTTCATTTTTAGTTTTACGTAGTGTAGCGCAAACTAAATTGCCACAACCTAATTTGACCGTACGTTATCATGCAGGTTTGAATGAAGACTTTATGAACGAAGCTATTGAAGTGATGAAGCTAGGTTTTGGTATGCCGGCTTTTAATAGCGATGAAGTGATCATTCCGTCATTCATTAAATATGGCGTAGCAGAAGAAGATGCCTATGATTATAGCGCTATCGGTTGTGTAGAAACAGCAGTTCCAGGTAAATGGGGCTATCGTTGTACGGGTATGAGTTATATGAACTTTCCTAAGATTTTAATGATCGTGATGAATAACGGCATTGATCCTGTGTCAGGTCACCGTTTTACTCAGGGGCACGGGTATTTTAAGGATATGCAGACCTTTACTGATTTAGAAAAAGCCTGGGATAAGACGGTTCGAGAGTTAACACGTATGAGTGTAATTGTTGAAAATGCGATTGATCTAGGGATTGAAAAAGAAGTGCCTGATATTTTATGTTCAGCTTTAACAGAAGATTGTATTGGTCGTGGGCAAACGATCAAAGGAGGCGGTGCCATTTATGACTTTATCTCTGGATTACAAGTGGGAATCGCAAACCTTGCGGATTCATTGGCGGCTATTAAAAAACTAGTTTTTGAAGAAGAAAAAGTAACACAAGAAGAGCTTTGGGAAGCGCTAATGACGAACTGGGCGAGTCAAAGAAGTCAAGAAATCCAACAAATGATTCTTCATGAAGCGCCTAAGTACGGAAATGATGATGATTATACTGATCAATTAGCCACTAAAGCTTATGATAGCTATATTGACGAGATCAAAAAATATCCGAATACACGCTATGGACGTGGCCCTATTGGAGGTATTCGTTATTCAGGAACGTCATCTATTTCGGCAAATGTGGGGCAAGGCCGCACTACAATGGCTACGCCAGATGGGCGACAAGCGTGGACACCGCTAGCTGAAGGATGTTCACCTTCACATAATATGGACCAAAACGGACCAACTGCAGTGTTAAAATCAGTGTCGAAATTGCCTACAGAAGACATTGTAGGCGGTGTTTTACTTAACCAAAAAGTAAATCCACAAACGTTGGCTAAAGAAGAGGATAAGCAGAAGTTAATTATGTTGATACGAACATTTTTCAATAAATTAAATGGCTACCATATTCAATATAATGTCGTATCTAGAAAAACATTGGTTGACGCACAAAAACATCCAGAAAAACACCGTGATTTAATTGTACGTGTTGCTGGTTATTCGGCATTCTTTAATGTATTATCAAAAGCTACCCAGGATGACATCATTGAACGGACTGAACATGCGGTATAAGAGACTAGAGGAGGCTGGCTAAATTTTATCCAGTCTCTTTATTTTTGATGAACAGTTGATATCGCTTTCAATAAGGTTTAAAAATGGTAAAATGAAGTTGAAGGTAAATAGTGAGTTTAGAAAAATTAGCATTGTATCTTTTTTGAATTATAGCTTTAAGAATGTAATTTTTAAATACAAGGGAACAGGAGGGATATACTATGGCAGAAAAACGTTTCGAAGAAATTTATACGCAAGGAAAATTAAAGGCAGAAAAAATAGTTCGTGACAATGAAACGGGTGTTTTATACTTGGTTTACGAAGAAGGCTACGGGGTTGGAATAACGGTTTTGGTTGATAAAGATGGAAAACCGCTAGTAGATGAGAATTTTTAAAAGATGGTAAAATGTAAAGTTTATTGATGGAAATATAACTAGGTTTTTGCTAATGACTCTTCATATGATTACGTGATAAAACTTTTTCTAGATGAATCACTCAATGTTCCAAATTATAGTGTAAAGCAAAATATCGTTCATTAATGCTAAAAACAGAATTTCTTTTTTGGTTCTTGACATTCCTTCTTATTTCCTGTAGTATTCAGAAAAATATAAAAATTCTGTGATGAGAAAAGTAGATTTGAAAAACATTTAGAGAGGTCTTGTCTGGTGGAAAAGATCTGTTGGAAGAGTTGAAAATGGTCTCTGAGAAAAATTGTTGATAGGTAAACAATTTCGGGTTAAGTCTACCCGTTAACAAAGGGCACCGATAGTAGCAGATTTGTCGGGATGAGAGAAGGAAACTTCTGAACAAAGGTGGTACCGCGATTATTCGCCCTTTTACCAGCATTCAATTGCTGGTAAAAGGGCTTTTTTTGTTTTAAAAATTAAAAGAGGAGGGTTTTTTATGAAAAAAGGGTGGAAAAAAATAATCACAGGGTTTTTAGCAATAACTTCAATTACTTTATTAGGTGCTTGTGGTGCTGGAGATAGTAATGCAGAAGATAGTGAAGATAAAACAGTTAAACTTGGTGTTGTAGGAGAAAATAATGAAGATTGGGAGTATGTGCAAGAAGAACTGAAAGAAAAAGAAGATATCGATTTAGAAATCGTCACATTTACTGACTACCGTACACCGATCACGGCCTTAGAAGATGGGTCAATCGATCTACATACCTCTTTGACGGAAATTTTTATGGATGAAATCAACGAAGAAGGTGGATTTAGCAATACAACGATTGCCTATACTAACTTAAATCCATTAGGGATTTTTTCTGATAAAATTGAAGACGTAGAAGACTTGGAAGATGGAGCAGAAGTTGCGTTACCTAATGATGTTTCCAATGAAAGTCGTGCTTTATTGCTGTTACAACAAGCAGATTTAATCGAACTAGATGAAGATAAAGGGAATATGCCGACTACAAATGATATCACGGCTAATCCAAAGAATTTGCAGTTTGAAGAATTAGACGCGAATCAGACGATTCGTTCATTGGATGATGTTGATATTGCTTGTGTTAATAACAATGTAGCTGTAGATGCTGGCTTTATACCAACTGAGGATGCGATTTTCTTAGAACCAGTGGCCGAATCTTCGAAACCGTATTACAATGTTATCGCAGCGCGTGAAGATGAAAAAGATAATGAAATATATCAAACGGTAGTTGATTATTATCAAACAGACGAAGTCAAGGAAGTTATTGATGATATGACACAAGGTTCAAGTATTCCCGTTTGGTAGAAAATTTTTGATATTTGCAATTTATGGATTCATTAACTTGACTTAAAGTCTACCTTAAGTTTTATTATAAACTTGTAACATATCCTACAATTAAATCAACTGACAAATAAATGTCTTAGTGATACAGTTGAAATTGGAAGGAGGTTTGCATTTCAAGCAAGCACTCAAAGTAAGTTAATAATTGCTGTTAAGCATCAATTTATTTAGCAGATAAAAAATACAGAAATGGGGTAAAAATTATGAGTATTTTAACTGAAGAGTATACTTTATCTAACGGAGTAAAGATTCCTAAAATTGGTTTTGGGACTTGGCTTGTTGAGGATGATAAAGTAGTAGAACCGGTAAAAAATGCAATCGAGATGGGTTATCGTCATATTGATACAGCGCAAGCTTATGAAAATGAGCGTGGCGTAGGTCAAGGAATCCGTGATTCTGGTATTGCGCGTGAAGATATTTTTCTTACGACAAAATTAGCTGCTGAAATTAAATCTTATGATGAAGCAGTCAAAGCAATTGATGAATCGCTGGAAAAGGCAGGCGTTGATTACTTTGATCTGATGATCATTCATAGTCCACAACCTTGGAGTGATTTCCGCAATGGAGAACATTTTTATGAAGGTAATCTAGAAGCTTGGCGTGCAATGGAAGAGGCTTATAACGCTGGAAAACTTCACGCGATTGGTGTATCTAACTTTGAACAAAAAGACCTCGAAAACATTTTAGAAAACGGCACTGTAAAACCAATGGTTAATCAAGTTCTTACACACGTAAGTAATACGCCTTTTGATTTAATTGAATTTTGCCAAAAACAGGATATTTTAGTTGAAGCTTACTCGCCTGTTGCTCATGGTGAAATATTAGACAATAAAGAAATAAAAGAATTAGCAGAAAAATATAATGTAAGTCCCGCTCAATTGAGCATTCGTTACTGCTTACAATTAGGCTTGTTACCATTGCCAAAATCTGAAAACCCAGATCATATTCGAAGTAATGCTGAGTTAGACTTTGAAATTTCTGCAGAAGATTTGAATAAAATGAAACAAATGGAACAAATTAAAGACTATGGGGAGTCTAATGCCTTTCCAGTATTTGAAAAAGGATTATAATTATTTTTCGATCAATAAAAAACAAAAGGGGTTTTTCTTATGAGTCAATGGAAAGAAGAGGAACTTGCAGCTATTGCCAAAGATAGCAGTTTATATATATCTATTCCTAATGCAGATGGTTCAATGCATAGCCCCACTCGTATATGGGCAGCACAAGCAGGTGACGATCTATATTGCCGAGGATACGCTGGTACCAGTCCGCTAAAAGAGAAGGAAAGGGACATATTTCTTCTGGCGGAATAGAAAAAGATGTCCGTTTTGAATTTGTTGATGACAACAATTTAAATGATCAATTGGATGAAGGTTACCGTCAGAAGTTTGCAGGTAGTCCTTATTTAGAACCCATGATTAGTGAACAAGCTCGGCAAGCAACTGTTCGTTTGATTCCGACTGATTAATTTTCAATTTTATATTACTAAAAACAGCTTCTTATCAGATGGATTGATAAGAAGCTGTTTTTTTAAAATAAAAGTTTATTCATTGTAGTGACGGATCGTGTTCCTGATTTCACTGATACTATAGGGAGTTTTGTCATGGAATATCTTATATTCACTTGTATCTAAAGTATCAGTAAACATTTCTTCGTACTGATCGATTGATAATTTTGTTCTTTGTGTTAATTGTTTTTCGTGCAGGTCTTTCTTTAAATATTTTTGATAGTCTTTAACTAATTTCATACTGAAAAATTCAGCCACCGAACCTGAACCATAACTAAACAACCCGATTCGATCATTTTCTTGTAAGCTTGTACTATTTTCTAATAGAGAGATCAATCCTAGATATAAGGAACCAGTATACATATTTCCTATTTTTCTACTATAATTGATACTTTCTTCATAACGAGTGAGTAAACGTTCTTTTTCACCTTCGGAAACCTCGGTCAAAACCGATGTGAGAGCTTTTTTCCCCATTTTTGTATAAGGAATATGAAAGGCCAAGGCAGCATAGTCGGAAAAAGTGGTATGATTTTTTCTCTTATTTTCTTCCCAGATTTTTTGGAAAGATTGAATATAGGTCTCATTAGATAAGGGACCATCAACTAAGGGAAAAGTATAACCGACAGGTCGCCAAAAATCGTAAATATCTTGGGTTAACATTACATTGTCATCTTCAAAAGTTAAAATTTTTGGTTCAGCACTTACAAGCATTGCTACCGCGCCAGCCCCTTGAGTCGGTTCGCCACCTGATTTTAATCCATATTTTGCTATGTCACTTGCGATAACTAAAACTTTTTTATCTGGATGCAAAGCAACGTGCTCTTTAGCGAATTGTAAGCCTGCAGTAGCGCCATAACAAGCTTCTTTAATTTCAAAAGCGCGTGCAAAGGGTTGAATACCTAATAAACGGTGCAATATGACTGCCGAAGCCTTAGATTCATCAATACCTGATTCGGTGGCTACGATAATCATATCGATTTGGGCTAAATCAGCATCTTCTAAAATATTTTGGGCAGCATTAGCTGCAAAAGTAACAATATCTTGAGTTTTAGGAGCAAGGGCCATTTGATCTTGACCGATACCTATGTGAAATTTAGCAGGATCTACCTTTCGTGTATCAGCAAGTTCTGTCATATCGATATAATATGCCGGACTATAAAAACTGATTTTATCTATACCAACGTTCATCTTTGCTTCTCCTTTGTGTTATTTATATAATTATAAATTTAACACACTTTAGATAAATTTAGATAGTTTCGATGGATAATTTAAAGTTTGTTAAAGAATGCTCAGTAGGTTATAAGACACTAAAAGAACTATTTGTTTTTTTAAGAAAGAATGCTATAGTTCATTTTGGAGGTGACGATGTGAAAGATGTTGTAATTATTGATGCTTTGAGAACACCTGTTGGTAAATATCAAGGTTCTTTAAGTCAATTATCAGCTGTAGATCTGGGGACAGCTGTGTCTAAAAAACTTATAAATAATAATAAAAAAGCGGCCACGTCAATCAATCAAGTTATTTTTGGCAATGTTTTACAAGCAGGAAGTGGGCAAAATCCAGCTAGACAAATTACCTTAAATAGCGGGTTATCTGAAAGTGTGTACGCTTCTACGATCAATGAAGTTTGTGGCTCGGGAATGAAGGCTATTTCGCTAGCTTCACAAGCTATTTTCTTAGATGAAGCAGAAGTGGTATTAGCTGGTGGTACTGAAAGTATGAGCCAGGCGCCTTATTTAAGTTATTATAACCAAGAAGAAGATACATATTCACAACCTAAACCAGTCATGCTTTCTGATGGTTTAACCGATGTTTTTAGTGGTCAACATATGGGTCTTACTGCTGAAAACGTAGCAGAAAAGTTTAATATAACAAGAAAAATGCAGGATGCATTTGCGCTACGTTCACAAGAAAGAGCGGCTAACGCTCAGGAAAAAGGGTATTTTTCTAATGAAATACTGTCACTTGATATCGCTGGAAAAAAAGTAGATAAAGATGAAGGTGTGAGAAAAGATACTTCCTTAGAAAAACTAGCAAAATTAAAAACAGTATTTAAAAAAGAAGGAACGGTAACAGCGGGAAATGCTTCTACGATCAATGATGGCGCGTCAGCTGTGCTGCTTGCTTCTAAAAATTTTGTTTTAGCAAATGATCTTTCCTATTTAGCGATTCTTAAAGATGTGGTGGAAGTAGGAGTCGACCCTAAAGTTATGGGAATTTCTCCTATCAAAGCTATTCGTCAGTTGTTAGAAAGAAATGCATTAGCAATAGAAGATATCGATCTTTTTGAGATCAACGAAGCTTTTGCATCCTCTTCTATTGCTGTGGAAGAAGAATTAGAGATACCTGAAGAAAAAGTCAATGTTTGTGGAAGTGGGATTTCTATAGGCCATGCGATTGGAGCTAGCGGCGCTCGTATTATTACAACCGCTTGTCACCAGTTAGAACGTGTGGATGGACGTTACGCTGTGGTGTCATTATGTGTAGGTGGAGGTCTGGGGCTGGCGGCTTTAATTGAACGGCCAAAATCCAATAGTTCTCATAAATTTTATAAACTAACTAGAAAAGAAAGATTAGATTTCTTAGTCTCTCAGAATAAAATGACTAGTAAAACCGCTGATGAACTAGAAAGAACCGTGTTGCCAGAAAGAATTGCGGGCAATCTAACGGAAAATCAAATTAGTGAAATTTCGCTTCCTATGGGTCTGGTTCCCAATATGTCTGTTAATCAAAAAGAATATTTTGTTCCTATGGCAACCGAAGAACCCTCGGTAGTAGCGGCTTGTAACAATGGTGTACAAATGGCTAAAAGTTTAGCTGGTTTTACCGCTGAAATGAAGAAAAAGGAAACCCGTGGACAAATTGTTTTAATGAATGTCACAAATAAGAGGACAGTTATTGAACAAATCAAAAAAAATGAAGCAGAGATTATATCTATTGCGGAGCAATCTTATCCTTCTATCGTGAAACGTGGTGGGGGAGTGAAAAGAGTTGCAGTTCGTGATTTTGCGGAAGATCCCAGTTTTTTAAGTGTTGATTTAATTGTAGATACTCAAGACGCAATGGGCGCAAACATGCTAAATACGATGCTAGAAGCTGTGGCTTCGCTTTTTCGCCAATGGTTTTCTGAAGAAATTTTATTTAGTATTTTAAGTAACTATGCTACGGATGCTTTAGTAACAGCCAAGTGTTGCGTTTCATTTGCCAGTTTAGGAAAAGGCGATGCTGAAAAAGGAGAAAAGACAGCTAAAAAGATTGCTGCTGCTTCCAACTTTGCACAAATCGATCCTTTTCGCGCAGCCACACATAACAAAGGGATCATGAATGGTGTCGACGCTGTGGTTCTTGCAACTGGAAATGACACTCGAAGTGTAAATAGTGCTGTTCATGCTTATGCAGCAAAAAACGGAAAATATCAGGGATTAAGCCAGTGGCAGGTGGAAGATAATCAACTCAAAGGTAGCATTGAATTGCCACTTGCGCTTGCTACTGCTGGAGGTGCAACGAAAGTTTTGCCTAAAGCCCAAGCAGCACTGCAAATATTGGATGTAAATGACGCAAAAGAGCTAGCTGAAGTTATCGCTTCTGTTGGTCTGGCCCAAAATTTAGCTGCTCTTAAAGCCTTGGTGACTGAAGGCATTCAAAAAGGGCATATGGCTTTACAAGCACGTGCATTAGCATTAAATGTTGGTGCCAAAGACTTTGAAGTGCAAAAAGTCGCCACCAAATTGAAAAGAATACAGATGAATGAAGAAAACGCTCGAAAGATTTTGCAAGAGCTTAGAAATAAGAATGATTGAAAAACGACCAGGAGCAATGCTTCTGGTCGTTTTTATCCAAAATTGAAGAATGAAGATGAAATTTGACTCAATCACTAAAAGATGAGTAAAGAATCTCTTTTTCACTCTCTATGTTTTTAATATCGAGGAGTGTTTTTTTATTTCACTCCCCATGTTTTCAATATCAGGTAATGTTTTTCCTTTTTATTCCCTATGTTTTTCATAAATGAAAAACTGCTCGCTTTTTTATCAAATTACATACGGTTAATAATTTCTTCTACGTTTTTGATCGTAACAGAAATCGTTCCATCGGGATTGTTAATAAATTCAATCAGTTCAGGATCTCGATATACATCAAGTGGAACAACCAGTTCAATACCATTTGAGAGTTTTAGTTTTTGTTTGCCATACTTTTTTTCAGAGACTTCTCGTACTTCACGCATCATTGGTGCTTGACTGCTAAGTCCTTGTTCTTCAACTTCTTCTTCAAAAGACATTCTCGCTGTAACATTGTCTTTAAAAACTTGTTCGGCTACTTGTTTTGTATCAATTTGTCCATGCTCTTCGATCGTATCGTAAACAGCTTCTTTAACATCCGCTACTAAATCATAGCTAGGCGTATTGAACTTTTCACCAATTTCTTCGGCCGTTTTTTTGATCACTTTGACATTGTCTTCTAAAGAAGGTGCAGGTTGAGATTCAATGACTTTATTAGAAAAGTAATTCATTTTTTCACCAGAAAAAGTATATTTTTTCTCAATGAGCTCATAAGTTAAATCTGTTAGATTGATCGTAATCCCTTCGTCCGCTTTTTGCGCTTTGCCTGCTAATATTGCTCGGTTAATAATGAGATCATTGTGAATACCGTGTTCGTTCGTATCAACGTAATGGGTATAACCTTCAGTATACTTAACTTTCAAAAAAGCAACGTACATTGTAGTATCAAGTTCATATAACACGACAAAAACATCACTGTCAGGCGCGTCTTCACTTTGTTGATAGCTTTCATACCAGCGAGTTACAAAAGATTCGCTAAAACTGATAAAATTTTCCTTAGCTTGTTGGCTTAATTGCGCGATTTCTGAGTCTTCTGTTAAAGTTCCTGTTTTTGTTTGAGAACTGGTTAATTTTTGTATTTTTTTGCTTAAATAATCTCGAATGTATTCCGTACTTAAATCTAATTCTACTTGAGAAAAGACAGGGTCTCCTGACTTTCTGTCAATAATATGCATGATCGCTCGTTTTAAATAAATATCCATAAGTGATGTCTTCCTTTCATTTTCCATTCTATAGTGTACAAAAAAATTACTTGTAAAGAAAGACAAATAGTTAAAGCAAATTTATTTCTTAGTTATGAAATGGCTTTAATTGAATGTTTTCAAAACTTTTTCGCAAAAATCTCTGTTCAACGCAGTCTTTTTTTCTTATAATCAAATAGTATTTTTGAAAGGGGAACATTATGAAGAAGAAACAATTAGCCAAATTACAACAACAATTTCAACCGTCTTTTAAATCTATACAGTCTAACCTATTTCTTAAAATGCAAGAAAAGGTTAGTGCTAAGTATGGTTTCAAAGTAAAAGCATTTACGCAAACAGATCGTCCAGATGTATTGGTCGTTCGACGTTTAGATTTAGATGATGATGCGCGAAATAAAGAAATAAATTTATCTTTAGATGAAAATTTTACGAATATGATTAAACGAATTCAAAATGGAGAAAAAGGTTTAGGAGAACTTTTTAGTGATAATTTAGCGCAAGAAGTCGCTAGCCACTGGACTTCTGTTAACGACACAACTCCGCAAAATGATAGTGTTGTAACTGAAAATGACGTAGAAGCAAAAGATCAAATGACCTTAAGTTCTTTTAAAGATGAAATAGCAAATTACCCTAACTTCTATGTAGAAACAATTGATGATCGTTATGAAGTTAAAGAACAAACGAAAACTGAATCTCGCCTTTTAGCAACAATTTCAAGGCAAAGTGAAAATGAGTATACAATCGAAACTGCTTTAAAAAGAAAATATAAATTAAAACTAGCGCTTATTCCAATTATTGAAACATTTGCCAGCACACCACTAAGCAATCGTTAATACATTAAAATTAGTGTTTTTATTACAAAAATTTGTTATCAATTAACGATAAAGAAAGTCCACCCAAACAAATGTTAAAGGAATTCAAAGAAAGCTTACTTTTTAGTAAAGATTATATTTTTTACGCTTGTTTTATAGACAGTTTTTGCAAGAACTAGTAGGCTAAATTTTGATCTTAAAAAGGGTTGGATGACAAATTCATGAAAAAAAAGCAGAAGTCGATATTGAAAAAAGTATTATTGTTGATTTCGATAATAATACTTACCCTAGGTGGTTATTATTTCTATAGGAATTACCAAATTTTAAAACAAGTGCATCAATATGAGGGGCAAGTTGCAAGAGCTGTACAACAGGAAAATATCCCGCAGCATAAAGATTTAGTACTGGGAATCATCTTTACAGAAACCAAAGGTGAACATGATGATCCTATGCAAAGTTCTGAAAGTAAAAGCGGCTATCCTAATCAAATTGATGAATCACAAGAAAGTATTGAACAAGGTGTAGCTTTTTTAGCAGAAGCCATCGAAAAAGCAGATGCTAAAGGTTGTGATTTATGGACTGCTGTACAAGCCTATAATTTTGGTTTGGATTATATTGATTATGTGGCAGAACACGGGAAAAAACACAGTCTAAAACTTGCAGAACAATATTCAAAAGATAGGCTATCACCTCAACTTGGAAATACGGCGCAAACCAGATACCGCTATTTAAGCTTACAATCAGTATTTTATAATGGTGGTTACTTATATCATAACGGAGGAAACTTCTTTTACTCAGAACTAGTGAAAGCCAATGAGAAAAAAATAAAACAAACTGACTTTTTATTTTAAAATCAATTAAGGACAGGAGAAAAACCTAATGAAAAATGAAACTCAGCCAGCGCGATTCGGCTCTAAAGACTGGATTTTACGTTTTGTTAAAGGAATGTTTATTGGCTCTGGTTTTATTTTACCAGGTGTTTCTGGTGGTGCTTTAGCTGCAATATTTGGTATTTATGAACGAATTATTGGTTTTTTAGCTCATATCACCAGAAATTTCAAGGAAAATGTTTTATTTTTTCTTCCCGTTGGTTTAGGTGGACTTACTGGAATATTTCTCTTATCTTTTGCCGTTAGTTTTTTATTAGGTAGTTATGCAAGTATTATTTTATGGTTTTTTGTTGGTTGCATCCTCGGAACCGTCCCAGCTCTATGGAATGAAGCGGGAAAAAAGGGACGTTCTAAGCGAGAAATTATTATCTTAGCCATTAGTTTTATAGTGGCAACGATCTTTTTATGGAAAGGTGCTAGCTTATTTACAGAAGTTCCGCAAAATATATGGACCTGGATGCTGGCAGGGTTTTTGATTGCTTTAGGCGTAATTGTCCCT
Organism: Tetragenococcus halophilus subsp. flandriensis; assembly: GCF_030161475.1. Taxonomy (GTDB): domain Bacteria; phylum Bacillota; class Bacilli; order Lactobacillales; family Enterococcaceae; genus Tetragenococcus; species Tetragenococcus halophilus_C. The sequence continues at coordinate 52,123 of NZ_BSUG01000014.1, read as the reverse complement.
GGTTTAAGTCCGTCCAACTTTCTTATTTACATGGGAATGTATAAAGCGATGGCGGATGGTTTTAAAAATTTAGACCTTAGCGTCATTATTCCTATTGGAATTGGTGGTATTATTACTGTTTTGAGTTTATCTAAGATGATTGATTATATATTTAGTAAAGCTTACCCACAGCTGTTTCACTTTATTATGGGCGTTGTTTTTGCTTCCACGATTATGATTATACCCACAGATTATAATGGCTTTGGTGTTTTAGATTATGGCGCTTGTGTATTAATGCTAGTGTTGGGAGCGGCTTTAGGTGCTTGGATGAGCCGTTTAGAAGAGCGATATAAATAGTGGAAACCAAGCTAGTGACTGTGAGCAAAAGATTTGTAAAATGTGGAGAATATGATATAATAGTACATGTAGAAAACTGTCTATTTTTTAATCGCACTGATATAATGTTGGTGCGATTTTTTACCGATAGAACAGCTCATCGAGCATTTCTATAGGGGGTGAGTAAACGTGGCGAGAATTCCGCAACAAGTGATTGATGACGTCCGTGAAAAAACGAATGTCGTTGATGTTATTGGACAATATGTGCAACTGAAAAAGTCTGGCAGTAAAAATTATTCGGGCCTTTGCCCGTTTCATAATGAAAAAACGCCATCGTTTTCTGTTGCTGAAGATAAGCAGTTTTATTATTGTTTTGGTTGCGGTCGTGGTGGTAATGTTTTTTCTTTTATTCAAGAGATTGAAGGTCTTTCTTTTGTTGAATCCGTCATAAAAGTGGCTGAATTAGAAGGTATTGAGGTTGCGGAAAAGTATCAAGAGGTTTCAGGTGAAAATGAGATAAATTCCAAGCAACAACAATTGATTCAAATGCATGAAAAAGCAGCTGAAGTTTATCATCATATGTTGGTGAATACTGCTGCAGGTGAAGCAGCCCTCGATTATTTGCATAAAAGAGGCTTGGATGATCAGTTAATAGAAGAATTTAATATCGGTTTTGCTCCTAATCAACGTGATTTTTTGTCTCGTGTTTTTCAAAATGAGTCATTAAATACAGAAGCTTTCCCTGAAACTGGGTTATTTGTAGAACGTGAAAATGGAGATTTAGCCGATCGTTTTTATCAGCGAATTATGTTTCCTATTCGTAATTATCAAGGAAAGACTGTTGGATTTTCAGGTCGTTTTTTTGCAACGGAAGATTTTGCTGATAAAGAGCAGCCAAAATATTTAAATTCACCTGAAACGACGCTGTTTAACAAACGTGAAATTTTATTTAACTTTGATAAGGCTCGTAGTAGTATACGTAAAAACGGGACAGTTTACTTATTTGAAGGATTTATGGATGTACTTGCAGCTTATCGTTCAGGAGCAACAAACAGCATTGCTTCAATGGGAACTAGTTTAACAAACGAGCAAATTACTGCAGTGACCCGACTCGCACAAGAGTTAGTTCTTTGTTATGACGGTGATGAAGCCGGTGTTGCTGCAACAGATCGAGCGATTGGTCATTTACAAGAATCAAGTCACATTGATCTATCAGTGATAAGCGTTCCAGAAAAACTTGACCCAGATGAATATGTAAAAAAATACGGGCAAGAGGCCTTTATGAAGTTACTTGAGCATGGGAAAGAAACTGTATTTTCTTTTAAAATGCGTTATCGACGTATGAATAAAAATATGTCAAACGAAAAAGAACAAGTTGACTATGTACAAGAATTACTCCATGACTTATTAAATGTGGATTCTTTGATTGAGCAGGATCGATATTTAACACAGTTATCTACGGAATTTCAGATTTCTAGGGAAACTTTACAACAGCAGTTACGTGATTTAAGACAACAACGAAGAAGTAAAAAACAGACATCCAGGCAAGCAGATGCCCCCCCTGTTCAAGAAGCGCCTCAAAGTTCACAAAAAAAGACGCAAGTACAAAAAGCAGAGGAATTATTACTATATCGTTTGTTTAATGATGAAACACTCAATCAGCGTTTTAAACAGGCGCAAGTCACATTTGTTCATGAAATTTATCAAGAGCTATACATGCTTTTTGATGCTTATATAGAAAGCGAAGGTGAATTTGTTCTAGCAAAGTTTTTAGATTTTCTAAAAGATGACAAGCGAATGCGCAATGTTGTTAGTACAATCGCCAGTTTAGATGTGCCAGAAGAAGGAAGTCAACAAGAATTTGAAGACTTACTGACAGTCATACAGTCGTCAAGTCTGGTAGAAGAAATTAAAGACAAAAGAATTAGACAGCAAGAAGCTAGTCAAAAAGGTAACCAACAATTAGAATTAGATTTAGCGGTTGAAATTATCAATCTTACTAAAAAGTTAAAGCAAGCCAAGTAGCAGCATCGAAGGAGGACTTCTTTTATGGCAGAAGAAACAAAAGTTAAATACGAAACAGCGGTTAAGGATTTTATTAAGCAAAACAAGACAAAGGGACAAGTCGTTTATGATGAATTGTCTAACGCTTTAGCTACACCTTATTCATTGGGCGCTGAAGGTATGGATAAACTGATTCAACAAGTAGAAGATGCAGGAATCAGTGTGGTAGACGAAAACGGTGAACCTTCATTACGAAGCTTAAAAACTACTGAAAAAGTAGAAAAAGAAAAACCTAGAGATGATCTATCAGCTCCTACAGGTGTAAAAATTAATGACCCTGTTCGTATGTACTTGAAAGAAATTGGCCGTGTTTCATTATTAACAGCTGAAGAAGAAGTTGATCTAGCCCTAAAAATCGAAGAAGGCGATCAAGAAGCAAAACAACGCTTAGCAGAAGCCAACCTTCGTTTAGTTGTTAGTATTGCAAAACGTTATGTAGGACGTGGCATGCAATTTCTTGATTTGATTCAAGAAGGTAACATGGGCTTGATGAAAGCTGTAGAAAAATTTGATTATCGTAAAGGATTTAAATTTTCAACCTATGCAACTTGGTGGATCCGTCAAGCTATTACGCGGGCAATCGCGGACCAAGCAAGAACAATTCGTATTCCAGTTCATATGGTAGAAACGATCAATAAATTGATTCGTATTCAACGTCAATTATTACAAGACTTAGGTCGCGAACCAACGCCAGAAGAAATTGGTGCGGAAATGGATTTGCCGACGGAAAAAGTTCGAGAAATACTAAAAATCGCGCAAGAACCAGTTTCCTTGGAAACACCAATTGGTGAAGAAGATGACTCTCACTTAGGAGATTTTATCGAAGACCAAGAAGCAACAAGCCCTTCTGACCATGCAGCATATGAGTTGTTAAAAGAGCAGTTGGAAGACGTTTTAGATACGTTGACTGACCGAGAAGAAAATGTTTTGCGTTTGCGTTTTGGGATTGATGATGGACGTACACGTACATTAGAAGAAGTAGGCAGAGTATTTGGCGTGACACGCGAAAGAATTCGTCAAATCGAAGCAAAAGCTTTACGTAAATTACGTCATCCATCTCGTTCAAAACAATTGAAAGATTTTCTAGAATAATAAGTAAAGACTTTTAAAAGCTTGTTAAGCTTTTAAAAGTCTTTTTTTATGATAAAAAAAGAAAACTAATGTTGAATGAATACCGATGGCCCAAAGAAATACGAAATCAATGATGAATGAGCAGCGATAGCTCATAGGAAATGAAAATAAGCAGACACCCTCTTGTTTATCCTCTTTAGTTTCGATATGATGTTAAGAAAATAAAGGGTAAAATTAGAAAGGGCATTTTTATGGAAGAAGTGAAATATGAAACTTTTGTAGATGGGATGAAAGCTTGTGTACCTACGATTTTGGGTTATCTAGGAATCGGCTTTGCTTTAGGCGTTGTGGGTAAAGGCGTTGGTTTATCTGTTTTTGCTATTTTTTTAATGTCTGTCATTGTTTATGCTGGCAGTGCGCAATTTATCATTTGTGGTTTAATAGCGATTCAGGCGCCTGTTACTTCCATTATTGCTACGGTCTTTTTAGTAAACCTTCGGCATTTTTTGATGAGCCTTTCGGTGGCACCTTATTTTCGCCAAGCTTCGTTATTGGAAAATGTCGGCATCGGTACATTACTAACAGATGAGTCTTATGGCGTTTTGACAATGGCATTAAAAAGAATGGGAAAAGTAAGTGTTGCTTGGACAAATGGATTAAATATTTGTGCCTATTTGACGTGGATTGTCGCAACTGTACTGGGAGGTTTATTAGGAAACTTTATCCCAGAGCCAGAGATTTTTGGATTAGATTTTGCCTTAGTGGCAATGTTTTTAGGTCTTTTTTTATTTCAAGTGGAACTACCATTAAAGACTAAAACTAAACAAACTTTGCTTGTTCTATTGAGTGTCATTCTAGTATTATATATATTGATGTGGCTGACAACTCCTGAAATTGCAGTGATTGTTTCGGCTCTTGTAGGTTGCTTGGTGGGGGTGATGACACATGATAAGTACTGAATATTTGTATTTGATGCTAGGTTGTTTTGTCGTTACCTGGATACCTCGAATTTTACCATTTGCTTTTGCCAAAAAAATGCACTTTCCAGAAAAATTCCGCTTGTTTCTTGATTATCTGCCATTGTGTATTTTGACGGCTTTGCTCGTTCAAAACTTATTAAGTGTCCCATCAGGTAAAGCGCCTATATTAAATATTCAAGAAGCAATTGCGTGTATTCCTGCTTTAATCGTAGGGATTTATACAAAAGATTTGATGAAAATCGTTGTCACAGGTATTATAGCAATAGCGCTTATTCGTTTTTTTGTTTAAAGGAGAAAAAAATTTATGAATGAATTACTTGCAACTGTTTTTACTGGTATCGTTACTGATGAAAATGAAGATCATTACTTTGTCCAAAAAAACGGTCAAACTTTTAAGTTAAATAAAGAAGAAGGAAATCATACTCTAGGAGAAGCAGTTGAAGGCTTTGGTTATTTGAATCAAAAAAAAGAAGCCTCTTTTACTACTGAGATCCCTAAAATTAGAAAGGGACATTATGCTTTTGCGCCAGTGACTGATGTGCGTCGTAATTTAGGGGTATTTGTTGATATTGGCTTACCCGATAAGGAAATTGCTGTTTCTTTAGATGAACTTCCTACCATGCACGAGCTATGGCCAAAAAAAGGTGATCGCTTGATGATTGCTTTAAGTGTTGATAAAAAAGATCGTATTTGGGCCTCTTTAGCAGAGGATAAGAATTTTCAATCATTGAAAAAAGTAGCGAATGAAAATATGCATAACAAAGATATTTCAGGTACAGTTTATCGTCCCAAAATCGTGGGTACTTATCTGCTAACAGATGATTATTATATCGGTTTTGTTCATCCTTCTGAAAGATATATGGAACCCCGCTTAGGAGAACATGTTTCAGGTCGGGTCATTGGTGTGCGACCAGATGGCGTATTAAATATCTCGCTAAAACCTAGAGCTTATGAAGCGATCCCTGATGATGCGGCGATGATATATGCTTATTTAAAACAAAGACCTGGACAAGAAATGCCTTATACAAACAAAACGCCTCCAGAAGATATTAAGCAATTATTTGGTATTAGTAAAGCACAATTTAAACGTGCGTTAGGACATTTGATGAAACAAGGTTTAATTGTACAAGAAGAAGGTCTAACAAAAATGACACAAAATTCTAATTGAGAAAGCTTGTTTATTTTCTTTTTCTATTTTATAATTATTTTAAAGTTTCACTAGCTAATTTGTTTTTAGATTATAATAATTATAAATAGTGGAGGTTATTATGAGTACCGTAGAAACATTGAAAAAGACCAAGAAACAACTTCATGAATCAGGATTTAAACTGACGCCGCAAAGAGAAGCGACTTTACTTGTTTTGTTAGAAAACGAAAAAGATCATTTATCAGCAGAAGAAATCTTTTTCTTTGTTAAACAAAAAAATTCAGATATCGGTTTAGCTACGGTATACCGAACACTAGATATCTTAGTTGATCTAAAGATCGTAGATAAAATTAGTTTTGACGATGGTGTCGCGCGTTATGACCTTAGAAAAGAAGGGGCTAAACATTTTCATCATCACTTGCTCTGCCTTGAATGTGGAAATATTGAAGAAATTAATGAAGATCTATTAGGAAATGTGGAAGAAATTGTTGAAAAGAATTTTCATTTTGTTGTAAAAGATCATCGCCTTACTTTTCATGGCATATGTCAAAATTGTCAAAATAAAGCTAAAGAAAGCTGAATGTCAGCTTTCTTTTTTGTTGTAGAATAAGGTTTACGTCTGATGTAATTTTATTTGAAGATGAAATATACAAAGTGATAATTTTTTGCTAAATTGATTGCAGTTTCGCTTTGTTTTGTGAGATAATTCAAAAGCAAACTGAGAAGGTGGGAAATCAATGGATGAACAAGTAACAGATTATTTACACTACCTTTTGATCGAACGTGGTCTTTCTAGTAATACTAGGAAGAGTTATCAGCGAGATTTAGAGCAGTATCTCGCATTTTTGCATGAAAAAGAGATTACGGATTGGCAAAATGTAGATCGCTATACGATTGTTTCTTTTTTGCAGTTTTTGCAAAATGAAAAAAAATCTGCAGCTACTCTAACTCGTATGGTAACCAGTTTACGGCGCTTTCATCAATTTCTTAGACAAGAGCGCTATACTGATCATGATCCTATGCAACATATTGATTCACCTAAAAAAAAGCAGAAACTACCTGATACACTAAGCCTTAGTGAAGTGGAACGCTTAATTGAGGCACCGGACACCAAAAAAGTATTAGGTATAAGGGATCGTGCAATTTTAGAAGTGATGTATGCAACAGGACTACGTGTAAGTGAACTAATTGGTTTAAAATTAAATGATTTGCACTTGGCCATGGGATTAATGCAGACTACAGGAAAAGGCGATAAGGAGCGTATTGTACCGTTAGGTGATATGGCGATTCATTGGCTAGAAACTTACTTGGAAGAAGCACGACCAATATTGTGCCAAAAACATCCTGAAGAGGAATATTTATTTGTGAACGGACATGGGACAAGTCTTTCTCGTCAAGGGGTTTGGAAAAACTTAAAAGCCTTGGTCTTAAAGGCAGGAATTATGAAAAATGTTACGCCTCATACTTTGCGCCATAGTTTTGCTACTCATTTGTTGGAAAATGGCGCAGATCTTCGGACCGTTCAAGAACTTTTAGGTCATGCGGATATTTCCACAACCCAAATCTATACACACATCACCAAAAAACGAATGGCTGAGGTGTACAAACAATATTTCCCCCGTGCTTGAATAGTTAAATGTATAAAGATAATGGATGAGGAGCAATCATGGAAGAGATTAAAGTGAAATTGGATGTATTTGAAGGACCTTTGGATTTATTATTACATTTGATTAAAACATTAGAAATAGATATTTACGATATCCCGATTGCACAAGTTACTGATCAGTATATGAATTATATTCATGCAATGGAAAGTTCACAACTGGAAGTGGCAGGAGATTATCTTGTGATGGCAGCTACATTAATGTCTATCAAAAGTCAGATGCTTTTGCCTAAACAAGAATTGGATGACGATGAGGATACTTATGAAGAAGACCCTCGAGAAAGCTTAGTTGCGCAATTACTGGAATATCGAAAATACAAATATGCAGCTGAGCAACTTTCAGAAAAAGCTGAAGAACGAAGCCATTACTTTACCAAAGAACCTATGGATATGGATGAATACAAAGACGAGGATACATCGCTTGAGGCAAATCAATTTAATACGATCGATTTATACCTAGCTTTTCAATCTATGCTAGAAAAAAAGAAGAAAAGAAAAGTGCTTAAAACAACGATCGCTGCGGATGAAACGAGTATTGATGAAAAAATACGTACAATCGAGACACAACTTTATCAACGAAAAAATGCGCGTGGCGGTTGTTTATTGGATAGCTTTATGGATAATTTTGAAACAAGTGAAATTGTAGTGACATTTATTGCATTATTAGAATTAGTTAAGAGCCGAAAAGTCAATGTGACGCAAAATGTTAATTACAAAGACATCCTGCTTTATCCAGTGTATGAAGATGAAGGAGGGCGTTTAAATGGATAATATGGGGAAATTAGAAGCTTTGCTTTTTGCAGCAGGTGATGAAGGGGTACGTTTAGAAGAGTTAAGTTTTTTGATTAATCAGCCGGCGTCTAAAGTTTATCAGTTAATTCAGACATTAAACGAAAAATATCAAGATGACCACAGTTCTTCTTTAAATGTTCTTGAGTTAGGGAATCATTTTGTTTTAACGGCTAAAAAAGAGTATGCGCCAATTTTAAAAGAATACGCTAAATCTCCGATAGCTAATCGCCTTTCCCAGGCGGCACTTGAAACTTTGTCGATTATTGCTTATAAACAACCTATCACCCGTATGGAAGTAGATGATATAAGAGGTGTGCAATCTTCTGGATCTGTACAAAAATTAGCAACTAACCGCCTAATTGAAGAAAAAGGACGGGTGGAAGGTCCAGGTAGAGCTATTTTGTATGGGACCACGGAATATTTTATGGATTATTTCGGATTAAAATCTATGGAAGAACTACCGGATATTCAAGCGATGGAAGAAGAGTTATCAGCTGATATACCACTGGATTTATATGCCGATCGTTACGAAGAATCAACCGAAGAAAAAGGAGATAATTAAATGCAACGATTACAAAAAGTGATTGCCCATGCTGGTATTGCTTCTAGAAGAAAAGCAGAGGAATATATCACACAAGGACGTGTGAAAGTTAACGGAGAAGTGGTCAAAGAATTAGGCGCTCAGGTAGCTAAAAAAGATCAAGTTGAAGTTGATCAAGTACCTATCTACCAAGAAGAGCCTGTTTACTTTATGTTTTATAAACCACGGGGCGTTATTTCTGCGGCTTCAGATGATAAAAATCGTACGGTTGTCACAGATTACTTTACAGAAGTAAAAGAACGGATTTATCCGATCGGTCGCTTGGATTATAATACTTCTGGATTGTTGCTTTTGACAAATGACGGTGATTTTTCCCAAAAGTTAATGCATCCTAAATATGAGATAGATAAAGTCTATGTTGCTAAAGTGAGTGGAGTTGCAACAAACAAAAAATTATCACCTCTTACCAAAAAGATGCATATTGAAGGGAAAACATTAGCTCCAGCAAAATTTGAAATTTTATCAACGGATAAAAAAGCACAAACGAGTATTGTTCAATTGACCATTCATGAAGGTCGCAACCATCAAGTGAAAAATATGCTAAAAGCTTGTGGTTTTCCAGTGGAAAAATTAAAACGTGAACGTTATGGGCATCTGACACTAGAAAATTTACAAGTTGGCAAATACCGTGAATTGAATAAAAATGATGTGAATCGATTAGTTGAAGAAACAAAAATAAAATAGTTGAAATTATTGTTCGTTCATGTATAATGAAGTTGAAAAAAATAATAAAGGTTCGTCTTCAGGGGCAGGGTGCAATTCCCGACCGGTGGTAAAAGTCCACGAACTGCTTATTACAAGTGGTTGAATCGGTGCAAATCCGATACCGACAGTACAGTCTGGATAAAGAAGATAGAGCATATTTGGTTTAGCTGACTTTTGTTAGTACAAATACTCTATTCTCCCTTGGGAAAATAGAGTATTTTTTTATTAACAATATAAAAAAGCCAATAGGTTCGATTGAAGATGAGTCCTTGAAATAGGAGGATTTATATGCATAGTAACGCTAGGAAAATGGTGGCAGTAGCGATGTTTGCAGCAATGGGTTTGGTGTTACAATATATTGCTTTTCCAGTTATGCCAGCTTTTGGATTTTTAAAGATAGATTTTAGTGATATCCCAGTGATTTTGAGTATGTTTTTATTTGGTCCGGTAAGTGGGATTCTAACTGCTTTTCTTCGTTCGTTTTTACACCTTATCACAACGGGTCTTGCACCGCAAAATATTGTAGGTGACGTTGCAAGCTTTTTAGCAACCACGCTTTATTGCCTACCCGTTTATTATTTCTTCAATAAAGGGGCAAACTTGCGAAATAAAATTTCAGGTACCCTTCTAGGCATAATTTCAATGACATTGTTTATGAGTGTTGCTAACTACTTTGTTATTACACCTTTGTACTTGAGGTTTTTCCAACTATCAGTAGATGAAATGCTGGGTATGCCATTGGCAAATTATGTAGTTTTAGGGATCTTGCCATTTAATTTAGTAAAAGGTGGACTGGTAAGTGCTGTATTCTTAGTTCTGCATGCTAAGTTACTCCCATGGATTAGCAGAAAACAAAATCATTCAACGCCTCATTCCTCAACCATTAAATAGAAAAAACTTATAAGACTAGCTAGCCAGTTAAACAAAAATAATGTTTAGCTGGTTATTTTTATCTATTATCAACTTGTTTAATAATGAGTAAAGAAAGAAGATATTACCAAAAAAGGCTATATTCCCTTAAAAAATAAATAACTAAAGGAAATTTTACTTTGACTTTATTTAAGGAAAGGAAATTTTGTGTATAATAGATATAGGATTATTTTTCTAACAAAATCGCTCTTACTGGGCATTGCTTATAAGCTTTAATGACATCTTCTTGATCTTTAATAGCGATAAACTGTTGATGGGCTTTGGGTTCTTGTAAAAATAAGACAACGCCGTTATCATCATAATCAAAAATTTCTGGCGCGTATAGTGCGCATAAGCCGCAAGCGATGCAGCGTTCTGGGACAATTTTACATAATCGTGACATTTGCTCACATTCTTTCTGGAGGATTATATGGATGAATTTATTTTATCGTTGTTTATAGCAGATAACAAGTTGAAAAAAACGACCCTTTACCAGCTGCTAGTGGGAAAACATACGACTTCTGTTTTATGTTATGCTTATTTTCACGACCTTCTGCCCCTTTTCTCAGCTTTTCCTTCTTTAAATGAAGAAGAATTTTATCAAACATTAACAAAATTAAGTAAGCAAGGATATATAAAAGAAGAGCAGCAGCAAATAAGTTTAGTAAAAAATTCATATTCGTCTAATTTGTTGCAAACGCCTGCTTTTCAACCATTGAATTTTTTTAAATTTGGAAGAAGAGAGGAAGTATGCTGGCGTTCTGTACGTTTTCTATTACAGGCGGTATCATTTTTGGGAAAAGAAACAAACTATGTTCCTCTAGAAAACGCGCCTATTTATACGCAAAGAGTACGGACAGTCATTCACCAGTATAATGGCAATTTAGCTGATACTTTGTATCAAGAAACAGCCGAAATACTAGAAGTTTTATCAGAAGAACATGCGGATTTATTAGCACAGACACTTTCAGGTTACCAGCAAGAAGGGGCAGCTTTTTTTCAATTAGTGGCGGATAAATACACCCAGTATCCATGGTTGGATCTATATAAATCGGCAGCAATTCATCATTTCTTAGCACAAATTATTAAGCATCCCGAGTATTTATTATATAAGTTTTTACGTCCTTTCCTTTTGCAAAATTATAATCAAAGTATGTTAAAAACACGAAAGTTAATTCAACAAGGATGGTCTCTTGATAAGGTGATGCAAGAGCGAAAATTAAAAAAAGGTACGATTCAAGATCATCTGATAGAATGGGCGCTAGCAGATTCAACTTTTCCTTTTTCCAACTTTTTCTCAGAAAAAACCAAAAATGAGTTAGAAAAATTGCCTATCAATTCTTTTGCTTATCCTTTTAAAGAAATAAAAAAGGGCTTTAATGCAAGTTTTTTGGAAATTCGACTCTATCAAATATGGAGGAAAAAAGAATCACTATGTTAGAAGAAGCATTATATCGTTACTTTGGCTATAGAAGTTTTCGTTCGGGTCAAAAAGAAACGATCAATTCATTACTAGAAGGAAAAGACAGTTTAGCTGTACTTCCGACGGGTACAGGAAAGAGCCTTTGCTACCAGCTGCCTGCCTATTTAAGAGAGGGTACAGTACTGATCGTTACCCCTTTAATTTCTTTGATGGAAGATCAACTGGCTTCTTTACAAAAAAATGGTGAAAAACGAGGAGTGCTTTTAAATGGTAACCTGAGTGAAAAAGAGAAAATGTATGTATTGGATCATTTTTATAATTATAAGTTTGTTTTTTTAAGCCCGGAAATGCTTATGCAGGAAAAAATTTTATCAAGATTACAGCTTTATCACATTGCTTTATTTGTTGTTGACGAGGCCCATTGTATTTCACAGTGGGGAATTGATTTTCGACCTGAATATAGGAATCTAAAACAGGCTAAAAAACGTCTACATGATCCTGTGACTCTGGCCTTGACAGCAACCGCTACTGATGAGGTAAAAGCAGAAATAAAAGACTTATTGTTAAGTAAAAATACTGTAGAACATTGCTATTCTGTCGATCGTCCTAACGTTTCCTTGTCTGTCGTACATACACGGGAAAAATTGACGGATTTGAAAAAAATGCTAAATAAAGCTTATGGTTCAGTACTTATTTATTGTGCAACAAGAAAAAAAGTAGAGGAAGTTTATGATCGATTAAAAAACGATTATTTTATCGGTTACTATCATGGTGGATTGGATAGCAGTCAAAGAAGACTTCTGCAGGAACAATTTATTAATGATCAACTACAAATATTAGTCTGTACAAATGCGTTTGGTATGGGTGTTGATAAATCAGACATTCGGTTAGTGGTTCATTATGAACTACCTGATAGCTTAGAAAATTATATGCAAGAAATTGGTAGAAGTGGTCGCGATCAAAAACCTAGCAGTGCAGTTCTTTTATATCAAGAAAAAGATGAAAAAATTCATCATTTTATGCAGCAACAAGCCCAACAAGAGCGTCAATTTTTTGAATTTTATTTAGACCAGCGATTATTGAGCAAACTAACAGAGCTGCAAGAAAAATGGTTACAACAAGTTAAAGTTTCAGGGCAAGATAGCTTTCTTACACAATTAAGACAAAACGAAACAGAAAAGCAGAAAAAACTTAAACAAATGCTTGATTATATTTATTTTAATGGCTGTAGGCGAGAATTTTTATTGAGTTACTTTGGAGAAACATTAACAAAAATCCCTGAAAGGTGTTGTGATTTTCATGGAATAAAAGAAGTAATTGATGATAAAAAGGAATATTATCCTTCGGTAAATAAAACACATTGGCAAGAAATTTTACTAAAAATGTTTAAAGAAGAAAATTCACAACAATTTAGGAAGACATAAAGAGACAACATATGGTATAATACAGCGGAAAGATAGTGAGTGGGAGGTCATTTAAAGTGAGCAGAAGAGATAGAAGAAATAAAGAATCACAAGGGCAAGAACCATGGGAACAACCCATCTATGATACAGAAAATGAGGATGAAAATTCATCGCGTTCTCAACAACGTCAACAAAAGAAAGGAAGTAGCGGCTTTTTAACGATTGTTGTTGTTTTATTGGTTTTAATTATTGCTGTACCAACTGTTGCCGGTTTATGGGTGATGAATCGTAATAATGATACTGAAACCGTTGCTAACACCGAACAGACTTCGACAAGTTCAACTGAGTCAACAACTTCAACAACTACAGAAGAGTCTTCGACAGAAAGTAGCTCCACTGAGGAAAGTTCTTCTGAAGAGCCAGAGGAAAACGAAGATGAGCAAGTAGCTGAAGACGACCAACAAGCAGCTGGAAATGAAGATCAACAACAAGCTGCAGAAGATGAGCAACAAGCAGCGCAAGATCAAGGTCAGCAAGGTCAAGACCAACAAGGCCAAGGTCAAGGGCAAGAAGGTCAAGATCAACAAGATCAAAATCAAGGACAAGATCAACAAGGTCAACAAGACCAAGGACAAGAGGGTCAAGATCAACAAGGCCAACAAGATCAAGGTCAACAAGATGATCAAGACGATCAAGAAGGCGGCGAAGGTTATGCAACAGTTCAATCTGGTGATGGACTACAACAAGTAGCTGAAAGAAATGGAATGAGCGTAGAAGAACTTGCCGAATTAAACGGGATGGATCCAAGTAATTTCCATGTAAATCCTGGACAAGAGTTAAGAACTAGATAAAAAGCCGCTCATGCGGTTTTTTTATCTATCTATAAACTTTAAAATTTTCAAGTTTAGGCGAGGAGAAACGACATGCATGAAATCAATATAGCTATTGACGGTCCAGCATCTTCTGGAAAAAGTACAGTTGCTAAAATTATCGCTCGAGATTTTGGATTTATTTATACGGATACAGGGGCGATGTATCGTAGTGTTACTTATTTGGCTTTAAAATATCAAGTATCTTTTACAGATGAAGTGGCTCTGGTTGAATTGATTAAAAATTATCCGATCACTTTTAAGCAAACAGAATACGGACAATTAGTGTTTGCGGATGGTCAAGATATTACAAAAGCGATTCGTGAAACTGAAGTAACCAATAATGTGTCTGAGGTTTCAGCTTTTCCTAGCGTCCGCGCTCATTTAGTTAAAGCGCAGCAAGAAATTGCTAAATCAGGCGGTGTGGTGATGGATGGAAGAGATATTGGCACAACAGTCCTTCCAGAGGCTGAGGTAAAAATTTTTTTAGTTGCTTCGGCTAGTGAGCGAGCACAAAGGCGTTATAAGGAGAACCAATCCAAAGGAATAGAAAGTGACTTTGAAACCTTGAAAAAAGAGATTGAACAACGTGATTATACTGATTCACATCGCAGCGCTTCTCCACTGAGACAAGCTGAAGATGCCATTTTAGTTGATACAACTGGGATGTCCATCGATGAAGTGGTGACAGCGATCAAAAACGTGGTAAAAGGAAAAGTGTAAGGGGGAATTTGGATGAAGAAAAAGTTTGTCGCAGGTATTGCTTTTTTTAGTGCTTTGTTTATCGTTGGTTGTTCAAACGAACAAGAGGCAGCTGACACAAGTGAAGCTACAAGCCAAACGAGCCAAGCGCAAGAAGAAATTACCGCGACAGTTGAGATCGAAGATGAAGATCAAACGGTCGATGAAAAAGAAATAGAGACAACAACGGATGAAACACTCATGGAAGTTATGCAAGATAATTTTGATATTGAAGAAGATAGTGGTATGATTACAACAATTGAAGACATCGAACAAGATGAAGACGACAACATGTATTGGACATACACTATCAATGATGAAATGGTCAATACTGGCGCTGATGAAACCACGCTAGAAGATAACGATCAAGTTGTCTTTACTTACGATAAAATGGAGTAGTTATAAGTTATAAAATCATTTCAAATAAATGGTGTGATTAATTTATAAGTAGTCTGTGAAATGTAAATTCAGACTTTTCAATAAAAATATACAGAAATCGCTTTATTTTTTTATTATTATAGCATAGACTAAAGAGTGAAGTGTTTTTTAAATCGTTGGTTAGGAGGACATAAGTTATGACAGAATTTGAAAATAATAACTTTGAAGAAAACGGTGAAACGATGGAAGATGCGTTAAATGCTGTTCACGATGTAAAAGTTGGGGACATTGTAAAAGGTGAAGTGCTTGCTTTAGAAGATAGACAAGCGGTCATCGGAATTGAAGGTACAGGTGTTGAAGGTGTAGTTCCTGCTAAGGAATTATCGACTTTACCTGTAGAAGACATCAATGAGGTAGTAAAAGTTGGAGACGTGCTTGACCTTGTCGTTATTTCATCCATTGGAAAAGACAAGGAAAATGGTAGTTATTTACTTTCCAAACGTCGTCTTGATGCGAAAAAGGTTTGGGAAGAAATTGAAGAAAAATACCAAAACGGTGAAACGATTGAAGCCCCAGTAACAAACGTTGTTAAAGGCGGTCTTGTTGTTGACGTGGGTGTACGTGGTTTTGTGCCAGCTTCTATGGTTGAAGACTACTTTGTTGATGATTTTAATGAATATAAAGGAAAAACATTAGAATTCAAAATTATTGAAATTGAACCTTCAGAAAATCGTTTGATTTTATCTCATAAAGCGATCGTTGAAGAAGAAAAAGAACAGAAAAAAGCAGAACTACTTGCTTCTATTTCAGAAGGTGATGTCATCGAAGGAACAGTTGCTCGCTTAACTGATTTTGGTGCCTTTATCGATCTAGGTGGCATTGATGGCTTAGTTCATGTTTCTGAAATTTCACATTCACATGTGGGGAAACCTAGTGATGTGTTAAGTGTTGGCGATAAAGTAAACGTAGCAGTTCTATCGGTTGATCCAACAACTGAACGTGTTTCTTTATCCATTAAAGATACATTACCTGGACCTTGGACTGATATTGAAGAAAAAGCACCTAAGGGAGCTGTTTTAGAAGGCACTGTAAAACGTTTAACAAGTTTTGGTGCTTTTGTCGAAGTATTTCCAGGTGTAGAAGGCTTAGTTCATATTTCGCAAATTTCGCATAAGCATATCGCAACACCGCATGAAGTGTTATCAGAAGGCGATCAAATCCAAGTGAAAGTCTTAGATGTTAACCCTGAAGAGCACCGTATTGCTTTAAGCATTAAAGCACTGGAAGAAAAACCTGAAGAAACAGAAGAATCATATGAACCTGAACCTGAAGATTACCAAGACTCTGAAGATGGATCAGGATTTACTATGGGAGATCTTTTGGGTGAAACATTAAAGGATGACGAAGAAGAGTAGTTATCACACTTTTTCATAAAAAAAAGGCTGTTTTAAACAGTCTTTTTTTTATGAAAAAGTGAAATATTTAAGAATGCTTGCAAGTTTAAGTTTCATTGGGTACACTGGTTAAGTTAAAAAAGTTATCGCATAACGAAAAAGGAAGTTACGTATTTTTATCGTTTCGGCTATAAGTGCTAGCTATTTTCGTATACAGAATTCGTTGTGCAGTTCAAGATGGAGGGAAGAAAATGGCAAATCCAACGATAGCGATTGTTGGCCGACCAAATGTTGGAAAGTCAACGATTTTTAACCGAATTGCTGGAGAACGTATTTCAATAGTAGAAGATACACCAGGCGTAACTCGTGATCGTATTTATACAAAAGGTGAGTGGCTAAACCAGGAATTCAACATTATCGATACAGGTGGCATTGATTTAAGTGATGAACCATTTAAAGATCAAATTAAACACCAAGCAGAGATTGCTATTGAAGAAGCTGACGTGATCCTTTTTGTCACGAGTGTTCGTGAAGGGGTAACAGATGCAGATGAAACAGTAGCGCGTATTTTATATCAAAGCAATACACCTGTAGTATTAGCAGTTAACAAAGCAGATAATCCTGAACTGCGTAACGATGTTTTTGATTTTTATACCTTAGGGCTAGGAGATCCTTATCCAATTTCAGGAAGTCATGGTATTGGTCTGGGTGATGTTTTAGATGAAGTTGTCAAGTATTTTCCTGAAGAAGAAAATGACAAAGATGAATCAATGATTTATTTTAGTTTAATTGGTCGACCAAATGTAGGGAAATCTTCTTTGATCAATGCGTTATTAGGGGAAAACCGTGTTATTGTTTCAGAGATCGAAGGGACAACGCGCGATGCGGTTGATACTCGCTTTGTCAGCGAAAGTGGTCAAGAATTCACTATGATAGATACTGCTGGCATGCGTAAACGTGGGAAAGTTTATGAAAAAACAGAAAAATATAGCGTAATGCGTGCGATGACAGCTATCGATCGTTCAGATGTGGTTTTAATGGTCTTAAATGCTGAAGAAGGGATAAGAGAACAGGACAAAAAGGTCGCTGGCTATGCGCACGAAGCAGGCCGCGCGATTATAATTGTTGTAAATAAATGGGATTTATTAAAGAAAAAAACGGATACCATGCAGAAATTTGAAGAAAAAATTCGAAATGAATTTTTATATCTAGATTATGCGCCAATTATCTTTGTCTCAGCAGAAACAAAGCAACGATTAAACCAGCTTCCTGATTTAATCGAACGCGTCGGGATGAACCAGAACCTTCGCGTCCCGTCGTCTATTTTAAATGATGTCATTATGGATGCCGTAGCAATTAATCCAACGCCCACTGATAAAGGCAGGCGGTTGAAAATCTTTTATGCAACACAAGTGGCAGTGAAGCCACCAACTTTTGTTGTTTTTGTGAACGATGAAAACCTGATGCATTTTTCTTATGCTCGCTTTTTAGAAAATCAAATTCGTCGAGCGTTCGAATTTGAAGGGACGCCTATACGGATTATTCCGCGTAAGAGAAAATAAAGATTTTACCACAGTTTTTGGCTTTTGGCAAAAGAATATCTTTTTTTCTAAATAAATAGCAAAAAAAGAAAAAAATAGCCTCAAAATGGCGAAAATCCTTGATATTAAAAGGTTCTTATGATAACGTTATAACAGAATATTGATCGAATATATCAATATTTGTCACGGGATTTTGAGTTATTCAAATAAACGTGATTTATACCGAAACATCATTATATTTTCAGGAGGTGATTCCATCCATGGCAAATAAAGCAGAATTAATCGAAAAAGTTGCAGAAGCGACTGATTTGACTAAAAAGGACGCAACTGCAGCAGTTGATGCTGTGTTCACAACGATTCAAGATTCTCTAGCTAGCGGCGAAAAAGTTCAATTGATCGGTTTTGGTAACTTCGAAGTACGTTCTCGCGCAGAACGCAAAGGACGTAACCCACAAACTGGTGAAGAAATTAAAATCCCAGCAAGCAAAGTACCAGCATTCAAACCTGGTAAAGCGTTAAAAGACGCTGTAAAATAAAACTTGTATCTTAAAAGACCCTTGAGAAATCAAGGGTCTTTTTGTACGTGCAAATTCAAGTTAGAAAAAGAAGGGTCAGGAAACAGATATTTGCAGACCCAAGTATGGCAGAGAAGGGTTAGCAAAATTGATTTAGTGACCCAAATACAGCAGAGAAGGGTTAGCAAAATCGATTTAGTGACCCAAGTACAGTAAAGAAAGGCCTACAAATTTGTCTTTTGATTCCAAACCAAGAAGGAAGTAAGGACTGAATACTCTTTTTCTACCAGATTTCTTTTCCTCTTCATTAAATTACGAAATTTCTCAAAATAACTATATTCATGATATAATAAATATACGTAAACAAAGGCGGGGAAGACCTATGCAATTAACCTACCAAAGACAAGGCTTAACCACACAGATCACTTACGGCAAGCCTCTTGCAAGAAGTATCGAAGATGTATTGCCAGATAATAGACATGTGATTATTTTAACCAATCAACGTTATTATGACCAATTCTTTCAAAAGATTCAGCAGGCATTTCCTACAAATGATATTGATTGGTATATTGCACGTAATCAGCTGTATTGTAATCATTTAGAAGAAATGACGGAGTTCTTGCAGTTTTTAGGTAAGTTTCCTTCATCAGAAAGATACCTTTTCGTTGCTTTTGGTAATGAAGGCGTTGTACAATTAACTGGCTTTTTACAACGTACCGTAATGTTGTCAGGAGAATTCTGGGTTATCCCACCATCTTTTCGCTCTTTTTTCAGTGCATTGGTCGAAAATAAAATGATTTGTAAAGAGCCTTATAATGAGCTATTACAACAAAAAAATTTACCGACACATATTTTTTTAGACCAAACGATTATGCAAAAACAAAATGATGGGAAACTGGTTGATTTACAAATGTTTATTCAAGCTGGCTTAGTTAGTGATTATGCATTTTTACATCAATTGTTTAAAAATTTTCCGTCACAAAAACAATTACATACTGCCTCTTTTATGGCTTTTGTTGAACATATGGTAGAATTATATGAAACACAGGCTTTAGCCATAACCTCTTATGGCACTATATTTGAAAAAGCTTTTTATTTAACGGAAAATGGACATCTACTGTCGGCC
This sequence comes from Tetragenococcus halophilus subsp. flandriensis, assembly GCF_030161475.1. Classification (GTDB taxonomy): domain Bacteria; phylum Bacillota; class Bacilli; order Lactobacillales; family Enterococcaceae; genus Tetragenococcus; species Tetragenococcus halophilus_C. The sequence continues at coordinate 32,486 of NZ_BSUG01000014.1, read as the reverse complement.
TATATGAAACGCTTCTTAGGCTTGCTTTTGCAATTATTTTGGAATTTAGAAATCAATAACTCGACTTTTCAAATAGAAAATTTTATGGTTTGGTTAAAAAAACTTGGGTATCCAATTGAGTTACCTGAACGCTTGTTGATTAGTGAATATTTAGAAAATGTACTTACGTTACAAGAAAATCAGAAATTGACCGTTCTATCGGACATTGGGGAAACGGGTGCTCCTTGTTTTGCTGATGAAAAGACAATGATAAGGGCAATGGAACGTTATCAGAAAATTATTTCAAAGATTTGAGGAGAATATATGACATACAGTGAAAAAATGTTGGACGCTTTAGATCAAGAAGACTTTGCTGAGGCGCAGCTACAATTAAATCAAGCAATCAAAGAAGATAATGAGGATATTTTAGAAGAATTGGGAGAGTCATTACTTTCAATTGGATTTTTAGAAGAAGCAGAACAGGTCTTTGAAAATTTAAAATCACGCCATCCTGAGCAAAAAGAAAACAATCTGCCTCTAGCTGAAATTGCTGTTGAAAATAATGAGACAGATACAGCATTAGAACTATTAGAAGAAATTGATTCTGATAGTGAATTATATCCGCAAGCTTTGTTGGTTACAGCAGATTTATACCAAGTTTTGGGCATTCCGGAAGTCAGTGAAAGCAAGTTAAAAGAAGCTTCGCGTATTCTTCCTGATGAACCACTGATTCAATTTGCTTTAGCAGAGCTATATCTATCTATGGATCGTTTTAACGAAGCAGCATTTATTTATCAACATTTATTAGAACTTGGTGAAGAAGAAATCAATAATGTGTCCATTAGAGAACGCTTGGGAACAACGCTTAGTTTAGAGGGAGATTTTGAAAATGCTGTTGAGTATCTAGAGGCTTCATTAGAAGAAGGAGAAACTGACGAACGTCTTTTCCAAACGGCTTTTGTTTATCGGCAGTTAAAAGATAACGACAAATCGATACGTTATTTGCAAGAATTGCGTGGATTAAATCCACAATATCGAGCTTTATACCTCCCATTAGCTGAAAGCTTACAAGAAGAAGAATTGGTTGAAGAAGCACAAACAGTCATTGAAGAAGGGATTCAAGAAAACCCTTATCAAGTAGATCTATACCATTTTGCTTCAGAGAACAGTTATAGATTACATGATGCTAAAAAAGCAGAAGACTATTTGTTACAGGCTTTAGAACTAGGAGAAAAAACGGAAGAAACACTGTTAACGCTTAGTAATTTGTATATCAATGAAGAACGTTTCGAAGAAGCGATAAAAACAGTGAAACAAATGGAAGACACGCAAAATCCATATGCTCTATGGAACTTAGCTCATGCTTATAATGAATTGGAAGACTTTGAGCAAGCTAGCCAGTATTACGAACAAGCCAGCGTTGAATTAAAGCATGAACCTGATTTTATGAAAGAATACGGTATTTTCTTGCGTGAAGAAGGACGCTTAGAAGAAGCCAAATCTTATCTTTCACATTATCTGGAACATGAACCTGGAGATATGGAAGCTGAATCAATTTTGGATGATCTATCGGAAAGATGGTGAAAGTATGGAAATTCCTACACTAGATAAAAGACGTTTCTTAAATTGGCTGGTTTCTCATGAGTTTTTTGCAAAAAGAGAAGTCCCTTGGATATTAAACTACTTAGCAAATCATGAACCTATCTTAAAACACGTTCACTTTGTTGAAAAAGCTAGACGGACGCCTAGGGGGATCACGATTTGTTCTCGTCATTTCTATGGTGAGCCTATCGCTTTATTTATTGATGGAGAAATGTTTAAAGATAGCGATCAGATTTTTCATGAAATACGTTTGAATTGGCAAGATCCACTCTATCTTGAAATACAGTTTGATAATGCCTGGAACAATGAACTGTACTTAGGGGTGTTGGAAGACAATCCATATTACCGTTGGAATGATAATATGGACGATAAAACCTTAGCTAGAATAAAACATTATTTTAGAGAAGAAACCATCCAAGCCGAAATAACAGAATTGTATCAGCAAATTGATCTAGCACTAGAAAGTGACGATCAAGCGACCTTTATGGAACTTTCGGAAAAAGTAAATCATTTAATTGCACAAAAGCAAAAGGAAGTAAATAATCATTTATAGCAAATAAAGCTCTTTGTCATGCTGGAAAAGGTGAGAATGAGCTTTTTTTGTATCTTTATGGACTTTCCTTTTCTAGGAATTTTAGAGTACTTTTGCTAAAATAGAAAGGAAAACATTAAAAGGAGGCTTTCCATTGTCTGATAATTATACTTTAACAGCTATGCAAAAAGAAGTAGATCAATATATCCAACAATTCAAATCGGGTTATTTCACCCCTTTAGCGCAAATGGCGCGTCTTACTGAAGAGGTCGGTGAACTGGCCAGAGAAGTGAATCATTATTATGGCCAAAAGCAAAAAAAGCTCTCGGAAGCACCGAATACTGTCGAAGAAGAATTGGGCGATATATTATTTGTTACAATGATTATGGCAAATTCATTAGATATTGATTTAACTGAAGTGTTTGAAAAAAATATGGCAAAATTCAACCAACGAGATCATAATCGTTTTGAACGAAAAGATGAAGAATAAGAATGAAAGTATGTAGGAAAGGGCTAAGAAATGAAACTAAAAGAAATCCCAACTGAGTATCAACAAGCACTACCGATTCTAAAAAAAATCGAAAAAGCAGGACATGAAGCTTATTTTGTGGGCGGTAGTGTGCGTGACGTTTTATTAAATCAGCCCATTCATGACGTTGATATTGCGACAAGTGCTTTTCCAGCTGAAATTAAACAAATTTTTCCTAAGACAATTGACGTAGGAATCGAACATGGGACAGTTTTAGTTTTAGAAAAAACAGGACAGTACGAAATTACAACTTTTAGAACAGAATCGGCTTATCAAGATTTCCGTCGTCCAGATCATGTTGAATTTGTTCGTTCGTTAAAAGAGGATTTGAAGCGTCGTGATTTTACTATTAATGCTTTTGCTATCAGAGAAAATGGCGAAATCATTGATTTATTTGATGGCCTAAAAGATTTAGATCAGCACGTTTTACGGGCAGTGGGCGATCCTCACGAGCGTTTTTTTGAAGATGCGCTACGTATGATGCGAGGCTTGCGTTTTGTCAGTCAGTTAGGGTTTGATTTAGAAAAAGAAACTTTTGTTGCCATTAAAGAAAATCATCAGCTATTAAAAAAAATATCTGTTGAACGTATTAATGTAGAATTTGTAAAGTTTTTACTAGGAGACTATAGAAAAAAAGGTTTACAAGCCCTTGTCAAAAGTCAATGTTTTGAATATTGTCCTGGTTTAGCAGGTATGGGTGAAAGATTGTTGGCTTTTGCCGATTTACCAGAAAAAGTTATAAAAAATGAGAGCCAAGCTTGGGTTTTATTGATCGACCAATTAGCTATGGAAGAAAAGGATATTCGCCCTTTTTTGAAAAGCTGGAAATGTTCAAATGAATTAATTAAAACCGTCCAAGCGGTGTTTTATGGCTTGCAGGCCCGAAAAGAAGCGAATTTTTCGGTTGATTTGTTATACGAGTTAGGTGAGACCTATGCTATTTTGGTAGAGGAATTACTTCCATTTTATGGTTTGACAGCTAATCTTGCAAAGGTACAAGCTGATTATCACATGCTACCGATTCATTCTTTAAAGGATTTAGCTGTTAATGGAAATGATTTGATGAATTATTTTGCTAAAAAACCGGGAAGCTGGTTAAAAGAACAATTAACTTATCTAGAAAGTGCTGTCTTACATCGTCGTGTTTCAAATACAAAAGAAGAATTATTACATTTAGCTAAAGAAAAAATGGAAAAACAGTAATGAGCTAAGTAAAAGACTAGTTTTAGGTGAGTGTCTAGTCTTCAGTGCTGTATTTACCTTGACTGAGCTTTGTGCTAAACTTAGATTGTAAGATTATTAACAAACAAGATAAGGGGAGGATTTGGAGATGGCAAGACAGATGAAAGCTTTAAAATTATTCTTTCGTAATGGCGAAACTTGGACGATCGATCGTCGGCACATCGGAGATTTATGGATCAAACAAGTAACAACCAGTTATGGGAGAATCAACGGTAGTGATTTTGTAGAAATTCATCCTTGTGCTGCTTTTAAAATGGAAGTTTATCAAGAAGGAGACCATGTAGCGACTTCTGATATCAATCTTGGTGGTCTTGAAATGGGAATGTTCTCTCGGGCATTAAAATATCAAGATATTGAATATATGGAAATCCTTTATCAAAACGGCGAACCTGATACAGTATATTTCCCATATAAGGATAAAGATGAAGAAGGATTAGACAATGTAAATCAAACAACAAAAGTCAGTGAAACGACAAAAAATCTTTATGTTGTTATTGATCCTGAAAATACAGTGGACGATATCTACAGTGACTATTTAGTTTAATTACTTTAAATGGCGAGAATCTATCAATAGATCCTCGCTGTTTCTTTGTAAAATATAATATTTTAATTGAAAGAGAACAAAAATGGCATACAAACGGAAAAAAACAAGACCTAAGACAGTTAAAGCACTGCTTAGCTCGATAGTACTTCTTCTGTTATTTACAGCAACTGCTGGCAATGTTGACCTGTCAAAAATTGATTTTAACGATTTTGGTTCTGTAGTTGAAGCATTTGAAACACAAAATAATACGGCTGATTATCCGCAATTAGATAATTTACCTGAGTATAATGGAGAAGACGAAGTTGTTACTTTAAATAAAGATCAACCGTTTTTTACTGAAGAAGAGTTGTCGTTAGAAGAAGGTGTTTGGCAAAGTTTTTCTAATTTAGATAGGATGAACCGAGTCGGACCAGCAAACGCTATGTTACATAAGAAAATAATGCCCACACAAGAGCGGGGCGATATTTCAGAAGTCTATCCTTCAGGTTGGAAGCAAAAGAAAATCACTGGTGGACAGTGGCTGTATAATCGCTCGCATCTCATTGGTTTTCAGCTAACAGGAGAAGATGACAACTGGAAAAATTTATTTACCGGCACTCAACAAATGAACCAAGGCCCTATGAGAGAATATGAAGAAGAAGTGGCAGATTATTTAAAAGGGACGCAAAATCATGTTCGTTATCGTGTAACGCCTTTATTTAAAGAAAATGATCTGGTACCTAGGGGAGTTGAGATGGAAGCACAAAGTATCGAAGATGATCAACTTCAATTTAACGTTTATATCTATAACATACAAGATGGTTACCAAATTAATTATGAAACAGGTACTTCTAAAAAAGATTCATAGTAATTTCAAGCAAAAAGACTCGAAAAAAATGAAAAAATATTTTTTTCAAGTCTTTTTTTTTATGGCTGTATGTTACAAAATAACTATTAAAAAAATACAAATAACAATAAATTTATTTTAAGAAATTTTTATAAAAACATTAATTAGATAGCTTTTAAATGAATATTAATTATCGTTAAATGCAGTAAAAAATAACATAGTTATTTTTTACTATAGTGTTTTTGTCATCTTTTTTAACAAATTGTAATGAATTGTTACGTTTTTTTTACACATGAAATACAAATCAATGGTAAATTATCAATTGTAGCGCAAAGCACAACATTAATTAAAAAATTTTGGAGGACAATGAAAAATGAAATTTAGTAAGACTTTAGTGTTTAGTACAGTATTGGCAGCAGGAGCAACATTAGCATTTGGCGCAAGCGATGTAAATGCAGACGAAACTTACACTGTTAAACCAAACGATTCATTATCAAAAATTTCAATGAAGTTTGCTGGTGACAACAGTTTAGTTAATAAAATTGCAGAAGACAATGATATTGAAAACTCAAATATGATTTTTGTAGGTACTCAATTAACCATTGCAACAGACGGTTCTTCTAGCGATAAAGCTCCTGTACAACAAGAAGCTCCTAAGCAAGAATCAGCTCCTGTACAGCAAGAAGCTCCTAAACAAGAGTCAGCACCTAAACAACAAGCTGCTCCTAAACAAACATCAAGTTCAAACCAATCTTCAGGAGAATCATCTTCTGCAAAAGCTTGGATTGCAAACAAAGAATCTAGTAATTCATATTCAGCTACAAACGGTCGTTACATTGGTAAATATCAACTAGATTCATCTTACTTGAATGGTGACCACTCTCCAGCAAACCAAGAAAAAGTTGCAGACAATTATGTTAACAACCGTTACGGCGGCTGGGACGGCGCTAAAACTTTCTGGCAAGCAAACGGCTGGTACTAATAGTCGAATAAATGAACATTTTAAGTCTTATCTTCGGATAAGGCTTTTTTTTTACGTAAAAGTTCGTTCTTTTTGTAAATGTATTAAACTAATGTTGAATGAGAAGCAATAGAACATAGAAATACGAAAACAATGTTGAATGAGAGACAATAGCACATAGCTTTAACAAATCAATGTTGAATCAAAAATGATAGCTCAAAGAAACAGATCAATGTTGAACTAGAGATGGGAATGCTAGAATTTAGCAGAAATAGCTAAAATAATTATTTTAAAGGATAACAGAGTCGTCTAGAATAACTTTTAGCTACTTATATAAAAAAAGTCTGCTAAATAACCGTGAATGATTATTTAGCAGATCAATTATTTTTTATTTTGTTTCGCGATGCAAAGTAACTTTTCTTTCACGTGGGCAATATTTTTTCTTTTCCAAACGGTCTGGATTATTGCGTTTGTTTTTACTTGTTAAATAATTGCGTTCTTTGCATGAAGTGCATTCTAATGTAATGTTTACACGCATGACATTTCCCTCCTATAAATAACTAGATACTCCATTTTTTTGGACTTAACTATCATATCATGTTTGTAAGTAAAATTCTAGAATTTTAGACAAAAATGTTAAGTAAGTTTGCTTGACGCAAAATTTTGTATATCTGTATCTATTTGAACATGGTAGAATAGATACATATTGTCTTAAACAAGTAGAATAATTTTGAGATATTGGAGTGGAAACAATGGATAAAAGCTCACTACGACAACAAGGAAAACAAAAATTAGCAGAGTTAGCTAAACATAAAGATAAGAAACGAAAAAAGGAACAACAAATTACCACACTTTTGTTCCATTCTAAATTATGGAAAGAAGCTCAAACAATTGGCATGGTTCGCTCGCAATCGTTTGAACTGAATACTGAACCTATTATGAAAAAAGCTTTAAGCCAGGGAAAAAAAGTAGTAGTACCTAAAACCTTACCTGAACGTCAGTTAAATTTTTATGAAATAGATGAAAATACAACTTATCAGTTATCTGACTTTGGAATTGAAGAGCCTGTGAATAACTTAGTTATAGCAAAAAATGATATTGACCTAATATTAGTTCCTGGATTGATATTTTCGAAAAAAGGCTATCGTATTGGCTTTGGTAAAGGTTACTATGACCGATTTTTGGAAGATTTTCCTGGCAAAACTTGTGGTTTGGTCTTTTCTGAACAGTTAAATGATGATTGGCAAGCAGAAGAATTTGACCAAGCAGTGATGCGCATTTATACCGACACCATTGAGGGGAGCTATGTCTATGAATAACATTCAACTTCGTCGTTGGCTCAATCAACCGATTATTACCTATTTATTTTTGGGCATACAGATATTGGTATTTATCATTTCCTATCTTTTTCCTGGCCTAATTGAATCACAAGGTGCGATGTTTGGTCCTTTTGTAGTATATTATTCGCAATATTGGCGATTTATCACGCCTATATTTATTCATTACGGTTTAATGCATTTTGCTGTAAATTCAATCGTGTTATATTTTATGGGGCAGCGCTTAGAAGCGATGTATGGGCACATGCGTTACTTTTTCATTTATCTACTTAGTGGAGCTGCAGGAAACTTGTTAAGCTTTGCTTTTAATTCACCAGGGGTACAATCGGCCGGTTCCAGTACAGCACTATTTGGGTTATTCGGTGCTTTTGTTGTTTTAGGAATGCACTACAAAAATAATTATGCCATCCAAATTCTAGTACGGCAATTTACTTTATTTATTGGGATTAGTTTGCTTTTTAGTCTATTTGATCGTTCAATCGATATTTGGGGACATGTTGGAGGTTTACTTGGCGGAGCTTTGTTAGGTAACTTATTTGGTTTACCCCAACGCTTACGTGATTATTCAATCCATGTTCGCATAATTTCGGGTATTGCGCTAGTATTTTTACTAGGCTTTTGTTTGTTCTATGGTTTTAAAAAGTATCAATTACTAGTATAATATTTAGGAAGTGTATATATGGATAGTTTATATGACGTGCAACAATTATTAAAACGTTTTGGCATATTTGTATATGTAGGCAAGCGGATCTATGACATCGAATTGATGAGCATTGAACTCAAAAAGCTCTTTGAAGCACGATTGATAGATCAAGAAACTTACCTAAAAGCTAGAAATATATTAATAAGAGAACATCGAGTTGAAGAAAGCTGGGGGGATAATTGAATGGCTGAAGAAAAAATTATGGGAATCGATTTAGGTGGAACGACTGCTAAATTTGCTATTTTGACAACTGCAGGTGAAATTCAACAAAAATGGAGTATTCAAACCAATATCTTGGATGAAGGTTCTCATATTGTTCCTGATATTATTGCATCGATTAATCATCGTTTGGATTTATACAACATGCAGCCCGAAGATTTTATTGGTATTGGTATGGGCACACCGGGCAGTGTTGATCGAAAAAAAGGGACTGTGGTTGGTGCTTATAACTTAAACTGGAAGACAACCCAACCTGTCAAAGAACAGATCGAAAAAGAAACAGGTATTTCTTTTACCTTGGATAATGATGCCAATGTTGCAGCTTTAGGCGAACGTTGGAAAGGTGCCGGCGATAATGAACCTGATGTGGTTTTTGTAACGCTTGGAACCGGCGTTGGTGGCGGTATCGTTATGGAAGGCGAACTTTTACATGGGACGGCTGGGTGTGCTGGTGAAATCGGGCATATTACCGTGGATCCTGATGGTTTTGAATGTACTTGTGGTAAAAAAGGCTGTCTTGAAACTATTGCTAGTGCTACCGGAATTGTGCGGATTGCTCGTAAATTAGCTGAAGAGTACGCAGGTCCTTCTGTATTAAAACAACGTTTAGATAATGGCGAAGAAATTACAAGTAAAGACATTTTTGAACTAGCTGAAGAAGATGATCAGCTTGCGTTGATGGTTGTAGACTATATTTGTTACTATTTAGCTTTAGCTTGTGGTAACATTGGGAACCTTTTAAACCCATCATCTTTAATATTAGGTGGAGGTGTGTCTGCAGCTGGTGAATTCTTACGCGAAAAAGTGGTAAACTATTTTAAAGAATTTACATTTCCGCAAGTAAGAGAAAGTACAAGAATTAAATTAGCACAGTTAGGCAACGATGCTGGAATTATTGGCGCAGCTTCGTTAGCTTTGAAACTAAAAGATTAGAAAGGTGACAGAACATGAATTTTTTGCAAACTTTGACGCTGATTTTAGCTGCTATATTAATTGCTATGGGGATTAATTGGCTATATTTTTATATACAAGGAAAACGTTCAGCAAAGGTTATTGATCAAGAGACATTTCGCCAAGGAATGAGAAAGGCGCAAGTTATTGACGTTCGTGAGAAAAAAGAATTTGACGGTAGCCATATCTTAGGCGCTAGAAACATTCCTTATACTTTGTTGAATAACTCGATGGGGTCTATTCGTAAAGACCAGCCAGTTTACTTATATGATACTGGAAAAACATTAAGCGTACGAGCTGCCAATAAATTACGTAAAAATGGTTATAAAGATATCTACATCTTAAAAGAAGGTTTTAACGGCTGGGAAGGTAAGAAAAAGTCTAAAAAAGTAACTTAAAAAACAAGACCTTATGTATATTGAACTTTTCAAATTACTTAAAAAGTTCATACATAAGGTCTTGTCTTTATTTTATCTCGCGAAACTTTTACGACGCGCTTTTTTGCGATTTTCATCAATCATCGCTTCTTTTTCTTCAATGGGTTCAATCACTTGCTTTTTAACTGATTGTACCAAACAAGCAGTTGCAGCAGTAGTTGCTAAAGAACCTACAATAAATCCAAGAGTAAACTTCTTCATTATTTTTCACCTCATTTATTTATCTTATCTTTATTATGAATGAAACGAGTAGATTTGAAAAGAGATATACTTATATTTCTTGAAGAAACTTTTGTCTTTTTAGTTTTATTCTAAAAAAGTGGGATTCAAAATTCAGTTAGGGAAATTTAATATGAAAGCACTTTAAAAATAAAATTGAAATTATTTACTAAATATTTTATAATAAATTTACTAAAATTTTATCTATAAAAACTAACTTAGAACTGTTTATGAATTTATTTTAAAGGAGCGAAAAAAATGGAAAAAGAAGTAAAGAAAGTATTTGCTGAAGTATTTGATGATCAAGCACAAGGGACTTATTTTGCGCCAGGTAGGGTGAACTTAATTGGTGAACATACAGATTATAATGGTGGTTATGTATTTCCAGTAGCAATTACACTAGGCACATATGCTGCAGTCAGAAAACGTGAGGATAGTTTAGTTCGGCTCTATTCGGAAAATTTTCCTGAAAAGGGAGTCATTGAATTTACTCTAGAAGATTTAACTTATAAAGAAATAGATGATTGGGCAAACTATCCTAAAGGAATGTTTCATTTCTTAAAAGAAGCGGGTTTTTCTATTGATTCAGGCTTAGACATTGCTTTTTATGGCAATATCCCTAATAGTGCTGGGCTTTCTTCTTCAGCTTCTATCGAATTATTAATGGGTGTTATCCTTAAAGATTTATTTGAGCTATCTATTACTACGTTTGATTTAGTAAAATTAGGACAAAAAACAGAGAATCAATTTATCGGTGTAAATTCAGGTATTATGGATCAATTTGCTGTAGGAATGGGGCAAGTTGATCATGCTTTATTATTAGATACTAATACATTAGATTATGAAGTGGTTCCAGCTGAATTTGGGGAATATGTAATTGCAATCATGAATACAAATAAATCGCGAAAATTAGCGGATTCAAAATATAACGAACGCCGTGAAGAATGTGAACAAGCTTTACAACAATTACAAAAAGAATTATCGATTCAATCATTAGGCGAGTTGGAAGCTAAAGATCTTACAGCCAATGCAGATTTAATTGAAGACGAGATATTATTTAAACGTGCAAAACATGCCGTGACCGAAAATGAACGAACGAAAAAAGCAAAAGTTGCCTTAGAAAAAGGGGACCTGGTTGAATTTGGAGAACTGCTGAATGCATCTCATGCTTCATTGCAAAATGATTATGAGGTAACAGGAAAAGAACTGGACACCCTAATAATTGCGGCACAACAACATCCTGCTGTCCTAGGCGCGCGAATGACGGGTGCTGGCTTTGGTGGTTGTGCGATTGCTTTAGTGAAGAAATCGTCTTGGCAAGACTTTGTAAAAGATGTTTCCCAAAAATATTTGGATAATATTGGATATGCAAGCGATATTTATCAAGCTAGTATTGATGATGGCGCTAGAAAGCTATAAAATGAAACAGATAATATTTATTGAAAATGACCAACTGAAGGAGAGAATCGTATGACAATTTTAGTATTAGGTGGCGCAGGTTACATTGGCTCGCATGCCGTTGATCAACTAATTAACCAAGGATATGAAGTGGCGGTGATTGATAATTTATTAACAGGACACCAAGCGTCAGTCCATCCTAAAGCTCATTTTTATCAAGGAGATATCCGTGATAAAGCGTTTGTTGAAACAGTATTTACAAAAGAAGATATTGAGGGAGTCATTCACTTTGCGGCTAGTTCCTTGGTCGGTGAATCGGTAGAAAACCCATTAAAATACTTTAATAATAATGTTTCGGGAACCGAAATCGTATTAGAGGTTATGCAGGAATTTAATGTAAAAAATATTGTCTTTTCTTCAACAGCAGCGACTTATGGAGAACCAGAAGACAACCCGATCACCGAAAAAACGCCAACTAATCCTAAAAATCCTTATGGCGAAAGCAAATTGATGATGGAAAAAATGATGCGCTGGTGTGATGAAGCCTATGGGATAAAATTTGTTGCGCTACGTTATTTTAATGTTGCTGGAGCTAAAAAAGATGCATCTATAGGAGAAGATCATCGACCAGAAACCCATTTGATTCCTATTATTCTAGAAGTCGCTTTAGGCCAAAGAGAGCAACTAGCTATTTTTGGTGATGATTATGATACTGCAGATGGTACTTGTGTGAGAGATTATGTTCATGTTGAAGATTTGATAGCAGCACATATTTTAGCTTTAGAATATTTAAAAGCTGGAAATTCAAGTAATATTTTTAATTTAGGAAGTAATTCAGGTTTTTCTGTAAAACAAATGTTAGAAGCTGCTAGAGAAGTAACAAATAAACAAATCCCGGCTAAAGTGGCGCCTAGACGTGCAGGCGATCCTGCCACTTTGGTTGCTGCTAGTGATAAAGCAAAAGAGCTTTTGGGATGGCAACCGCAGCATACTAGCGTGAAGGAAATTATTGAAACAGCTTGGAATTGGCATGTGGACCATCCAGATGGATATGAAGAGGAGGAAAAATGATGATCAGTCAAACAATTTCTGACTTTACAAGTTTAGCTATCGCATCCGGTGGCTGGATGGAAATGGATAGAGTCTATTTACAAAATCGAATTTTAGGACTGATCGGTGAAACTGAATTTGAAGAGCTTGAACCCCATCAATCGCCGGAAGAATCGACAAAATTGTTGGATGAGTTGATTGCTACTGCTCAAAAAAATCAAGTGATTGGGGATTCTCTTTCGGAAAAAGAAATTTTTGGCGCGCAATTAATGGACTTTTTAACACCACCACCATCGGTTGTTAATGCTTTTTTTGCGCAGTTTTATGCTGAAGATCCTAAAAAAGCGACAGATTATTTTTATGATTTGTGTAAAACAAATGACTATGTAAAAACTCGAGCGATAGCTAAAAACATTGTTTTTCCTGTAGAAACCGAATATGGTAGCTTAGAAATAACTATTAATTTATCCAAGCCCGAAAAAGACCCTAAACAAATTGCTATGGAGAAAAATACTGAACAGCTTGACTATCCTAAGTGTCAGTTGTGTATGGAAAATGAAGGCTATAAGGGCCGTTCTAATTTTCCTGCAAGAACAAACCACCGTATTATTCGTATGAACTTAGATGGTGAATCTTGGGGTTTTCAATATTCTCCTTATGCTTATTATAACGAGCACTGTATTGTTTTATCAGAAGAACATCGTCCAATGGAAATTACGAAACAAACATTTGACCGTTTGCTAAAAATTATTGAAGTGCTACCTCATTATTTTATGGGTTCTAACGCTGATTTGCCCATTGTAGGAGGTTCAATTCTATCACATGATCATTACCAAGGTGGACGCCATACTTTTGCTATGGACAAAGCGCCAATTGAATTTTCTTTTTCACTTGAAAAATTCCCAAATGTAACGGCAGGAATCGTAAAGTGGCCGATGTCTGTTATTCGTTTGCAGGCTAAAAATAAAGAAGAGCTTGCTAGAGCTGCTCATGAGATTTTTGCAAAATGGGCGGTTTATTCAGATGAACAATTAGATATTTCTGCTTACTCACAAGATGGGATACTGCATCATACAGTAACGCCGATCGCTAGAAAAAAAGATGATTTTTTCGAAATGGATATTGTACTTCGGGATAACAATGTTTCAAAAGAACATCCTGATGGTATTTTCCATCCACATAAAGATGTTCAACATATTAAAAAAGAAAATATTGGTTTAATTGAAGTGATGGGGTTAGCTATACTACCGCCACGTTTGAAAACTGAACTAGAAGAAGTAGAAAAATATTTATTAGAAGAAGAAAATGAAATGGCTTCTTATCATAAAGAATGGGCTGATTCTATCAAAATGAATCATCGTCTAACAAAAGAAAACGTCAATGAAGTCGTTCAAAAAGAAGTTGGCCAAGTATTCAAACGAGTATTAGAAGATGCCGGCGTGTTCAAAAGAGACGAACAAGGACAAGCTGGTTTTAAACGTTTTATAGATACGCTTTAAGTATTAAACGAGGAGGAGAAGCTTTTGGCAACTATTAAAGATATAGCAGATAAAGCAGGAGTTTCTCCTGCCACAGTTTCGCGGGTATTAAATTATGACACACAGTTATCTGTGGGAGATGCTACTAAAAAAGAAATTTTTGAAGTCGCTGAAAGTTTAAATTATACAAAGTATAAACAGAAACAAAATGCGCAGCTAACAGTACGTTTAGTCCAATGGTATAACAATGAAGAAGAACTAGAGGATCTGTATTATCTAGCGGTTCGTTTAGGAATTGAAAAAAAAGCTGAAGAATTAAATGTTCATTTGCTTAAAGAACCACTGGAACAATTATCTGAAACGAATGTACAAGCGACAATCGCTCTTGGGAAATTTGACCAAAATCAAGTAAAAGAACTGGAAAAACTTTCTGATAATTTACTATTTGTCGATTCTACTGGAACAATTTCAGGACATAATGCTATTGTTATTGATTTTGAGCAAGCTGTTGAGTTGGCTATTGATCATTTTATCCGAGAAAAACATACAAAGATCGGTATTCTTTCAGGAATTGAATATACTAAAGAAAGTCAACATCAGATTAAAGATATTCGCTTGAAATTTTTTAAGGAACAATTGCAACAGTTAAAAATGTATCAAGAAAAATATCATATTGAAGGTAGTTTTACTGTTGAAGGTGGTTACCAAGCGATGAAAGATTATCTGAGCTCGACACAGGATATACCAACAGCCTTATTTGTTTCTAGTGATGCATTAGCTATAGGGGCGATGCGTGCTATCAATGAAGGAGGACTTTCAATTCCAGAAGATATTTCGTTGATTGGATTCAATGACTTGAGCGTATCGAAATATGTAAACCCAGCACTTTCGACTATCCGTGTTTATACAGAATGGATAGGAGAACTAGCAGTGACGACTATGCTAGAATTAGCAAAAGAAACAGCACCGGTTGCTCGTAAAATTACAGTCGAGACTGAATTGATATTACGAGAATCAACTATGATGAAACAGAAATGAACGAAAAATACCTAGTAATCGCACAATGGTTACTAGGTATTTTTAAGAAAAAATAATAGCTTAGTTTAAAAATTGGGAATAAGGTATTGTTATGAGGTGAAATAGGTGGACACAAATGAAATAAAAAGACGGATGAATTCTGGAGAAATTTATTATGAGAATGCAGAAATTGAAGAGGAAAGCTTAAAATACAGTAAGATTCTTCATTCTTTCAATCAACTAGCACCAGAGAAATCACAGAAGAAAAGAGAATATCTTGAAAAAATATTTGGTGAAATCGGCGCAAATACCTATATTGAGCAACCACTGCACGCGAATTGGGGGAAAAACACATTTCTAGGAGATAATGTCTATGCTAATTTTAATCTTACATTAGTTGATGACGCTCGTATAGAAATTCATGATGATACAATGATTGGCCCTAATGTAACGATCATTACAGGGACTCACCCCCTTGAATCTTCATTAAGAAGAAATAATGCGCAATACAATTTGCCAGTAACAATAGAAGAAAATGTTTGGATTGGCGCAGGCGCTATTATACTACCCGGGACTCATATAGGGAAAAACTCTATCATTGGCGCGGCTAGTTTGGTTACCCAAAGCATTCCTGAAAATGTCTTAGCTTATGGGTCTCCTTGTAAAGTGGTAAAAGAGATAAATTAGTTAGGCAATAAATAAGTTTTCTTTACGTAATTAACTTGACTTTTGAAAGTTTTTTCTATATTGTGGTTGTTTAGTAAACAGTATAGGAGTTGAGTTTAGTGGCAGGTATTAGGGATGTTGCAAGAAGAGCTGGTGTTAGCGCAACAACAGTTTCTCGAGTATTAAATAATGATGCAACGCTATCTGTTGCAAGTACCACCAAGGAAAAAATTTATCAAGCGGTAAAAGAATTAAATTATGATCTAAATCAACGAAAGTATGTAAAAAAAAGATATCCTTCAATTGGTGTCATTGCAACAATTAGCAGGCAAAGTGAAATTGATGATCCATATTTTAGTGACTTACGTTCTGGGAT
This sequence comes from Tetragenococcus halophilus subsp. flandriensis, assembly GCF_030161475.1. Taxonomy (GTDB): domain Bacteria; phylum Bacillota; class Bacilli; order Lactobacillales; family Enterococcaceae; genus Tetragenococcus; species Tetragenococcus halophilus_C. The sequence goes on along the minus strand of NZ_BSUG01000014.1, from coordinate 16,420 downwards.
GGAAGAAGAAGCAAGACGCTTACACCTGGGGATGAACCGAGTTTATAATTTGTCGGATAATCCTAAAGCTTGGCATGATTTGGACAAACTTGGCGCAATTATTGTTATTGGAACCGTTGACGAAAGTTCTGTTCAAAAATTAAAACAACAAAATTCTCAAGTCATTGTTGTAGATAACCCAGACATTCAGACGGAAGCTGATTTAGTTTATGCTGATTTTGAACGGATGACAAAATATATTTTACAGCTTTTTGTTGATGCTGGACATACCCATATAGCTTATATTGGTGGTTATAATATTGATGTGAGTGAAGAAGGAGAAAAAAAGTTTAATAAAAACGAGAAACGCCTTCGTGCTTATCAACAATTTATGCAGGAAAAAAATTTAAGAGCTTGTTATAAGTTAGGGGCTTGGGAACCTCTTGAAGGAAAAAGAATGGCTGATGAACTTTTGTTAGAAGAAGAAAAATTTCCAACGGCGCTTTTAGTGGGCAGTGATCCATTGTCTGTAGGAGTATATCGTTCTTTACAAACTGCAGAAAAAACAGTAGGTAAAGAAGTTGCTATTGCAAGCTTTGATGATATAGAAATTGCAGAGTTTTTAACGCCTAATTTAACGACTGTTGCTATAAATGCTAGTGAGATAGGAAGAGCAGCTGTTCGTTTAGCTAAAGAAAGAATTGATCATATTAGAGACGAGTCTGTGATAATGACTTTTCCTTCAAAACTAATCGTAAGAGAAAGCTTTATCCCTTCGTAAAAAGAGAATTGAAAAATTCTCTTTTTTTTCTTGACTTCTTTGTTTAGTAAACATTATAAAGTAAACAGTTGTTAAATAGGAGGAGAAATTATGAGTAAAGCAAATGTAATATTTCATCAGGAGGAGAAAGTTTTTCATTTAAATAATGGGGAGATTTCTTATTTAATTCAGATTGAAGAAGACGGTGTAGTGAGTCATTTATACTTTGGAAAATCATTCCAATCGTATAGTAATCATAAAAAGTATCCTAGACGGGATAGGGGATTTTCTGGTAATGTTCCAGGCAATTCTGAAAGGGCATACTCCAAAGATACACTTCCACAGGAATTTTCGAGTCATGGGTCAATGGATTATCGGATTCCTTCTTCGATTATCCGTCGTGAAAGCGGTTCTAATTTACATGACTTTCGCTATTTTGATTATAGAATTAAAGATGGAAAACCAGAATTAAAAGGGCTACCACAAGTTTATACCGAATCTGATGAAGAAGCGAAAACGCTTGTTTTAACTATAAAAGATCGGGAAAAAGAAATATATGTTGATTTAATTTATACGATTTATTCTGATCGCTCAGCAATTACACGTTCAACTAAAGTTAGAAACTTGACTGCTAATTCAATTAGTATTGAAAAGATTGCTTCTATGCAAATGGATCTAACAAACAGTGGTATATACGACGAAGTGATTTCTTTACCAGGAGCACATGTTCAAGAACGACAATTACAGCGAGAAAAGATCAATGCTGGCATTAAAACTTTTGAAAGTCGAAGAGGAACAACGAGTCATCAAATGAATAGTTTTATCGTTTTGGTAAACCACGATACGAATGAATTTTCTGGACCAGCCATTGGATTAAATTTTGTATATTCTGGAAATCATTCATTTGAAATTGAAAAAGACCAAATTGACCAATTGCGAGTTTTAGTAGGAATCAATGATTATAATTTTTCTTGGCAATTGAATTCAGAAGAAAGTTTTCAAACACCTGAAGTAATTATGGTGTACTCGGATTCTGGGTTAAACCAGATGAGCGACAACTACCATCATTTATTAAGAGAACGTGTTGCACGTGGAAAACACAAAGATCGTCAACGTCCCATTTTAATTAATAATTGGGAAGCAACTTATTTTGATTTTACTAGCGAAAAAATAGGAAAAATTGTTGATGAAGCAGCAAACCTAGGCATAGAGATGTTTGTTTTAGATGATGGTTGGTATGGTCATCGAGACAATGATGATTCATCCTTAGGCGACTGGTTTGAATATAAGGAGAAATTATCGAATGGTCTAAAAGGGGTTTCTGATTATGTACATCAAAAAGGTTTGAAATTTGGTTTATGGCTTGAACCCGAAATGATTTCTATTGATTCTAAGCTATACGAACAACATCCTGATTATTTAATGCAAGAACCAGGGCGGACACCTTCAGCTTCTCGTGATCAGTATCTGTTAGATATGGGTAGAAAAGAAGTGAGAGAAGCAGTAGAAAGTCAAATACGTGAAATTTTTGACACCGTTAACATCGACTATGTGAAATGGGATATGAATCGGAATATGTCGGATGCTTATTCGATTATATTGAATGCGCAAAATCAAGGAGAAACAGCACATCGATATTTGCTAGGTGTTTATGAGCTACTGGAAAATCTAACTAGGGATTATCCTGAGATGCTCTGGGAAGGTTGCTCCGGTGGAGGCGGACGTTTTGATACTGGATTTTTATACTATATGCCCCAATCCTGGACAAGTGATAACACAGATGCAGTGGAACGTATGAATATACAGTATAGTACAAGTCTAGCTTATCCAATTTCTTCAATGACTGCTCACGTTTCTGCTTCACCTAACCATCAAACTGGAAGAAGTACCAGCTTAAAAACACGAGGCGACGTGGCGATGAGTGGCGTATTTGGTTATGAGTTGGATCTTGAGCAATTAAGCGTAGAAGAAAAAGAAGAAATAGCCGAACAAGTTCAAGATTATCAAGAAATTCGCCCACTTGTGCAATATGGTGATTTTATTCGTCTAAAAAGTCCCTATGAAGGAAATACCGTTGCTTGGATGTTTGTTTCTCAAGACCAAAAAGAAGCGCTTCTTTTCTTAGGACGTATCTTAACGAATGCACAAGCTGTATTTAATGAAGTGAAGTTAGCTGGATTGAATAAAGAATTTATTTATGAAGATGTAGAGACAAAAGAAAAATATTACGGCGATGAGTTGATGACTATCGGTATGTATTATCCAGATTTTTATGGAGATTATCAAACGCAAATGATCCATCTAAAGAAGATATAAAAGAGACATTAAATAGTAATATACGGGTTACTTTATCGTATATTACTATCGATTAATACTAATTATTCTATGGAGATGAATTTAAAAAAATGTATTTGTTATTTTTATTTTTGATAGCGCTAACATCACTGGCATCAATCAAAGTGGATAAAAAATTTTCTGTTCAAATATAATTTATATGTTAAAACTGTGACAATAAAGCGTATTTTAAAGTTAAAAAATGGCTATAGGAGGAAAATTATGAGAAAGATATTACTGTTGTCAGCATTATTTTTTTCTGTAATGTTAACAAGTTGTAGCAGCTCGAATGAGCAAGCAGCCGATGGTGTTGTAGAAATAGAATTGTTTTCTTACAAAGGAGAAAATATTAACATATTACGAGATATAATTGAAGACTTCGAAGAAGAGTATCCCGAGATTTCCGTTGATTTCCAATCTCCTCCTGATCCAATCACGGTTCTTAGATCAAGACTAGTAAGAGATGACGTGCCAGATGTTATGTCTTTAGGTGGAGACGCTACATATGGTGAATTTGCTGACGCAGGTATACTCGCAGATTTAACTGATGAAGAGTTTATGTCAGATATACAACCCTCTTATATTGAAATGCTTCGTCCGTTAGTTGGTGAAAATATAACAAATGATTACGGGGTTCCTTATGCTGCAAACGCAGATGGTGTTATCTATAATAAGAGACTATTTAATGAGTTAGATATGGAAGTCCCTAGAACTTGGTCAGAATTTATAGAATTATTAGATACTGCTCAAGACCAAGGTGTTAAACCAATTGAATTTGCTTTGAATGATGCCTGGACTGGTTTACCCATGTGGAATGCATTAGCCAGCATTTTAGTTGATGATGATTTCCATATTGAGAAGGAAAGAGGAGAGGCTTCTTTTCAGAATGATTATAGAGAGGTAGCAGAAAAAATGTTGCAGTTACTTGAATACGGTGAAGGAGATATATTTGGGTCTGATTATGATACCGGAAATATTAACTTTATAAATGATGGGGCTTTATTTTATTTTCAAATTAATTCTGCCATACCAGATATGTTAAATTATGATCCCCATGCCGAGTTAGGAATTTTTCCGCTTCCTGCAACAGATGACCCTGAGCAAAATAGTTTGACATCGGGTGTAGACATGCTTTTTGCCATGAGCGAGGAAACTGATCATAAAGAAGAAGCTCTTACGTTTATTAATTATTTAATGAGACCTGAAGTAAACCAAAAATATGTCGATGATCAAATTACACCATCCACTTTAGAAGATGTACTACAAGAATCTGAGATTTTTGACGATCTTCAGCCGTATTTTATTGAAGATGATTTAACAAGTTTTCCAGATCATTATTATCCAGCAGCACTTGGAGAAGAAAATTTAATACAGGATTTTTTAATTAATAAAGATATTGATAGTTTCTTAGAGTCGATGGATGAACAATGGTAAAAGTTAAAGGGGCAAAATTATGAGAAATAAAATAAATAGACTACTTTATATAGTTATTATTCCAACACTTATTCTATTTTTTATGTTTCACACACTACCTTTGATTCAAGGTGTATTTTATAGTTTTACTGATTTTAGAGGTTATGGGGACTGGGATTTTGTTGGACTAAGCAATTATATTGAAGGATTTCAAGATACAAGAATCAGATATTCCTATTTTTTTACAATAGGATTTTCAGTTATATCAACTATCTTAGTTAACATTATCAGTATGTTGATCGCGCTTGGTATAAATTCAAATATAAAGTTTTCAAATACTTTGCGAGGTATTTATTTTATCCCGTATATGTTAGGTACATTAATTATTGCGTACGTTTTTAGCTTTATATTTAGTCAAATCATTCCTGCTCTTGGTGATGTTTTGAATATTGATTTTTTACGGTATAACATTTTGGGTAATCAAAATCTAGCATGGATTGGTATTGTGGTTGTCACGGTTTGGGAAGCAGCAGCTTTTAATACGATTTTGTATTTATCAGGATTAGTAACAATAGATGAAAGTATTTATGAAGCAGCAGAAATAGATGGAGCTTCTAATTTTGCTAAATTTAAAAACATAACTTTTCCATTACTAATTCCCTTTTTTACAATCAATCTAGTTGTTTCTATGAAGAATTTTTTAATGGCATTTGACCAAATTGTAGCTCTGACTGACGGAGGACCTGGTACAGCAACAGAATCTGTTTCTTTTTTAATTTATGAAGGTGCATTTTCTGACGGGCAATTTGCCTATCAAATTGCAAATGCTGTTGTCTTTTTCATTATTATATTATTGATTTCTTTCTTTCAATTTAGAGTGTTAGAACGGGAGGAGAATTAATTTGAGAAGAAAAAAAGTAAACTGGTTAGGTACTATTATTTTGTCTTTAGGAAGTTTGTCAATTTTATTTCCATTGTATATAACTATCATCACTGCTTTTAAGACTACAGAAGAATTGGCTACAAATTCGTTTCTTGCCTTGCCAGAGACATGGTCGTTTCAAAATTTTACAGATGCAATAGAAATGACAAATTTTTTTCGAGCACTTGGAAACAGTTTGATAATAACCATTCCTACTGTTATTTTAGTTGTATTATTGCATTCATTAGTAGGGTATGTCATTGCAAGGAATCTCTATAAGAAATGGGTAAAAGTAGTCTATTATTATATAGTTAGCGGAATGTTTGTGCCCATATCTATTATTATGCTTCCATTGGTGAGACAAACAGCCTTGTGGGGCCTAGATAATAGATTTGGAATGATTATTTTGAATTTAGTTATGCATTTGGCTTTCCATTTATTTTTATATGTTAGTTATATTAAAACTATACCTGTTGCATTAGAAGAAGCAGCATACGTTGACGGAGCTAGCGAATGGAAAATTTTTTGGTATGTCGTATTTCCTTTACTAAAGCCAATGAATGCAACCGTTGGTATATTAATCACTATAGCTACATGGAATGATTTTATGCTACCATTAGTGATTTTAGGCGGTCAGAGTGAACTGGCTACTATTCCATTAACACAATACATTTTTGAATCTGAGTTTAGTACTGATTACACTCTAGCGTTTGCTTCTTATCTTCTAGCCATGTTGCCAATGCTTGTCGCTTATTTATTTGGGCAAAAACGTATTATAAATAGCGTTGGAGGGGCCGTAAAAGAATAGTCATATTAAATATATAGATTTTTAATCAATCAGCTAACTCTGTAGCTAAAAGATAAATTGATATAGCGTTAGTAAGCAAATTTGATGAATTTTGCTTGCTAGCGCTATTTTTAAGTAAAAATTATCCGATACTAGTGACTACATTTTCAAAGAACCCTCACTTATCCCAGCAATAAAGTATTTTTGTAAAGAAATAAAGAGGAGAATCACTGGAATAATTGCTAATAATAGTCCGGTTAATGCTAGTTCCCACTGTGTGGTGAATTCACCGAAAAATGAATATAATTCTAACGGCAATGTACGCATCCCCTGTTGATTAACCACTAATGAAGGTAATAGATAATCATTCCATATCTTCATTCCATTTAAAATAATAACTGTTACAGTGGTAGGTTTTAAAATGGGTAAGATTACGCGAAAGAAAATGCTCATGCGACTTGCGCCGTCAATGTTTGCTGCGTCATCTAAATCTGTTGAAATACTACGCATAGCACCGTAATAAAGATAAACAGACAAACTGACCGAAAAACCAATATTCATGATAGTTAAGCCTGTACGGTTTAATAAATTGATTTGTCCAAAAAGATTGATCAAAGGAATCATAATGGCTTGAAAGGGGATCAGCATCGTAACGCCGCAAAAGTAATAAATGAAAGTACTTAATTTTGAGTTGCGGCGGTGCAATACATAAGCAGCCATGGCACTAAATAATACAGTTAAGCCTACACTAGCCACAGTGATAATCACTGAATTGCCAAAACCTGATACATAATTCATAGCCTGAAATGCATTGGGATAGTTAGTAAGTGTGATTTCTTCAGGTAAGCCAATGACATTAGAGAGAATTTCGGTACGTGTTTTAAATGAATTAATGAAAATTAAAAAGAAAGGATATAACCAACTGAGTGATAATACGATAGCTAAAATAATAACCAGTAATTTATTGAAATCGAGTTGTTTTTTCATACATCCATCTCTCGCTTTCTAGTTAAGTTCAATTGAATCACTGTTACAATCGTTACAATAATAAAGAATATTACACCTTTTGCTTGGGCATATCCTTGGCTGTATTCTTGAAAAGCTGTGTTATAAATGTTCATTGCCAACATTTCTGTAGAACCAAAAGGCCCACCATTGGTTAAAGTTAAGTTTAAGTCGTAAAGTCGAAAAGCATTTGTTAATGTTAAAAATAAGCTAATAGTAAAAGCGGGAGCTACTGTCGGAAACTTGATATACCAAAACATTTGCCAAGCATTGGCACCATCCATTTTGGCTGAATCAAGTACGGTTTGACTAATTGAAGTTAAAAAAGAAATATATATCAGCATGACATAGCCACTCATTTGCCATACAAAGACAATGACTAGTGCCCAAAAGCCAGAAACACTAGTTGCTAGCCAGTTGTCAAAAAAACTGATACCGGTTGCACTTCCAATAGCAGAAAAAGCTTGGATGAAAATAAATTGCCAGATAAATCCTAAAATTACACCACCGATTAAATTAGGAACAAAGAAAGTGGTTCGTAAAAAGGTGGCAAATTTCCCTTGAATAGTTGTCACTAATAAGCCAAGAGCTAAACCAATGATATTGACCAAGACAACAGAAAAGACTGAAAACCAAAAGGTAACGTTCATGCTCTCTAGAAAGCGCTGATCACTGAATAACTCCTTATAGTTCGTTAGGCCAATAAAGGACATCGTTAAGCCATTAGAGTTGGTAAATGAGGTATAAATGCCGTAAATAAACGGCAGAACGATGACAAGAAATAAAATAATTAACACCGGTGCTAAAAAAAGCCAATAAGTTTTTTTCATGTTCTTGTAATGGTTCATTGACATCATCTCCTACAAAAATAATGAGTTAATCAACAGTTTGTACTTGTCTCATTTGTTTGAAATCAGCTGAGGTTCGCTTTGTCAATTCTTCCCAAGAAAGCTGACCTGCTAGATATTTTTGGAAATTAGGCGCTAAGGATGCTCGTAAAAAACCATAAGGCTCTTGTTTGTAAGTCATAGGCGCAGCTTTATCGTCCAAAACTTCCTGATATAATTGGCGAGAAACAGGCGCGGAAATGTCATCAATATCAACATCTTTTGTTGGTGGGACTAATTGAAATTCATCAGAGACGATTTCTTTTCCTTTTTCACTCGTATATAAAAAGTCCAAAAAATCAACCGCAGCTCGTGTCTCTTCTTTAGATTTTGTTTTGTTAATACCGATAACCCAATTGGAACCAGCAACATTTCTTCCTGGCAAATCATCATCAGCAAATATTGGTAAAATCCCTAATTTTTCTTGGACAAATGAAGGATCCATGTCATCTAAAGCAGGAACAATCCAATTTCCCTGATGGATCATAGCGACCTCATCGTTAAAAAATAAATCTTCTACAGAATGGGGGTTAGTCATGGTGACTACTGGTTGTACGGTGTGCTGATTGATTAAATCGGTATATTCTTTCATACGATCGCCATTTTTCCAATTTAGTTCTTTTGCGTTAAAGGCGACATTGTTATCATCATTAAACTCTGAAGCTGCAAAATTAGCAAAAAAGTGGTTGGCCACATTTTCGTCTTCACCTTCATAAGCAAAAACTTCAGCTAATCCCAATTCTTCTTTTTTATCATCTAAGGTCTCGACAGCTTGTTTAAAGTCAGCAAAACTCTGAATTTCTTTTGGATCAATACCCGCTTTTGCAAAAATTTCTTTATTATACATAAAACCGAATCCTTCGATACCCATAGGTAATGCTAAAATTTCATCATTTAATGTTCCAGCTCCTAGAAGTTGCGGGAGCATTTCGTCTGTGATTTTGAAATCACTCATTTCAAGCAGATAATCTTTGTAAAAATCAATATCTGGTAAACCGCCTAACATCATCATTGTTGGCGCATTCCCCGAAGTAAACTTTGACAATAATGCAGCACCACCATCTCTTGAGGTTACAGTAGTAATGGTGACTTTTACATTAGGATTCTCTTTTTCAAAAGACTTACCAGCATGTCGCAAACCTTCAGCAATTTCCGACTTTTGATTAAAAAATTCAATCTCTACTTTCTGCTTATCCTCGGAACGATTGAAAAAACTAAAACCACTTAAAAATAAAAAAATGAGACTGATAAAGATACTGAATAAAATTTTTTTCTTTTGTCTCATATTATTTTCCGCCTTTCTTTTTTTAATAAAACTTTTTAGCAAGCCAGGGTTACTAAATAAGAAAACTGATAAATTAAAAACAATGAATTTATAATATAATTTTAACGCTATCCTCTAATTAAATGCTAATGAATGCGCTTTATATTTAATTGAAAAATAACATATAACTTTTGAAAAAGCTATCAAAACAGTTTTTGTTAATATATTAAATTTTCATTAAGAGAAAATTAACTTATCCTTTTAAGCCATTTGTGAAGGAGGAAAATTTCTCTTTTTACTAGTCATTCGGTCCATGAACAAATAGTGTTTTTCTGTTTCCTTACTTGTTCAATGACTTAATGGATAATAACAACAAAAAAGTTCTATTATTTTTTTACATTTCATCCTAGGTTGTCAATCCTAGTTTCTTTTACAAATTCGTGATAAAATATGTAAGGATTTTAAAAGAAGGGAACAGACAAATGAAAGTACTGGCAATGGACACATCTAATCCGACGATGGCAGTTGCTATTATGGAAGATCAGAAAATTTTAGGGCAATTACAAACGATGGTAAATAAAACGCATAGTAAAACATTGATGCCAGCGATAGATTTTTTAATGGGAAGTGTTGGTTTAACACCTGCTGATTTGGACCGTATTGCAGTTGCCCAAGGACCGGGGTCTTACACAGGTTTACGCATTGGTGTAACGACAGCAAAAACACTGGCAAATACCTTGTCTATAGATCTGGTAGGTATTTCAAGTTTAAAAACTATTGCGGCCAATTGTATCAATGAACAAGATTGGATTGTCCCACTTTTTGATGCTCGTAGGGAAAATGTTTACGCTGGTGTCTATCAATGGAAAAATCATAAACTAATAAATATCTTAGAAGATCAGCATATTTCCCTTGAGAACTTATTGGAGCAGTTAAAAGATCAACCATGTCGCTTTGTGGGAGCTGATGTAAAAAAATTTCAGCCGCAGATTTCTGAAAAACTTCCTTTGGCAGAGATTAACTCGATTGCTCAATGGGACTATCCTAATGGCGTAGTGCTTAGCCAATTAGCGCAAGACGAAAGCCCTGTTAGTGATATCCATCAATTTTTACCGAATTATCTAAAACGTGTAGAAGCCGAAGAAAAATGGTTAAAAACGCATCAAAATGGGGTGCAAAATTATGTTGAAAAGATTTAGATCTGCATTCTCAACTTTCCATCACAAAGAACGTTATGTCACGCATGAACAAGAAATTGCGGACAAAAAATTTACAATACGCCAAATGAGCACAGATGATATTAAAGAACTGCTTCAATTAGAGCGGGAGGTTTATGCCGGCGAGCTTCCTTGGACACGTAGTGCTTTTTTAGCAGAATTGTATTCACGTTATGCTCATTTGTATCTGTGTGTCTTATACCAAAATAAAATTATCGGTTTTGTCGGCAGCCGAGCTTCTTTAGACGATTTACATATTACACATATAGCCATACACCCAGATTTTCAAAAAAATGGCATTGCTTCATTTTTGTTGAAAGAAGTTGAGGCTTTTGGCTTTAGACAGCACTGTCAGACGATTTCATTAGAAGTGCGTATAAGTAATATCGATGCCAAAAGACTGTATCGTAAATTGGGGTATGAGGCTAAAAAAAGGATGGCAAATTATTACAGAATAGGAAATGAAGATGCACTTTATATGGTAAAGAGGGTTAAGTGATGCGTTTAATTAATGAATGTTTTTTTTCGCTAAAAAAATTAGCGCAGCAGCTATTTGCATTGTCTAGTAAAAGTTTTGCCGCAGGTTCTCCCTGGACAGAAGAACAATTTGAAGCCGAAATTCGCAATAAGCATTGTGGGTATTTGATCCTTGAAGAAGAAGAGATTGTAGCTTATCTTTGTTATCATCAGTTTTTAGACGAAATGGAAGTCTTTAATCTGGCCATTGCACCCGATGAACAAGGAAAAGGCTATGGACATCTTTTGCTGCATCATTTAAATCAAATAGCTTTAGCTGAACAGGTGGAACGAATTATTTTAGAAGTAAGAGTATCCAATCAGGCGGCTCAAAATTTGTATTTAAAAAATGGTTTTAATCAGACAGGTCATAGAACCGGATATTATTCAAAACCGCTAGAAGATGCGTTAGTAATGGTAAAAAAAGTGAGGCCAGAAAAAGATAATGAGCGAATTGATATTAGGTATTGAAAGTAGCTGTGATGAAACAAGTGTTGCTGTTGTTAAAGATGGTAAGACGATTTTAAGCAATATTGTAGCTTCACAGATTAATAGTCATAAACGTTTTGGCGGAGTGGTTCCGGAAGTCGCCAGCCGTCATCATGTAGAACAAATTACTTTGTGTATTGATGAGGCCCTGCAAGAAGCACAAGTAGACAAAAAAGAACTAACAGCTGTGGCTGTAACATACGGGCCAGGCTTAGTGGGCGCTTTGTTGATTGGTGTACAGGCAGCTAAGGCTTTTGCCTGGGCCAATAACATATCCTTAGTTCCGGTAAATCATATTGCAGGACATATTTATGCGGCGCGTTTTGAAGAAGAATTGCAATTTCCTTTACTAGCTTTAGTTGTCAGTGGCGGACACACAGAATTAGTTTATATGAAAGAAGACGCTTCTTATGAAATTATCGGAGAAACCAGAGATGATGCAGCAGGCGAGGCTTATGATAAAGTTGGAAGAGTTTTGAAATTGAGCTATCCAAGTGGTAAAGAAATTGACCAGTTAGCTCATTTAGGAAAAGACAGTTACCATTTTCCTCGTGCGATGTTACAGGAAGATAATTTTGACTTTAGCTTTAGTGGACTAAAAAGTGCGTTTATTAATCTCGTCCACAATGCCCAGCAACGGAATGAGACATTATCGCAAGAAGATTTAGCTGCTAGTTTTCAAGCAAGTGTGGTTGAAGTGTTGGTGAAAAAAACAATACATGCGGCTAAGGCTTATCCTGTTAAACAGTTGGTGTTAGCAGGCGGTGTTGCTGCTAATCAAGGTTTGCGCGAAACAATGAAACAAAAAGTGGAAGAACAATTACCTAATTCTACTTTAATCATCCCAAGCTTACGTTTATGTGGGGATAATGCGGCGATGATCGCAGCAGCAGGACAAACTGAATTTAATAAAAATAAGCTGGCGGATTTAAGCTTAAATGCTTGTCCGGGACTAAGTTTCTAGTTTTTCCACAAGCGATAGAAATTTAACTAGGCCAAGAATAAAATAGTTGAAATTATAGCGAAATTATAGTATACTATTTAAGGTTTCTGAAAAGAAACTAAATCCACATCTTATCGTGATCAATGAAGTGGTGCTGATATTGTTCAGTTCTTCAACGAGATGATCGATAGGAGAGGAAAATAAAACCACATGGAGGAATTAAAATGGCAGTATTAAGCATGAAACAATTGCTAGAAGCCGGCGTACATTTTGGTCACCAAACACGTCGCTGGAATCCGAAGATGAAAAAATACATCTTCACAGAAAGAAACGGCATCTACATTATTGACTTGCAAAAAACAGTTAAATTGGTAGACGCAGCTTATGAATATATGAGAGAAGTCGCTGAAGAAGGCGGCGTTGCTCTATTTGTAGGTACAAAGAAACAAGCACAAGACTCGATTAAAGATGAAGCAATCCGTGCGGGTCAATACTATGTTAACCATCGTTGGTTAGGTGGAACTTTGACTAACTGGCAAACAATCCAAAAACGCGTGACACGTCTAAAAGATATTAATCGTATGGAAGAAGACGGTACTTTTGACGTACTTCCTAAAAAAGAAGTTGTAGGATTAAACAAAGAACGCGATCGTTTGGAAAAATTCTTGGGTGGTATTGCGGATATGCCTAGAATCCCAGATGTTATTTACATCGTAGATCCTAGAAAAGAACGCATTGCTGTTCAAGAAGCGCATAAATTGAATATTCCAATTGTTGCGATGGTTGATACAAACTGCGACCCAGATGAAATTGATGTTGTTATCCCTTCTAATGACGATGCAATTCGTGCCGTTAAGTTAATTACTTCAAAAATGGCTGATGCATTGATTGAAGGTAACCAAGGTGAAGACGAAGTCGCTGAAGAAGACTTTGTAGATGAAGAAAATGTAACTGCAGAAAACGCTCCTTCACTTGAAGAAATGGTAGATGTAGTTGAAGGTAACAACCAATCAGCTGAATAAGATTGAATAGCGGAGCTGTTTCAAAGGCTGGGCGAAAAGCTGCACTCTCCTTTGAAACAGCTTTTTTTCAAAAATATTTTACAAATGAAGCAGGAGGAATAAATAAATGGCTAATATTTCAGCAAAATTAGTTAAAGAGTTACGTGATAAAACGGGCGTCGGTATGATGGACGCTAAAAAAGCATTAGTAGAAGTTGAAGGCGACATGGAAAAAGCTGTCGACTCTTTACGTGAAAAAGGAATGGCTAAAGCAGCCAAAAAGAGTGATCGCGTGGCAGCTGAAGGTCTAGCTTCTGTTGCTGTTGAAGGAAACACAGCTGCGATTGTTGAAGTAAACTCAGAAACGGACTTTGTTTCTAAAAACGAAAAATTCCAAAATCTAGTAAAAGAAATTGCCCAAGTTGTTGCAAAAAACAAACCAGCTGATATGGATGAAGCAATGAAGTTGGAAACTGGCAATGGCAATATTGAAGCAGCTTTAATTGAAGCAACCCAAGTGATTGGAGAAAAAATCAGCTTCCGTCGTTTTGAAGTACTTGAAAAAACAGATAATGCTGCATTTGGTTCTTACTTGCATATGGGCGGTAGTATTGCTGTTTTAACTGTTGTTAACGGAACTACTGATGAATCAGTTGCTAAAAACGTAGCTATGCACGTAGCAGCAATCAATCCACGCTATATTGACGAAAGCCAAATTCCAGAAGATGAATTGGCACATGAAAAATCTATCTTAACAGAACAAGCACATAGCGAAGGCAAACCAGAAAAAATTGTTGAAAAAATGGTTGAAGGCCGCTTGAACAAATATAAAGCAGAAATTTGCTTAGTTGACCAACCTTATGTAAAAGATCCTGATATGACAGTTGAAAAATATGTCAGTGGACAAAACGCTACAGTCAATACTTTTGTTCGTTATGAAGTAGGCGAAGGTATTGAGAAAAAAGAAGAAAACTTTGCAGACGAAGTAAAGAGCCAAGCTAACCAATAATCGTTAGTTCCTTAAAAATAGGAACGCATGCAGATGCGCTCCTATTTTTTGTGAGCTGCGTGTGTTAACATTTTACAATAAAAATTATTCAAAAATAAAAAGTTATTGTTTAAAGCAAAAAAGTAAACAAGCGTAATTTTTCAACTGCGCAAATACAATGAATATGCTACAATGATAACAGAGAATTTACGGAGGAATCGTGAGGATGAAACCAAAATATCAACGTGTGGTACTAAAATTGAGCGGTGAAGCATTAGCTGGCGAAGATGGCTTTGGCATCAATCCGCCAACGATCCAAAAAATCGCTGAGGAATTAAAAAAGGTTTATGAGTTAAATGTTGAATTAGCTATTATAGTTGGCGGTGGAAATATTTGGCGAGGACAAATTGGTGCCCAAGTTGGCATGGAACGTGCGCAAGCCGATTATATGGGAATGCTAGCAACCGTGATGAATGCTTTAGCATTACAAGATACTTTGGAAAATGTGAATGTACCAACGCGTGTACAAACTTCTATTGAAATGCGCCAAGTAGCTGAACCTTATATTCGTCGCCGGGCTGAGCGTCATCTTGAAAAAGGAAGAGTTGTTATTTTCGCTGGCGGCACAGGAAATCCTTATTTTTCAACGGATACGACTGCTGCTTTGCGAGCTGCTGAGATTAAAGCAGATGTTATTTTGATGGCTAAAAATAACGTTGATGGTGTCTATTCAGCAGACCCTAAAGAAGATGAAACAGCTGTTAAATTTGAAGAATTGACGCATTTAGAAGTTATCTCAAAAGGGTTGGAAGTCATGGATTCGACCGCAAGTTCTTTAAGTATGGATAATGATATTCCAGTGGTAGTATTTAATTTAAATAAAGCTGGAAATATCGAGCGCGCCGTCATGGGTGAAAATATCGGAACAACTGTAAAGGGGAAATAACACATGGCAGATAAAGTTTTTCAACAAGCAAAAGAAAACATGGAAAAAGCCACAGATAATCTGCAATATCAACTTGGACAAATACGTGCAGGTCGTGCCAACGCAAGTTTATTAGATCGTGTAAATGTTGTCTATTATGGTGTGCCAACACCGTTGAATCAACTAGCTTCTATTACCATACCTGAAGCACGAGTATTGATGATCAAACCATTTGATAAAACAATGCTAGCAGAAATTGAAAAATCGATTTTAGCTTCAGATGTTGGTATCACACCAACTAACGATGGTTCGGTCGTTCGCTTAGTCATTCCTCAGCTGACTGAAGAGCGCCGAAAAGAATTAGCAAAAGAAGTCGGAAAAGACGCAGAAACAGCAAAAGTGTCGGTAAGAAATGCTCGCCGTGAAGCAATGGATGAATACAAAAAGCAAGAAAAAAATAGTGACATTACCGAAGATGACTTGCGAACTGCTGAAAAAGATATGCAGGATTTGACAGATCAAAATATCAAAAACATCGATGATATATCTTCTGATAAGGAAAACGAATTACTGGAAATGTAAACTTTACTTATAAAAACAGAACTGTAGCCGGTTCTGTTTTTATTTTGCCTTTTTTATAAAAAAATCGGAAATAAATTCAAAGAAAATAGCAAATCAATGTTGAATAAGAAGTAATAGCTCAAGAAACGGGAAATCTTTGTGCTAGCAAAAGAGTAAGGATTACAAGTTTCGCGATAACATTCTTTTATTTTAAGTGTATAGTAATTTTTAAAAAATTCTTTTGTTCTATTAATATTTTCAATCATATTTTCAATTATTATAGGCAATGAGTTTGTTTATTGTTATAATCCTGAATTTGACACTTACAAAAGGTTAAAATGGCCTAAAGCCTTGATATTTCAAGACTTTAGGCCATTTATTTAGGAGACTAAAATGTAGTAATATTTCCTGATTTTGTTTGTTGTAAAA